>NZ_JBPKAM010000024.1:0-68405 GCF_051216495.1 Pseudomonas baetica | reverse complement strand
GGCCGGCACATTCAGCACTTGTGGTGACTGACACACCGCTTTCGCGAGCAGGCTCGCTCCCACAGGGAACTGTGAATAACTGATCTGGCTTACGCCTCAGTCAGATACCAACGCCAATCCTGCTCACCCACTTCGGCCATGAACTGCCGGTACTCGGCACGTTTGACCGCCAGATACACCCCAAGGAATTCCTGCCCCAGCGCATCCCGCGCCCACGCCGAATTTTCCAGTGCCGTCAGGGATGTCAGCCAGTCGGTTGGCAGCAGTTGCGTGGCTTGCGCATAGCCGTTGCCTTCAACTGGTTCGCCCGGATCGAGGTTTTCGCGGATGCCGCGATGGATGCCGGCCAGGATTGCCGCCGCCGCCAAATAGGGGTTGGCGTCGGCGCCACAGATGCGGTGTTCGATGTGGCGGCTGTTGGCCGGGCCCCCGGGAACACGCAGGCTGACGGTGCGGTTGTCGACACCCCAGGTCGGGGCCAACGGCGCATAGCTGTTGGCCTGGAAACGCCGGTAGGAGTTGGCGTTAGGGCAGAACAGCAGCAACGAATCGAGCAGGGAGGCGAGCATGCCGCCCACCGCCGTGCGCAGCAGCGGGGTGCCGGCCGGGTCCTCGGAGGCGAACAGGTTGCGGCCCTCGGCATCGGCAATGCTCACATGCATGTGCATGCCGGTGCCCGCCAGGTCATCGAACGGCTTGGCCATGAACGTGGCCTTCATGCCGTGCTTGTGGGCCACGGCTTTGACCAGTCGTTTGTAGCGCACCGCCTGGTCCATCGCGAGCAAGGCATCGCCGTGCTCCAGAGTGATTTCCACCTGGCCCGGGGCGTACTCGGAAATCGCCGTTCGCGCCGGAATGTCGTGGAGTTTGCAGGCCGCATAGAGGTCGGCGAGGAAGGGTTCGATCTGTTCCAGTTCGCGCAGGCCATAGACCTGGGTATGCCTCGGTCGGCCGCCGTCGGCGTCCAGTGCCGGTTGCGGGCGACCGTTGTGATCGCGCTTGGCATCGAGCAAGTAAAACTCCAGCTCGCAGGCCATCACCGGGTGATAACCCTCGGCCTTGAGACCCTCGATCACCTTGATCAGCAAATGACGCGGGTCGGCGATGCTCGCCGGCATGCCTTCTTGCGGGTGCATGCTGACCTGTACCGCCGCTGTTGGAATCTGCCGCCAGGGCAGGCGCACCAGACTGCCTTCGAGGGGGTAGGCGCGGCAGTCGATATCGCCCACATCCCACACCAGTCCGGAGTTTTCGACGTCCTCACCCTGCAGGGTCAGGCCGAGAATGGTGCTGGGCAAAGGACGCCCGCTTTCATACACCGCCAGCAGTTCTTCGCGGTGCAGCAGCTTGCCGCGTGGCACGCCGTTGGCGTCGAGAATGAACAACTCGATCATGTCGATATCGGGGTTGTTCGCCAGAAAGCGTTGGGCATCTTCAAGGGCAGCAAATTTCATGGTTCGTCACTCACGATGTGGCGCCACGCGGGCGCACGGATTCAGGCCAGCGCATGGCAACGGGCAGTCCCGGGGCGTACTGGCAGCGATAGCGAAAAAAGGAGGGGGCTCTACGCGTGGGGAACGCGATCAGGCGAGCAGGGTGCTATCCGGCGGACGTGAGGAGTGACGCAATTTCGAACGGCGCAAGGCCATGGGCAGGTTGACGATGCGCTTCATGAGGCAATGCCTCGTGCAGCCAGCGGGGAGGTGGCTGGAATCGAGGCATTGCGCAGGTGGTGTGCCAGCGATGAAAGGCTCATGACTCATGTTTCCAGTGGCGGAAATCGTCGGCGGCGATGTGACAAGCCATCCGGGCGTCGCTGGATATTAGGGGTGAACGTTACGCGTGTAAATATCCAATAACGACATGGTTTGCGTAATGCGCAAATAAACGTTGATAGATGTGCGTAATGCGCAGGTATTTGTGATCGATTTGGCGCGGCACTTGAACCCCTGGGTCGGCCATCGCCGGTCTTGAGCCGGAGGCCGTCATGATGCCGTGGTGGGTGATTGCTCTTTTACGACCCAACGTTCAGCCGCGGATCGGTCGCTGTCGCGCGCATCGACCCAGCGCGAGCCCGACGCCACGCCTTCGCGTTTCCAGAATGGCGCATCGGTTTTCAGGTAATCCATGATGAACGCGCAGGCGTCGAAGGCGGCCCGGCGATGCTGGCTGCTCACGCCGACGAACACGATGGGGTCGCTGACCGACAACTGGCCGATCCGGTGCACGATCTCCACGGCCTTGAGCGACCATCGCGCCTTGGCGTTGTCGATGATCTTTTGCAGCGAACGTTCGGTCATGCCCGGATAGTGTTCGAGAAACAGGCTGGCGATTTCCTCGCCTTGGTTGATGTCCCGCACATAGCCGACAAAATTGACCACGGCGCCGACCCCGGGATCGTTCGCTCGCAGTCGGTCGATCAATTGGCCGACGTCGAAAGCCTTGTATTGCACGCAAACGCCCATGTTCAACCCCCGGTGACCGGTGGAAAAAAGGCAATCTCGTCAAAGTCTTCGATCCCATGATCCGGATGACAAAGCTCCTGGTTCAGCGCGCACATCAGGTTGCTTTCACCGAGCACATCGCGCCACAACTCGCCGCGAGCCATCAGCCGTTGGCGCACGTCTTCGATGGTCTTCAGATCGGCCGTCAGGGGCAGCTTTTCACCGCCCAGGTTGAGCTGTTCGCGGTAGCGGGCGAAGTAGTTGATCAGGATCATTGGGCATCCTCGCAGGTGAAGTGACCCGAGCGGCCACCTTGTTTGCTGAGCAAGCGGACATCGTCGATGACCATGCCACGGTCCACGGCTTTGCACATGTCGTAGAGGGTCAGGGCGGCGACGCTGACGGCGGTCAGCGCTTCCAGCTCGACGCCGGTCTGGCCCTCGACGCGGCAGGTGCCGACGATTTTCACGCTGTCGGGCGGGCAAGCCTTGAGTTCGACGTGGACCTTGCTGAGCAGCAAGCTGTGGCACAGCGGGATCAGCTCACTGGTTTTTTTCGCGGCCATGATCCCGGCGATCCGCGCCACGGCGAACACATCGCCCTTGGGGTGGCCGTCGCTCTGGATCAGCGTCAGGGTTTCCGGGCGCATGCGTACCCAGGCCTGGGCTTGCGCTTCACGCTGTGTCGAGCGCTTGCCGCTGACGTCGACCATGTTGGCGCGACCCTGGCTGTCGAGGTGGGTCAGGCCATCGGGGGATGAATCTGTCACGGGGAACTCCTGCGCCTGTCAGCGCGATGATGATGTGGTGGTATCAAACCGGGCTGTAAATGCGTGGCGCGTTGCGATGGGGGACGTGGATCAGGTTCAGGCGATGCTTGATCGCCCATTGCACGGTCAATGCGGTGGGCGCGGACAGGCTGACCAGCGTGCCCAGATTCGCCCTGACGGCCTTGTGAATCAGTTCCAGGCTGCAACGGCTGGTGACCACCGTGAAGCCGCGACGACTGTCGATGCCAGCGTGCTGCAGGGCGCCGATCAGCTTGTCCAGCGCGTTGTGGCGACCAATGTCTTCACGGCAGATCAGCGCCGAACCGTGCTCATCGAAGTACAGCGCCGCGTGCAGCGCACCGCTGCTGCGGGCCATTTGCTGCGCCTGTTCGATGCGCAAACGGATGTCGATGAAATGTTCGGCCGGGGGCAGGGCAACCGGTTCGAGAATCTCCAGTGCCGGCAAGGCCTGCTCCAGCGCTTCTACCCCGCACAGACCGCAACCACTGGTCCCCGCCATCTGCCGGCGATGGTCCTTCAGCGCCCAAAACGCGCGGCTGGAAATCTGCACATCGGCCTGCACCGCCTGATCGAAATGGCGCAAGTGCAGGTCATGAATTTCGCTCTGGTCCCTGACGATGTCGTTGCTGACGCTGAAACCGCGGATGAAGTCTTCGAGGTTACCGGGGGACACCATCATCACCGCCTGGCTCAAACCGTTGTAGGTGATTGCCAGGGCAATCTCCGAAGCCAACGCTGCCTGGCAGACCGCCGCGCCGTTGTCGTATTCACGGAAGTTCACGTTCAGCGGTGTTGGCGCGGGCGCATTGGTGTCACTTGGATCAATGCGTTGTTCAACTTGGCACAACATATAAAGAATCTCGAAGCGCTGAATTGAGTTCAGGCTACGGGCAACTTCTTAGTGCGTCCAATCGCTTGTTCCGATGTGCTGATTGGTGATGTCTATCGGTGAGGGCGAGGTTTGTCTGAGCACTCGGTCATGCCGAAACAGGCAATGCGTTCTCCGTTGAACATCAAGCGATTATCAATTTACGGGCAATAGTAGCTGCCGTTGATGCTTACAATAAAAAATAATTGAAGTGGGGGGCGCAGCGCATGCAATAGGCCCGACAATTTTCCAGGACGTTTTTTGCGTTATTTTCAGACAATCCCTATTTCTTTTTATGTTGCAACCCCCCCACTCTTATTCCCTATCGGGGAGTCGGCTCAAACCTCGCGTCTTCGTCTTGCCAAGATCTTTCTTGGGAGGGTGAGTCCGAGGATTTCTACCATCCACGATACCTAATCATTTGGTCGGTTCTGCTCAGATTTGTTATGCGTGCATCCCGCATCTACCTGAAAAATATAAAAAAAGGGTACTGAAAAATGAAAAATCCTTTCTCGACTGTTACGAAAATGATTGTCACCGGCACTTTCGCCGCACTCCTGCCTTTATCCGTCAGCCAAGCCGCTGACGAACCCAAAATCTCGGTGCTTATCCCTGGCAAGCACAATGACAACGGCTTCATGGAAGCTGCCTATCGAGGCTACGAGAGGATAAAAAGCGAACTTCCAGTTGACGCCAGCTACGTTTCGGACATTTCCGCAACTTCCGACCCAGTTCTGCTGACCGAGGCGATGAGGAAGCTGGCAGCCAAAGGTCCCGATATGATCATCGCGCATGGCGGGCAGTGTAATGGTCCGGCAGAAACCGTCAGCAAGGAATTTCCCGACATCAAGTTTGTCGTGATCCAGGGGCACGTTAAAGGCCCCAACCTCTCGAGCTACGTCGTCAAACAGGAAGAGTCTGCTTGGCTTGCGGGTGCCCTGGCAGGCCTCACGACGAAAAGTAACGTGGTCGGACACATCTCCGGCGCCTGGCCTAACCCAGGCCTGATGGGGCGGGCTGCATTTTACGACGGTCTGATGCACGTCAACCCCAAAGCTAAATTCATCACTTGGTTCACCGGCGACTTGGACAGCACCGAAATAAACAAGGAGGCAGCAAAAGGCGAGATCAAATATGGGGCAGACGTGATTTACACCATGCTCAATGCCGGCCGCCAAGGCGTAATCGACGAGGTTAAATCCCATAATGGCAAGGTGCGCCATATCGGCAACGTTTCCGACTGGACCAAGGTCGATGAAACCTTCATAGGCGCTGCTGTAGCCGATGCCAGCGTCGCGATTTACAACGCGGCTCGGGATCTAACCACCGACAGTTGGCAGCCGAACAGAGTGGAAGAGATCGGCTTAGCCAATTCGGATGAGGTCACACTAACCTTCGCCAAAGATGTATCCCCGTTGGTTCGGGAGCAGATCAGCACCCTGAAGAACAAAATACTTAACGGCGAAATTCAGATCAAAACCACTTACAACGGCGAAGAGTTTAACCCAGCGACCGGTAAGTTCGTCAGTCAATCGTTCAAAGAGCAGCACAAGAAGTAAGTTCGCGAAGCACAGTAGTTAGTGTCCGTGGCATGGGTAGCATCTACTACTAATGAGTGTCTCCTTAGTCTGGCAACATGGTCCTCTAATAATATTAACGGTCCATAAACGGCATAACCGCTGTGACCACGGCGGTTTCGCGACAGACTAGTTGGTGGCCAGTCTGCTGGTTCGTAAGAATCTCTTAGTAGATGCCGCTACGGGTAGTCCAATAACCGGTAGTCGCCAGTCAGGCACGCGACGAAATGAAAGCGGTCGTTATCGTCCTCACAAATGTGCGCGGTGAGGATGGTCTCAGCCGCGATCAGATCTGCTAACGCCTGACGGCTGCAGTTTAGCCAACGCTTATTAGAGAATAATAAAAAATGAATGCCCGTAATCGCTGTGCAATGTTTTTCAGCTGTACTGCCTTCTCGCTTGCGGGGCTGTCTACCGGCCCTGCGG
Organism: Pseudomonas baetica; assembly: GCF_051216495.1. Taxonomy (GTDB): domain Bacteria; phylum Pseudomonadota; class Gammaproteobacteria; order Pseudomonadales; family Pseudomonadaceae; genus Aquipseudomonas; species Aquipseudomonas baetica_B. Next base: position 62,300 of record NZ_JBPKAM010000024.1, on the reverse strand, counting down.
TGGCCGCTGGCTTCGCCGAAGATGCCAAGGTTACACTTGGCCTGCGTAACTTCTACATCAACCGTAACTTCGTCAATCCGGCCTATCCGCAGGGCAAAGCCGAGGAATGGACCCAGAGCTTCATCCTCGATGCCCGTTCCGGCTTTACCGACGGCAGCGTCGGCTTCGGTCTGGATGTGTTGGGCTTGAGCGCCTTCAAGCTCGATGGTGGTCGCGGCACACGCAATACCGGCCTGCTGCCGGTGCATGACGGCAATCATCCGGCTGACGATTTCGGCCGCCTGGCCGTGGCCGGTAAGACCAAACTGTCGAAAACCGAACTGAAGGTCGGCGAGTGGATGGCGGTGCTGCCGATCCTGCGTTCCAATGACGGCCGCTCACTGCCGCAAACCTTCCAGGGCGCGCAGCTGACCTCCAACGAAATCGACGGCCTGACCCTCTATGGCGGCCAGTTCCGTCAGAACAGCGAACGCAACAACGCCAGCATGGAGGACATGTCCATGAACGGCAAAGGAGCCTTCACCTCCGACCGCTTCAACTTTGCCGGTGGCGAATACCGCTTCAACGACAAACGTACCCTGCTTGGCCTGTGGCACGCCGAACTGCAGGACATCTACCACCAGCAGTACCTGCAGGTGCAACACAGCCAGCCGCTCGGCGACTGGATCCTGGGCGCCAACCTCGGCTACTTCCAGGGCGGCGAAGACGGCAGCGAACTGGCCGGCAAACTGGACAACAAGACCTACTCGGGGCTGTTCTCGGCCAAGCTCGGCGGTAACACCTTCTATGTCGGCCTGCAGAAACTCAGCGGCGACAGTGGCTGGATGCGGGTCAACGGCACCAGCGGCGGCAGCCTGGCCAACGACAGCTTCAACGTCAGCTACGACAACGCCAAGGAACGCTCCTGGCAAGTGCGCCACGACTACAACTTCGCCGCCGCCGGCATCCCCGGCCTGACCCTGATGAACCGCTACATCAGCGGCGACAATGTGCACACCACCAGGACCGACGACGGCAAGGAATGGGGCCGTGAAACCGAGGTGGCCTATGTCATCCAGAGTGGCGCCTTGAAGAACCTGTCGATGGCATGGCGCAACAGCACCCTCCGATGCGACTTCAGCAGCAACGAGTTCGACGAGAACCGCCTGATCTTCAACTACCCGCTGAAGATTCTCTGATTCACGGCTTTACCCGCGTCTGCTTACTCCGTGTATTACTCCTCCTTCGGCCCGTCCTGGTGACGGGCTATTTTTTAGCATTGCTGTGGCCTTTCTCGCCGCGTTGGGATTGGGGCTATCCATCAGTCACATCATCAGCCGTCCTATCAATGTTGCCGTGGCGAGTGGCAAACAAATCGCCAGCGGCGACTTGAGGCACACGATCAGCAGTGCAGCGCGTGACGAAACGAAGTTCGCATTGGATTTGGATATTCGTACAGGGCCTATCCGTTACTCAGTCTTCCGGGTAAATAACAGCCGCGCCTCGGCGAAACACTTCTCGGCAATCGCCGAGCGCGGTTCGGTCTTGCGCATGACCAGGCCCAGGGGCGCCAGCACGCTGGCGTCCGGCAGGTCGATGAAAGCCAGGTGTTCGATGGGTTCTTCCAGGCCGCTGTCCAGGGGCATGATCGCGCAACAAAACCCTTCGTGAATCGCCTGGAGCAGTTGGTAGGTCGAATCGCTTTCCATGATCGGCTGCGGGTTGAGCCCGCGGCTGCGGAAGCTCAGGTCGATGGATTTGCGGTAGTGCATGCCGGTGCTGAGCATGCCCAGCGGCAGTTCGGCAGCGTCTTCCCAGCTCATTTGCGTACTGTCGAAATGGAAGTGCCGGGTGTCGTACAGCAGGCCGACGCGGGTCTCGCCGATCTCGAAAAACTCGAAGTAGTTCGGGTTCACGTGATCGAGGTAACACACCCCCAGGTCCAGTTGATTGTTGCCCAGGCTTTCAATGATCTGGTCCGAACTCAGGGAAGACAGGCTGAACTTGAGCTCCGGAAAACGCTGGGACAGGCCCTTGATGTAGCTGACAGGGTTGAAGCTGCTCAACGGCACCAGGCCCATGCGCAAGTGACCCACCAGTTGGCCCCGGCACGCGGCGGCTTCGGCGAACAGCCCGTCGTGGGCGGCCAGCAGGGTCTTGGCCCAGGCCAGCACCCGTTCCCCGGCCTGGGTGAAACCCTCGAAACGCTGGCCACGGGTGACCAGTTCCAGGTCCAGTTCATCCTCGAGGTTACGCAGGCGCATCGACAGGGTGGGCTGGGTGATGTGACAGCGCGCGGCGGCCTGGCCGAAATGACGGGTCTGCTCCAGGGAAATCAGGAACTTGAGTTGTTTGATGTCCATGACGGCACCTTCGGGCGGAGGAAAGGAGAGGTAAGTATTGACGCGGGGGCGCAAGACACAAGGTGCGTGGACGATCTCATTGTCACGGGCGAGCGTCCAATCACTGTTGTTTAACGCGTTATCGATCGGCTCTATCGAGTCCATCTGTAGGAGCGAGCTTGCTCGCGATGAGCGCACAGACAACACGTGAATTCAGAAAGAACGCGTTATCGTTGACGACCATCGCGAGCATGCTCGCTCCTACAGGTTAATGGCTGATAGATACACTCGATAGTGTGGTTGGTTAGAGTGATTAGACACTGCTTGTTTTAGCGCTTTAGTCTCTGGAAGTTATTTAATTTAAATCTGCCGGAGAGTCTCATGAGCGTTAAACCGGATGCATTGTTTATCCCGTTGAATATTGCCGTGCTGACGGTGAGTGATACCCGTGATTATGCCAATGACACGTCCGGGCAATTGCTGGTCAGCCGCTTGCTGGAGGCCGGCCATACCCTGAGCGAGCGCAATTTGCTCAAGGATGATCTGTACAGGATCCGCGCTCAGGTGGCGACCTGGATTGCCGATGACAACATTCAGGTGGTGCTGATCACCGGCGGCACGGGCTTTACCGGACGCGACAGCACGCCTGAAGCGGTTGCCTGTTTGCTGGACAAGCAGATCGATGGCTTCGGTGAGCTGTTTCGGGCGATTTCCATCCTCGACATAGGCACTTCCACCGTGCAGAGCCGGGCCCTGGCCGGTTTGGCCAATGGCACCCTGGTCTGCTGCCTGCCCGGTTCCACGGGGGCCTGCCGCACGGCATGGGAAGGCATCCTCGCCGAACAACTGGACGCCCGGCACCGTCCATGCAATTTCGTGCCGCATCTCAAGCCTGTGCAGATCTGTGAGTCACGAGGATGAGCGCCTCGCCGTTGATGCCGGTGGAGGAGGCCATCAGCCGTTTGCTGGCGATGGCCGACACCCGACGCTTGCAAGACAGCGAACCGCTGTCGCTCGATACGGCGCGGCAACGGGTGCTGGCCATTGACCTGGTGGCGACGCTGGATCTGCCGCCGTGGCCGAACAGCGCCATGGACGGGTATGCCCTGTGTATCGACGGCTGGGACGGTCAGCCATTACCCGTGTCTCAGCAGGTGTTTGCCGGGCAAGCCCCCGAAGCATTGGCGCCTGAAACCTGTGCGCGCATTTTCACAGGCGCACCCATTCCACCAGGGGCCAATTGCGTGGAAATGCAAGAAAACACCGAGGCGCTGGCGGACGGGCGCATCCGTTTTCTGCAGCCATTGGCCACGGGCTGCAACATCCGCCCGCAGGGCCAGGAGAATCGCGCCGGTGATGTGTTGTTGCGCGCCGGCAAGCGCCTGGGGCCGTTCGAGTTGGCGGTCGCGGCGGCGCAGGGCTGCACCCAGGTGCAGGTGGTGCGTCGTCCTCGCGTGGCGTTGCTGTCCTCCGGCAATGAGCTGGTCGAGCCGGGTACACCGCTCAAGCCCGGCAGCATCTACAACAGCAACCGCACCTTATTGAGTCACTGGTTGAGTGCCTTGGGTTGCGAGGTTGTCGATGGCGGCATCCTGCCTGACGAGCCGCGACAGACGCGGTGGCGACTCGAACAATTGCAACACGAGGCAGACTTGATCCTCACCACCGGCGGCGTGTCTGCCGGCGATGCCGACTGCCTCGGCCAGGTACTTCGAGAATGCGGCAAACCGTTGTTGTGGAAACTCTCGATCAAACCCGGCAAGCCGCTGACCGTCGGCCAGTTCGGCCAGGTGCCGGTGATTGGCTTGCCGGGTAATCCGGCGTCGGCGCTGGTGACTTTTGGCCTGTTGGCCCGAGCTTACCTGTTGCGGATTCAGGGTGTCGAAGACGTCGAACCCTTGAGCTTCCCGGTCACCGTGGGTTTTGCCTGGCCAAAACCGGGAAACCGCCGGGAATACCTGCGGGCCAGGCTGGAAGGCGGACGCGCCGTGCTCTATCCAAACCAGAGTTCGGGTGTTTTGCTGGGGGCTTCATGGGCGGATGGGTTGGTGGAAGTGCTCGAAGGCCGCACATTGCAAGCGGGCGATATCGCGCGGTTCATCCCGTTCAGCGAACTGTTCTGACACAGCAACAATCCCCTGTGGGGGGGGGGGGGGGGGGGGGGGGGGAAACACAACCCCCCCCCATTACACCCCCCCACAAAACTCCCCCCATAAGACCACCCCCCCCCCCCCCCCACCTCCCCCCCCCCCCCCCCCCCCCCCCCCCCCCCCCCCCCCCCCCCCCCCCCCCCCCCCCCCCCCCCCACAGGTTCTGCGCTTTATCAGTTGAGGACGAAGTCAACCGGCTCCAGCTGCGGCGGCAACTCCGTTACGCCCAAGGCTTGCAGCACATCGCGCTCGATGTTGCGCACGATGGCGTCGGTGGGCAGGTCGTTTTCGTCGCGGCCGAAGGGGTCTTCCAGTTCATCGGCAATCGCATCGAGGCCGAAAAAGGTGTAGCTGACGATCGCAGTGAACACCGGGGTCATCCAGCCCAAAGGCTCGGCCATCGCAAATGGCAGCAGGATGCAGAACAGGTAGATGGTCCGGTGCAGCAGCAGGGTGTAGGGGAACGGCAGCGGCGTATTTTTGATCCGCTCACAGACGGCTTGGGCACGAGTCAGGCCGGCCAGGTGGTTGGCCATGACCGTGTAGCGCCAGTCGCTGATCACCCCCGATTCGTTAAGGCTCGAGCACTGTTGGCCGACCTGCATCAACACCTGGCCGCTGATGTCCGTGGCGTTGCTTTTGGGCAATGGCTGCAACCAGTCGCCGCTGGCGGCCAGTTCGTTTTCCTTGCGCAACCGGGCGTTGAGCGCGTGGGCAAATCCGCAGAGGTTACTGAGGATGGCGTGTCGCTCACCGGCATCCTTGATGATCAGGGTTTCGCGAATCATCGAACGGATATCGACGATCACATCGCCCCAGGCCTTGCGCGCTTCATACCAGCGGTCATAACAGGCGTTGTTGCGAAAACTCATGAAGATCGACAGCGACAAGCCCAGCAAGGTGAAGGGCGTAGCACTGACCTTGGAAAAGTAAGTCGGGTGCAAGGTTTCGATGAGCACGATGGCCGAGGCGAGCAAGGTCACCATCAGGCTGCGCCAGGCAATGCGTTTGGCGATCGAACCCTTGAGCGAAGTCAGCACGCCGATCAGGTCGGGTTTGGGTCTGACGATCATGGTTTCAGCCCCCTGTCATGTTCATGAAGCGAATGACCTGCACCTCGTCGTTCACCTCGAAGTTGTGCCGATAAGGCTTGAGTTTCATCGCCTCGATAATGGCCTTTTCCAGGCGTTCGGGCTGGCCGGGATGGCTGCGCAAAACCGCCTTCAGATCGGCAGAATGTTCGTTGCCCAGGCACAGCAGCAATCGACCTTCGACGGTCAGACGCACCCGATTGCAGGTGTCGCAGAAGTTGTGGCTGTGGGGCGAAATGAACCCCAGGCGAATCTGCGGCGCCTCGGCCAGCCGCCAGTAGCGCGAAGGGCCCTGGGTCGACTCGGCGGAATCCATCAAAGTGTAGCGTTCTGCAATCCGCTCACGGACCTGGGCGCTTGAATAGAACGACTCGGCGCGGCTGTGCTCGCTGATGGTGCCCAAGGGCATTTCTTCGATGAAGGAAATGTCGAGGTTACGGTCGATGGCGAAACTCACCAGGTCGTTGATCTCGTGATCGTTGCGCCCCTTCATCACCACGCAATTGAGCTTGGTGTTGCGAAATCCCGCCTTGTTGGCAGCATCGATGCCCTTGATCACCTGCGCCAGATCACCGGTGCGGGTCAGTTCACGGAAACGTTGCGGGTCCAGGCAGTCGAGGCTGATGTTGAGGCGCTTGACCCCGGCCTCGAACAACGGTTCGGCCAATCTGGCCAATTGCGAACCGTTGGTGGTCATGCACAGTTCACGCAGGCCGGGCAGGGCGGCGATCTTCTCGCACAGCTGCACCACGCCCTGGCGAATCAGCGGCTCGCCCCCGGTCAGACGGATTTTGCGGGTGCCCAGCGCGACGAAGCTTTGCGCCACCTGGTAGATCTCTTCCAGGGTCAGTATTCGCTGGCGCGGCAGGAACTGCATGTCTTCGGCCATGCAATACACGCATCGGAAATCGCAGCGATCGGTGACCGACATCCGCAGGTAGTCCACGCGCCTGGCGAACCCGTCCATCAAGACTCGTTCCGACATGACATCCTCACTTGGCACTGCATGCATTTGAATGAATACCCTTCCTGTAGGAGCGAACTTGCTCGCGATGGTCGTTAACGATGACGCATGCTTGCGCGATAAACGCGGTGCTCTTGAGTCCATCGCGAGCAAGCTCGCTCCTACAGGAATGTCATTGATTATGGGTTTGTTGAACGCAGGCTAAGTGCAAGTTTCGAGGCCGTCCAATCACGAATAACAACCGGTTGATCGACACCATCTATGACGAAAAAGTGAGCGTTTCAAATATCTTTAAAATTTTATAACATATTGATAAATAACAATAAAAATCAATGATAAATATCCTCGATCATGTGGTCGCAAATAGCGATTAGACAGAAATTAATCGCCGTTCATATGCTTTCTCCGTCAACCGATCAATGACCTGAATCGGGTCAACGCCTGTGTGCATTGTCACGGAGAAGCCGCATGTCTCAAGTCGACCGTTACAAACCCTACAAAGGAGCCGCCGCCGGTTGGGGCGCGCTGATTGCCGTTACCAAGAACTGGCTGGGCAGTGAAAACGCGCTGAAGAACATCCGCATGATGCTCAAGACCAACCAGAATGGCGGCTTCGACTGCCCTGGTTGCGCCTGGGGCGAGTCGCCGGAAAACGGCATGGTCAAGTTCTGCGAAAACGGCGCCAAGGCCGTCAACTGGGAGGCCACCGGTCGTTTGGTCGACCCCGCCTTCTTCAACAAATACAGCGTAGCGACGCTGTCCGAGCAAAGTGATTACTGGCTGGAGTATCAGGGTCGCCTGACCCACCCGATGCGCTATGACGTCGCCACCGATCGCTACGTGGAGACCACCTGGGACGAAGCCTTCGCGCTGATCGCCAAACATCTCAATGCCCTGGAATCGCCGGATCAGGCCGAGTTCTACACCTCGGGCCGGGCCAGCAACGAGGCGGCGTTTCTCTATCAGTTGTTCGTCCGTGCCTACGGCACCAACAATTTTCCCGACTGCTCCAACATGTGCCACGAGGCCAGCGCCGTTGCCATGATCGAAAGCCTGGGCGTGGGCAAGGGCACCGTGGTGTTCGACGATCTGGAGCACGCCGACGCGATTTTCTCCATCGGCCAGAATCCCGGCACCAACCACCCGCGGATGCTCGAACCGTTGCGCGAAGCGGTCAAGCGCGGGGCGCAGGTGATCTGCATCAACCCGCTCAAAGAGCGTGGGCTGGAGCGCTTCCAGCATCCGCAGCACCCGATCGAGATGCTGCTCAATGGCTCGGAACCGACCAACACCGCGTACTTCCGCCCGGCACTGGGCGGCGACATGGCGGTCTTTCGCGGCATGGCCAAGTTCCTTTTGCAGTGGGAGCGTGAAGCGCAAGCCACTGGTGGCGAGCCGGTGTTCGATCATGCATTCATCGCCGAGCACACCTCGGGCATGGACGCGTATCTGGCGCAAGTCGATGCCACGACCTGGGCGCATATCGAGCAACAGTCGGGCATGACCCTGGCGGACATCGAACTGGCCGCCCGGATGTATGCCCGCGCCAAGCGCGTGATCATGTGTTGGGCGATGGGCCTGACCCAGCACACACATTCGGTGCCGACCTTACAGGAAGTCATCAACCTGATGCTGCTACGCGGCAATGTCGGGCGGCCCGGTGCCGGCCTGTCGCCGGTGCGCGGTCACAGTAACGTGCAGGGCGACCGGACGATGGGCATCAACGAACTGGCGCCCACCGAGTTGCTCGATGCCCTGGAAAAGCGTTTTGGCTTCAAGCCGCCACGGGCGCATGGCCACAACACGGTGATGGCGATTTCGGCGATGGAGCAGGGACGTGCGAAGGTGTTCATCGGTCTGGGTGGCAACTTTGCCCAGGCCACTCCCGACACCCCGCGCACCCACGCTGCGCTGCGCAAGTGCGAGCTGACCGTGCACATCGCCACCAAGCTTAACCGCAGCCACCTGGTGACCGGGCGCCAGGCGCTGATCCTGCCGTGCCTGGGTCGTACCGACATCGATGTCCAGGCTGAAGGGCCGCAAGGCGTCACCGTGGAAGACACCTTCAGCATGATCCATATCTCCCACGGTCAGTTGAAACCCAAATCGAAGCACCTGCGCTCCGAGCCGGCGATCATTGCCGGGATCGCCGCCGCGACCCTGGGTAATCACCCGATCGACTGGAACTGGGCCATCGGCGACTACGGCCGTATCCGCAACCTGATTGCCGACACCATTCCCGGCTTCCAGGACTTCAATCAACGGGTACTTCATCCCGGTGGTTTCCACATGCCCAACAACGCGGCAGACCGCATCTGGAAAACTGCCAGTGGCAAGGCGCAATTCACCCCCAGCGTATTGCCCGCGCACCTGATCAGCGAAGGCGTGCGCAACCTGCCGGTCAAGCCGCACCTGATCCTGCAGACCATGCGCTCCCACGATCAGTACAACACCACCTTGTATGGCCTGGACGATCGTTATCGCGGGGTTTACGGCATGCGCGATGTGGTGTTCGCCAACGAGCAGGACATCCGCCGCCTAGGTTTCGAGCCGGGGCAGAAAGTCGACCTGGTGGCGCTGTGGGACGATGACCGCGAACGTCGGGTCAGCGGTTTTACCCTGATCGCCTATGACATTCCGGCCGGTCAGGCTGCCGCCTACTACCCGGAAACCAACCCGCTGGTGCCGCTGGAAAGCTACGGCGACCGCACCTACACCCCGACCTCCAAGTTCGTCGCCATCCGGCTGGAGCAGGCGAAAACCAGCAGCCTGATTTCGACCTCCGCCGCGTAGTACCGACCACTCAAGACCTTGTGGGAGCGAGCCTGCTCGCGATGACGTCGGCACCTTCGACATCAATGGCGCCTGACACCCCGCAATCGCGAGCAGGCTCGCTCCCACAGTTTCAGATCCCCGATGAGGATTTCGACATGTTTAATCTGCAGGCACTGGACCTGGCGCGGATGCAATTCGCGTTCACGGTTTCGTTCCACATCATCTTTCCCGCCATCACTATCGGGCTGGCCAGTTTCCTGGCGGTGCTCGAAGGGCTCTGGCTGAAGACCCGCAACGACACTTACCGTGATCTCTACCATTTCTGGTCGAAGATCTTCGCGGTCAACTTCGGTATGGGCGTGGTCTCGGGGCTGGTCATGGCCTACGAATTCGGCACCAACTGGAGCCGCTTTTCCGACTTCGCCGGCAGCATCACAGGTCCCTTGCTGACCTATGAAGTGCTGACGGCGTTCTTCCTCGAAGCCGGGTTCCTCGGGGTCATGCTGTTTGGCTGGAACCGGGTAGGGCGGGGACTGCACTTCTTCTCTACGGTGATGGTTGCCATCGGTACCCTGATCTCGACCTTCTGGATTCTCGCGTCCAACAGCTGGATGCAAACGCCCCAGGGCTTCGAGATCGTCGACGGTCGCGTGGTGCCGCTGGACTGGCTGGCCATCGTCTTCAACCCGTCGTTCCCGTACCGCTTGGCGCACATGGCGATTGCCGCGTTCGTCGCCACAGCGTTCTTTGTCGGTTCCTCGGCGGCGTGGCATCTGCTGCGCGGCAACGACACCAAGCAAGTGCGCAAGATGCTGTCGATGTCGCTGTGGATGGCGTTGATCGTCTGCCCGATCCAGGCAGTGGTGGGGGACGCCCATGGCCTGAACACCCTGGAGCACCAACCGGCGAAGATCGCCGCCATCGAAGGGCACTGGGAAAACAACGGCAGCGAAGCGACGCCGCTGGTGCTGTTCGGCATTCCCGACATGCAGGCCGAGAAGACCAAATACGCCGTTGAAATTCCATACCTGGGCAGCCTGATCCTGACCCACAGCCTCGACAAACAGATCCCGGCGCTCAAGAGCTTCCCGAAAGAAGACCGGCCCAACGCGACGGTCATCTTCTGGAGCTTCCGGGTCATGGCAGGGCTGGGCATGTTGATGGTACTGGCCGGTGTGTTGGGCCTGGCGTTGCGCCGCAGCGGCGCGATCTACCGCAACCGCTGGTTCCTGCGCCTGATGCTGTGGATGGGACCCAGCGGTCTGATCGCCATGCTCGCCGGCTGGATCACTACCGAGGTGGGGCGTCAACCGTGGGTGGTGTACGGCCTGCAACGTACCGTGAATGCCGCCTCAAATCACAGCGTCACGCAACTGAGCATCTCGCTGGCGCTGTTTGTGGTCATCTACTTTTCGGTGTTCACGGTGGGCATCGGCTACATGATGAAACTGGTCGCCAAAGGCCCCAAACCCCATCACGAGCATTCGCCTGCAGGGCATTCCGATCAAGTGATTACGCCGCGCCGACCACTGTCTGCCGACGCCAGCGTCGTTTGAAAAAGGGGAGTTGAAACATGGGTATTCAAGGTATCGATTTATCGCTGATCTGGGGCGTGATCATCGCCTTCGGCGTGATGATGTACGTGATCATGGACGGCTTCGATCTGGGGCTGGGCATTCTGTTTCCGTTGATTCCGGACGCGAAAGAACGCGATGTGATGATGAACACCGTGGCACCGGTCTGGGACGGCAACGAAACCTGGCTGGTGCTGGGTGGTGCGGCGTTGTATGGCGCGTTTCCGCTGGCCTATTCGGTGCTTCTGGAGGCGTTGTATCTGCCGTTGATCCTGATGTTGTGCGGTTTGATTTTCCGTGGCGTGGCCTTTGAGTTTCGCTTCAAGGCCAGCCCCGAAAAACGCCACGTCTGGGACATGGCATTCATCGGCGGCTCGCTGCTGGCGACGTTCGCCCAGGGCGTGACGATCGGCACCTACATCGTGGGTATCCCGGTGGTCGATCGGCAGTTTGCCGGTGGCGCGTTCGATTGGGTGTCGCCGTTCCCATTGTTCTGCGGTATCGGCCTGATCGTCGCCTACGCCTTGCTCGGCAGCACCTGGTTGCTGGTCAAGACCGAAGGCATGCTCGAATCGCGGATGCGCCTGTTCACCCGTCCCTTGGCCTGGCTGTTGCTGGCAGTGATCGGCGTGATCTGCGTCTGGACACCGATCCTGCATCCCGAGATCGCCACGCGCTGGTTCTCCCATGCGCACCTGGCGGTGTTCGGTGCGCTGGCGGTGCTGGCCTTGCTGGCGCTGTTCGGCTTGCTGAAAACCCTGCGTCAACGCCACACCCATTGGCCATTTGCCTTCACCTTGATGCTGGTGTTCCTCGGTTACATGGGCCTGGCCTTCAGCATCTGGCCGAACATCGTGCCACCGTCGATCAGCCTGTGGGCGGCGGCGTCACCGGCGACCAGCCAGTTGTTCATCCTGATCGGCGCGCTGTTCATCCTGCCGATCATCCTGATGTACACGGTCTGGAGCTACTACGTCTTCCGCGGCAAAGTGAGGATTGGCGATGGCTACCATTGATACGCAGCAACCGGGGCGTTGGTACAAACGAGTGGGATGGCTGGTGCTGATCTGGCTAGGGAGTGTGGTTTCGTTGGGTGTGGTGGCCGGGGGCTTGCGCATGCTGATGCATGCGGCGGGGATGAGTTCTCATTGAAGAAGCCGTCTCTGTAGGAGCGAGCTTGCTCGCGATGGACATCAACGATAACGCGTATTGCCTGAATGATCGCGTAGTCCAGACGTTTTTCGCGAGCAAGCTCGCTCCTACAGAGGATCCGATTTTTTTGTTGTCACTGCGCCCCAAACATCACCGTCCAGTAAATCCCTGCATCACTCTTCGGATCCACCGCATACGCCCCACCCATGTCCCGGAACTGCGGGTTCATCAGGTTGGCGCAATGGCCGGGGCTGGTGAGCCAGCCATCGACCACCTTGCGCACGCTGTCCTGCCCGGCGGCGATGATTTCGCCGATCTGCTGGAAGTCGTAGCCGGCCAGTTCCGCGCGGTCGCCTGGCGTGCGGCCATCGCGGTCCTTGTGGTCGAAGTAGTTGTTGTTGGCCATGCTGCGCGACTGTGTTTCGGCGGCGGTCGCCAGGGTGGCATTCCAGGTCAGCGGTGTGGTGGCGGCGAAGGATTGCGCACCGCATTGGCGCGGCCGGCTGCGTGCGGCGTTGAGCTCGATCAACAGCTTCTGGCCCTCGGTCTGCCAATCGCCCAGGCGTGCGCTCAGCAAGGGCCGTGCGACGACGATGCGCCATTCGCGGTCCTGGCGGCTGACGCCGACATCGACGAATTGCGGGTCCAGCACGATCTGGCAAAAGCTTTCCTGAATCGCCTTCATCGCCGATGGCACATCACGGGGCCCGGTCAGGCTGATCGCCTGCACGTTTTTCATCGGGTAACCCGCGGTGGCCATGGCTTGCTGCAGATTGCCGATACTGGCGGCGCTCAACACCAGTCGTGGATCGGAGGCCAGCGGCGGCAGTTCCGATGACACCTGACCGCCGCAGCGTTGCAGCTGGCTGCGGTAGGCGTTGATCGATTCGATCAGTTGCGATTCGTCGCTCGCCACGGCGCTGGCAGCGAACAGCAAACCCAGTGACAAGCCGGCAAAGCGCACGGCGAACGGTGTGAAACCCATGGAAATCCCCTTTGGCTGACGGCGCCCATGATGCGTGAAGTTGTTCCCGTTAAGGCAACGGATTTTCCAGAATGTTAGGTCGTGTGTGCAATCATTTCACTACTACACTGAAGCGATCATTCCCACTGAGTCATTCCGACCATGCGCCTTGACTGGTTAGCGGCCTGTTTCGCATTGATGATGCTTGCCGCTCCGACGTTCGCCGACGATCAGCAACAAAAACAAAAAGTGGCTGAAGACAAGGCCGAGGTGTTGGAGCAAAAGGCCGCGCAAAACCCCAGTCCTGCACCGGCCCCAAAATCCGAAGCCATTACCCAACCTGAAGTTCAGGCCGTGGATCCGGCGGGCAAAGCGCCACTGGACGATGCCATTACCTGCATGGCCCGTTCGATTTATTGGGAAGCCAAAGGCAAGGACGCCGCCGACATGGAAGCGGTGGCCAGCGTGGTCATGAACCGCCTCGGTCACGACGGGTTCCCAGATACCGTGTGCGGTGTGGTCAAGCAGGGCTCGGAAACCAAGAGTTGCCAGTTCTCCTGGTGGTGTGATGGCAAATCCGATTCGGTGCAGGAGGAGGTGCCTTATGCGATGGCCAAGGAAATCGCGCGCAAGGCGCTGAACAAGCAATTGCCGGATCGCACCCGGGGTGCGCTGTATTTCCATGACCGCACGGTGAAACCGGACTGGTCCAGGGAATACATCCATACGGTGGATATCGGTCTGTTCCGGTTTTACAAACCCCATGGCGGGGATGCGAAGTAACGGTATTTACGCAAGAAAACCGGCGTCATTCACCTGGACTACCGAAACTGAAATATTTCTGTTTTACAAGCTTCATGGCGGAGCAACACATTAGAAACGTCATGAGCGGGAAACAGAAACATGAAACAGTTGTGGTCTTCGAGCAGTACCCCTTCACACTTGTGGCGTCGTGACCCGTGACGGTCCTCGTCACCGGCGCCGCCGGTTTCATCGGCTTTCATACGGCCCGGCGTTTGTGCCAGGAAGGGTTGGAGGTCGTTGGAGTCGACAACCTCAACGACTACTACGACGTAGCGCTCAAGCACGCGCGACTCAAGGAACTGGAGTCCTTGCCGGGCTTCAGCTTCCGGAAAATGGACATCGTCGATAAACCGGCGTTGCTGGCATTGTTCGAGGATTTTCGGTTTACCGAAGTGGTGCATCTGGCTGCCCAGGCCGGCGTGCGCTACTCGCTGGATAATCCCGATGTCTATGGCCAATCCAACCTGGTGGGGTTCCTCAATGTGCTGGAAGCCTGTCGGCAGTATCGTCCCGAGCATTTGATCTACGCATCGAGCAGCTCGGTGTATGGCAGCAATAGCAAACTGCCGTTTAGCGTCGAAGACCCCGTCGATCACCCGGTGTCGTTGTACGCGGCCAGCAAACGCGCCAATGAATTGCTCGCCCACAGCTACTGCCACTTGTACGGCCTCAAGGCCAGTGGCCTGCGCTTCTTCACGGTCTACGGCCCCTGGGGCCGGCCGGACATGGCGCTGTTCAAATTCACCGAGGCCATCCTCAACGGCCAGCCCATCGACATTTATAACCAGGGCGAGATGGCGCGGGACTTCACTTACATCGACGACATCGTCGAAAGCATTTCGCGTTTGCGCACCCGCCCGCCAATTCCAGGCACACCTGAAAAGGGCTGCAATCGGCTGTTCAACATCGGTCGCGGGGAGCCCGTGGCGCTACTGGATTTCGTCGACTGCCTGGAATCGGCCTTGGACCGGCAGGCCACGCGCAACTTCATGCCCTTGCAGGCCGGTGATGTGGTCAAGACATGGGCCGATGTCTCGGCGCTGACCGCGTGGATCGACTTCCGCCCACAGGTGAGCGTTGCCGTGGGCGTGGCGGAATTTGTGAAGTGGTATCGACGGTTTTATCAGATTTGAAGCGTTCGCCTCTGACAACGCAACAACCAACAGGCGAGGGGAATTCCATGAGCCAGGACATTTTTGTATCGGTGCTGATTCCAGCGAAAAACGAAGCGAACAACCTCAAGCCGTTGCTCGAGGAAGTTCGCCAGGCCTTGGCCGATGAAGCCTATGAAGTCATCGTGGTCGACGATGGCAGCACTGACGCCACCTTGCACGAATTGCGGCAAATCAAGCACAACGGTTTGAACACCCTGCGCATCCTGCGCCATGAACGTTCGCTGGGACAAAGCACCTCGCTGTACCACGCGGCGCGGGAGGCACGGGGGCAGTGGCTAGCCACCCTCGATGGCGACGGCCAGAACGATCCGGCGGATATCCCCGGCATGCTGGCGCTGGTACGCGGCAAGGAGGGCGATGTGCAACTGGTGGCCGGGCATCGAGTCAACCGTCGCGATACGGCGAGCAAGCGTTGGGCCTCGCGTTTTGCCAATAACCTGCGCCGTCGCCTGCTGAAAGACGCCACCCCGGACACCGGCTGCGGATTGAAACTGATCGAACGGGCGGCGTTTTTGCGCCTGCCGTATTTCGATCATATGCATCGCTACATTCCGGCGCTGATCCAGCGCCACAATGGCCGGATGATCGTCCATCCGGTCAATCACCGGCCCCGCACCGCCGGGGTCTCCAAATACGGCAACCTCGACCGCGCCCTGGTGGGCATCCTCGACTTGATCGGCGTCTGGTGGCTGATCAAGCGCACGCGGCTGAGTGCTCATGCCCAGGAGCTTCCTGCCCAAGAGCTCGCCCAGGATATCGAGGCATGATCATGACCCGTGAAGCCCTATGGTTGGTGATCGGTTTTGCCGGGCAGATCGCATTTACCGGTCGATTCGTCTTGCAGTGGCTGTACAGCGAATACAAAAAGCGCAGCGTGATCCCGGTGAGCTTTTGGTATTTGAGCATCGTCGGCAGTACCTTGCTCTTTGCCTACGCCATTTACCGCCAGGACCCGGTGTTCATTGCAGGGCAAGCCTTTGGCTCGATCGTGTACTTGCGCAACCTGCAATTGATCGCCAAAAACCGGAAACTCAAGGAATAAGCCATGCGCCGGATGCTGTCACCCAGGGTCGAATGCCTGGGCCTGATGTTGCTTGCCTTGCTGTTGATCGGTGCGGGTTTGGGGTTGCGTCAGGCGCAGAACGTCGATGAAGAACGTTTCCTCGGCGTCGCCCTGGAGATGTTGCACAACGGTTCGTGGCTGATTCCGCACCGTGCCGGCGAAATCTACGGCGACAAGCCGCCAATCTTCATGTGGACCGTGGCGTTCTTCGTCTGGCTCACCGGCAAGCCCAACATCGCGCTTTATATTCCGGGGCTGTTTTCGGCGGTGACGGTCACAGCGATGGTCTACGACCTGGGGCGTCGGTTATGGACTCAGCGCATCGGGCGTATAGCTGCGTTGTTGTATCTGGCGACCTACCAGACCTACAGCATTCTGCGTACCGGACAGATCGACAGCTTTTTGATTCTGTTCACCACCCTGGGCCTGTACGGGTTGGCGCGTCATCTGCTGCTCGGCCCGGCGTGGCGCTGGTTTTACGTCGGCTGCGCGGCCATGGGCATCGGCGTGATCACCAAAGGCGTGGGCTTTCTTCCGGCGCTGATGTTGATCCCGTACGCCTATGCGGTACGCAAGGGCTGGCCCGGCGTGGTGGCAATGCCGGGTAACGCACGCAAGTGGTGGCTCGGTTTGCTGGTGATGCTGGGTGGCATCGCCATCTGGTTGCTGCCGCTGGCGTTGTCCATCCTGCTCAATGGCGGCGCAGACGAAATCGCCTACGCCCGGGAAATCCTCCTGCGCCAGACCGCGGGGCGCTATGCCGCCGCCTGGCACCACCGCGAACCGTTCTGGTACTTCTTTACCAACGTCATCCCGCAATATTGGCTGCCCTTGGTCCTGGCGTTGCCATGGCTGGTGCCCGCGTGGCGCCGACAGCTGCAAAAGCGTGACGGCCGGGTGTTGGTGCTGTTGGGGTGGGTGGCGCTGGTGGTGCTGTTTTTCTGCATCAGCGCCGGCAAGCGCAAGCTGTACATCTATCCGGCGCTGCCCGCACTGGTGTTGGTGGCCGCGCCGCTGGTGCCTTGGTTGCTGCAACGCTGGTTCCGCCAGCGCCCCAGGTTTAGACGGATGTTCCCGGCACTGGTGGTGAGCTGGTTCGCGCTGTGGTTCGCTCGCGGATTTGTCGAACCGGTCAGGGACGGCACCAACCCCAATCAAACGATCATGGCGCAGGCGAACGCCATGACCCAAGGCGCGGATCTGGTCCTGGTCAACTGGAGCGAAGGGCACTGGTTGTTCGCGCGCCAGCCGATTGTGCATTTCGGCATGCTCGATTCCACGGTGGAAAGGGCGGTGCAGTGGTTGCGTGAGCACCCGAAGGACTATGCGCTGGTGCCGGATGAGGTGTTGAGTCGGTGTTTCAAGCCTGAGGTTGCGCGGGAGTTGGGGGAGAATTCACGGGCGCAATGGTCGATTGTTGGCGCAGATGCGGATAACGGGAAATGCCATTCGCAACCTTCAGCCATGCTCTATCGATTCTCATGGCCTGACCCGCTGACGAAATCGACAGCGGCCGTGTCTGCGAAATGAAGCGCCGCTGGCCATCTATTCATGGTGTTCAGTGGCGCTCAGGGCAGGGGGTCAGAAGTTCGCATAATTCAACGCATCGACAAGTGCCGAGCCGCCGATACCCGTTAGCGAAAGCAGCAGCGCCCTGATCAGCGGCTCCTCGGAGTAGCGCGAGAATGAGCCGGTATTGAGGGTCTTGATGCGCTCGCGGATCATGTTGAACTTGCCATAGCCCGTGTCGGAGGGGGGCGCTTCCAGCAGATAGGTATCGATGCGTTGCAACGCCCTCGTACGTGCCTTTTCCGCTGCACGACGCAGTGAAAGTGCCGAGAACAGCAGAATCAGCGCCGTCAGCAGGAATGATATGGCGATACTGGGCGGTGTCGGCCAGTTATCAAAGTAGCTGCTGCGAGAAGCCAACAGGATCAACATGACCAGTGTAGGTGCGTAGATAAGTCGGCTCACGGCCGACGTTCGCTTGGCAATCAGTTGCAGGTCCACCCACTCGTCGATGCACGTATGCAGGGACCTTCCAAATTTTTCCAGGTGTTCTTGCTGCAAGGTTTCGGGCCAGATTGAATAGTTGTCACTGAGATGACGAATGAATCGAGTGAGCAGCAGATTGGCATCCACGACCCAAAACACCAGTGCCTGGAACGTCAGGTTCGGGATCAACCAGCTCAACATCCATATATCCAAGGTGCCACGAACGGGAATTCTCTCCATTGGCCAGACGATAATAAGCCCGCTGGTCACCACGACAAAAATCCAGGTCATCAGAAGTGTTCGCAACATTCGTGCGCCAAACGAGCCGCATACGCAATGTTCCCGCCAGAACGGGACGATCGCAATCGTCCGGCGCCCGTCCATGGCGAAGCTATCGGATGGGCAGGAACTTGACCATTCTTCGCTGGCTTTCATGAGCGGGAAAAAAATGAACAACAGGCCGCGACCCAGTTCGTTGCACCACCGATGAAGCGTCCAGCGCCCTTCTTTTCCTCTGCGAATGAACAGACGTATTTGTCCCCATAAGCTCGTCGGATGATGGCGCATGGGTATTTGCAGATGGAATGCGGTTTCGATCTGCCTTCTGTTGACCTTCAGTTTGCGCCAGCCCCATACCAGCGCCGAGAGCGATATCAGCACCGCAGCAAGGCGCAGCGCGATCGTTGGCCACGCGCTGATGCCTTCGAATAGAAACATTGGCTCGCCCAGCCCCGTTTCCGTCAGCGTGACGCGCATCTGAAGCGCCCCCATGATCGCGAGGATAAACGCGACCAGTGGAATTGCGATGTACCACGCTGAAGAGTCATTACTCTCGCTGCTTACATCGTCAGATGAATGATTGCGCGCCGATAGGAGCTTTGTGATCCAGTGGACAACATGCGGAATGGCGACGCCTAGCAGGATCAGGATGAACGTGCCCCACAGGAACCCCACATGCCAGAACCGTACGGCAATAAAGGCGCAGAACACCGCAACCAGGTACAGCGTCGTCGATACCCCCCGCACCCAGTTGAAAGTCGGGTTATCGATATCGCGTTCCCCTCCGAATCCACGCCAAACCATGAACCCGCCAAGAACGATAAGCGTGATGGCTAAGGGGCCGGCAAAAAATCGTGATTGCAATCCTTTGAATTGTTCGCGGGTTGCCCAGGAGGGTTTGGGATAGGGCGGTGGCGTAGGATCCTGGAGGCACTGCAATGACATAAGGTCGTTCGAGAGTATGTCGCGATCCGAAGTGGGCCACTGTGTTTTGGCTTCGCAGCTTTTGGGGCGTTCGCCACTGGCCTCCGGGTTTGGGTTCGGGTTCGCGCTCGCTAACGGAATAAAACCGCTGATGCCAATCTCATAGATGCCAGGAGAAAGGAGTTTGGATCTCGAATAGTGGAATTTTTCAAACTTGGCCTCGAAGGGTTGCGGCGCCAATGCCGCCAGGACGGAGATGAACACCGAACTTTGCAGGCTGTCGCGAAACGGCGGTACATCCTGTTGCAATGCACGTGTCAGCGTCAGCCCATAGGGCGCGGCCAATATCAGATTGCGGGTGGTTTCAGCCTGGCCTCGTTGCAGCATGCGTGCTTCGAGATCGGTGGAAAAGTACAGTTTGTACGGCATCTTCGCCTTGAGTGCCTGCAATGCCAAAAGCTTGTCATAGGGATCTACACCCAATATCCCGATGGCGCCGATTCCGTCTTCGCCGTTGCGTCGATAGCTCGCATCGACCTTCGCTATGTGGTCCGCCAGGCGGCGCAGGTAATCGAGCTGGGCATTACCATCGGCTTTTTCCAGCGGGCTGAGATCGATTTTGGTCGCGTCTTTGTTGTTCTTGCTGGCATCGGTGTTGGTGGTTTTGTCACTGCTCGCGGCTTCCTCCGGCAGTCTTCCATCCAGCCCACGTAAATAGCTGAAGCGAAGAATCCATTGATTGACCACCTTCTCATCGCCTTCTCGCAGGTTGTGATCCTGGGCAACCGTGTCCCTGAAACTTTCCATTAGCGCACGGCTGTAGAAACTGTCCCATTCAGAGATCAAGGCGATGCGATTGCTTTGGCGCCAGCCGCCTGCTGCGCAACCCACTTCCTCTCGTAGGCTGCAACGTAGTCCAGTGACTGGATCGACACGGCGCAACTTCAACTCATCCAGCAGAAGTCGCGTCATGGTGCCATCGTCGTTGACGGTGCGAATCAGCTTCATCGACGGACTTTTTTCATCCTTCTGCGCAGTCCTTAGGCTCTTCTTAAGTACCTCGTTGTCGGCGGTCGCCAGGGGTGAGTAAATTTCGACAGCGGCGGTGGCCTGGTTGTCCGCTTCTTCCTGATACATGTCGCGCAGAACTGTCGAGGTTGCCGGGCCGATGACCTTCAGGACGGCGCTGCTTTCGGGAGGATCGGTACAGGGCGACGCTTGCTCCGTGCCGGTTTTGCATGCCAGGAATTTGCGTAACGTCTCCAAATTCTGCAGCGGTTTTGAATCGAGAGCATCTTGCTTCAGCCAGAAGACGATTGTCTGGTTTGCAGCCTGTGGCGTTCCTTCTGGAGGTACTGGGGGATCGAGAGGATTGGAGACGAAAATCTCGTAAGGGATGTCGATATAGCTTTCCTGATTCGGGTCGTAATTCGAGAAGTTCTTGTTGAGTTTCAAGCAGTGTATGTACTGCTCCTGGGCGGGTACCCTGTGAGAGTTTTTGAACCCCGCCAGCAGCGCGTAGCGAATGCGCCGCCTCTGTTCGACTTCGTCGGCATAGGGCCCGCCTTCAACCAGTGCCACCATGATGTCGGGGGGAGTGAACTCTCCTGGCAGCTTGGTAATCTCGGGGCTGCACAATTTATCGGCTTCATCTTTTCCAATGGCATTGAGTTTCTTGCGATATCGCTCCAGCGCATCAAACGGGTCTTGCCATAACCGTGCTTCGATGGGCAGTTGCGCCTGAAATTGAGCACCGATGGGCCGCGGCTCCAGAAACGGATCGCGAGTCAACGCAAAGGTTGAAACCACCAGACTTAGGATGACCGCGCTGCCCGGTACCCAGAAGGCCAGGTTAGTGCCTGAATCCTTGTTATTGTCCATGGCCTTTCCCTCAGGTGGCCTACTCTTACCTGATATGTATAGATCTAATTAACCAGATAGTTAAGGGTGGTGTTTTTACGATCCTACTGGGGCCTAAAGTTCTGGATGGCTAATTAGGCATAGGTCGATGGGTGAGATTCAGTGTGTTTTTTAGTGGCCATTAGATCGCCGATGAAGTGAGGTTTATTCGGGAAGATGTTTCATGAATATCTTGCATGGCGCGGACTTTAGGGGGCATGGGGTTTAAACAAAACAGGATGATGGTTGGGCGTTGGTATTTTGAGTGGGATGGTCAGGGTGAACTAATGTTTTCAGAAATGGAGTGTGGTTTTTAGTTTGGTTTGGCAGGTTTTGTATCGGGCGCATGAAACGTGCCGTAAAAGGGTGTTTTCTCCATGAGTACTCTGTATCCGTCTATCAAGTTGATTTAGAGCGGTTTAATGCATCATGGAGAGTAGGAATTCGCTCCCGGGGAGGCTAAAAAATAACTTAGCGAAGCCCGACGTCTTTGACAGGGCGTGCGCTAGTGAAGGTTTAGCAATTCGGTGACTTGGATCCAGGGCAGTCCGATGAAGCAAAAAAAACAGGAAATGAGCCGAGTTGAATCAATCTCAAAGAAATCCTCTGTCAGTCATTTTTATGAATTTCCGTGAGTTGTCGCTTGGATCCATGAGTCGGCGATTTGAATTTTTTCAAGTGACTGTTTAAGTGGTGAAAAAGATATGCAGGGATAACGGCGGGGGAAATGACTTTCATGTTTTTTTAATGTGTTAATGCTTTTCAGAAATATTCTCTTGTGTGTTGATTTCGAAATATTCCATAAAAATATTGAACTTGCGTGCTTGTGTGGGGTGGGTGGTGAAGAGGTGTAAAGTTAATGATAATGTTGAATGTGCTTCTGGTTGTAAGTTGTAGCGTCGACAATACACCTCTCATGGTTTTCGTGTTTCGGAATGACTCGCCTTTATGGACGTCTTCCTCCTTGCTAATCGAAAAGTCTGCAACGTTTAAACGGCATAAAATAAATTTTGCCACCTTTCAGGTCATGTGAGGCAACCCTATGCGATCCATCGGCCTCATCGTGTACCCCGGCTTCCAGGTCCTCGGCCTCTCCATGTCCGCCACCTTCGAACTCGCCAACAACGCCGCCGACGAACCGGTGTACAACATCCAGCTGCTGTCCGAAACCGGCGGCCTGGTGCCGACCTCGGCCGGGTTTTCAGTAGAAACCAAGGCATTCGACCAGCGACCGTTCGATACGCTACTGGTCATGGGCGATAACGTCATTCGCCCGGTATCAACAGGCCTGGTCGAGTTTTTGCGCCACGCCAGCCAGAGCACCCGACGCCTGGGGTCGATCTGCACGGGCGCCATCGCACTGGCCGAGGCGGGGTTGCTCGATGGGCGGCGGGCGACCACGCATTGGTGCCATGCCCAGTCGTTGCAGCAGGCCTATCCGAAAGTCAAAGTCGCTGAAGACCGCATTTTCATTAACGATGGCAACATCTGGACGGCGGCGGGCATGAGCGCCTGCATTGATCTGGCGCTGGCGCTGGTGGAAATGGATCTGGGGGCCGAAGTCGCGCGCAAGGTGGCCCGGCAACTGGTGGTGTATCACCGCCGTGCCGGCGGGCAGTCGCAGTTTTCAGTGATGCTGGCGTTGGAGCCCAAGACCGATCGCATCCAGGCTGCATTGACCTATGCCAAGCAGAATCTCAGATCCGCGCTGTCGGTGGAGGAGCTGGCCAATGCCGCCCATCTCAGTCCGCGACAATTCAGCCGGGTATTCCATGCCGAAACCGGCCAATCCCCGGCCAAGGCCATTGAAAACCTGCGGGTGGAGTCGGCCCGGCTGATGATGGAAACCGGTCGGCACTCCATCGATGTGGTGGCGACCGACACCGGGTTTGGTGATCGGGAACGCATGCGACGAGCGTTTATCCGGGCGTTCGGGCAACCGCCGCAGGTCATCCAGCGCGCCAATCGGACCTGATCCCGCCATGTCCTAAAAGGTGGTGTATACGACATTTGAGACTAAATATGATTGTCGTAATCTCGAACTCGTTGAAGCCGATTCCATGAGTGAGATCACCATCATGACCTTCGTAAAAGCCGCCGCCGTACAGATCAGTCCCGTGCTCTACAGCCGTGAAGGCACCGTCGATAAAGTCGTGGAGAAGATCCTCGAACTCGGTGAGCAGGGCGTTCAGTTTGCCGTGTTCCCTGAAACCATCGTGCCGTACTACCCGTATTTTTCCTTCGTTCAGGCGCCGTTCGAAATGGGGCCGGAACATCTCAAGCTGCTGGACCAGGCCGTGACCGTGCCGTCGGCCGCGACCGATGCCATCGGCAATGCCGCCAAACAGGCCGGCATGGTGGTCTCCATTGGCGTCAATGAACGCGACGGCGGCTCGCTGTACAACGCGCAGTTGCTGTTCGACGCCGACGGCAGCCTGATCCAGCATCGGCGCAAGATTTCCCCGACTTACCACGAGCGCATGATCTGGGGGATGGGCGACGGCTCGGGCCTGCGCGCTACCGACAGCGCGGTAGGGCGCATTGGCCAGATGGCGTGTTGGGAACATTACAATCCGCTGGCACGCTATGCGTTGATGGGCGATGGCGAACAGATCCACGCCTCGATGTACCCCGGTTCGTTCGCCGGTCCGTTGTTCGCGTCGCAAATGGAAGTCAGTATCCGCCAGCATGCGCTGGAGGCGGCGTGTTTCGTGGTCAACTCCACTGCCTGGCTGAACCCTGAGCAACAGGCGCAGATCATGGCCGACACCGGTTGTTCGATCGGGCCGATTTCCGGTGGCTGTTTCACTGCGATTATCAGCCCGGACGGGGTCGTGCTGGGCGCATTGACCGAGGGCGAAGGCGAGGTGATCGTCGACCTCGACCTGGGCCTGATCAACAAGCGCAAACGCATGATGGATTCCCGCGGCCACTACAGCCGGCCGGAACTGCTGAGCCTGCTGATCGACCGCACACCGCACAGCCATGTGCATGAACGCAACGTGCATCCAAAGCTGAACGAAAGGGAAGCAGTGGAAGATGTCGGCCTTTAACGGCGCGTACATCGCGAGCGCCATTGAGGCGGCTTGACAGACGCCCTGATTGCGCAGGCATTCCCAACCCCCCTGTAGGAGCGAGCAGGCTCCCTCCCACAGGGGGAATCACCATAAATTCATCAAAACAGATCAATCGAATCACAAATGATCATTTTACATGATTATTGGCCGGGCATAGGTTGAAGGGGCACAGATACCGCAGCCAGTGGCGGATCGAGTCTTCGAGTCTGAGGCTGTGGAACAACAATAACGTCACCACTGCTACACGGAGTCAACGTGAACCCTGCAACCGAATCAGCCAGAATTCGCAACCACCCCCGTTACAAGGAACTGGTCACGCGGCAACGACGATTCGTCGCCGGCCTTACCGCTGCCACCCTTGTCCCGTACTTCACGTTCATCCTCGTCGCGGCTTTCGCGCCCCACCTGTTAGCGACAAAGCTTTCCGCCACCAGCATCATCAGCATCGGCTGGCCGCTGGGCCTGGTGTTCATCATCGGCGCCTGGTTGTTCACCGGGCTTTACATCCTGCGGGCCAACGGTGAGTTCGATGAGCTGACCGCGCAAATCCGGGCGGGGGCCATCGTATGAAACACCTTCTGAAAAACCTCATCCTGCCTGTTCTGCTGAGTGCCTTCGCGGCGCGCGCCATGGCTGGCGACGTGTTGCAGAACGTCGAGAAACAACCGATCAACATCACCGCGATCAGCATGTTCCTGGTCTTCGTCGTCACGACCCTGGGCATCACGTACTGGGCCGCCTCCAAGACCAAATCCATGGACGATTTCTACAATGCCGGCGGCGGCATCACCGGCTTTCAGAATGGCCTGGCGCTGGCCGGTGACTACATGTCGGCGGCGGCGCTGCTGGGGGTCACCAGCATGATTTTCTTCAACGGCTTCGACGGCGTGCTCTATTCGATCAGCTTCTTTGTCGCCTGGCCGCTGCTGCTGTTCCTGTTCGCCGAGCGCATCCGCAATCTGGGGCGCATCACCCTCTCGGACATCGCGTCATTCCGCCTCGATCAAAACCGCATCCGCACCCTGACCGCCTTCGGCTCGCTGACGGTGGTGTGCTTTTACCTGGTGGTGCAGATGGTCGGTGCCGGGCAACTGATTCAGCTGTTGTTCGGCCTGCCATACAACTACGCGGTGATCGCAGTGGGCTTGTTGATGGCGGTTTACGTGACCTTTGGCGGTATGGTCGCCACCACCTGGGTGCAGATCATCAAGGCCGGATTGCTGTTGTTGGGTGGGACCTTGCTGGCGTTTCTGGCGCTGAGCAAGTTCGGTTTTTCTTTCGATCTGTTGTTCGAAAAAGCCGTGGCCGCGCACCGCGATGGCGAAAAAATTCTGCTGCCGAGCAAACTGGTGGCCGATCCGCTGTCGCTGATCTCCTTGTCATTGGGCCTGGTGTTTGGCACGGCGGGATTGCCGCACATCCTCATGCGTTTCTTCACCGTGCCGGACGCCAAACAGGCGCGCAAATCGGTGTTTGTCGCCACCGGATTCATTGGCTTCTTTTACCTGATCGTCGCCGTGCTGGGCCTGGCTGCCATCGTCATCGTCGGGCAAGACCCGGCCTTCTACGAATCCGGCAACCTGGCCGGCAAGCTGGTCGGCGGCGGCAACATGCCGGTGATGCACCTGGCCAAGGCCGTGGGTGGTGACTGGCTGCTGGGCTTTATTTCGGCCGTGGCATTCGCGACGATCCTGGCGGTGGTGTCCGGACTGACCATGGCCGGCACCTCGGCGATTTCCCATGACCTGTATGTGATGGTGGTCCGCAAGGGTAAAGCCGATGCCAGGGATGAGCGCCGCGTGTCGCGGATGGCGTCGGTGGGCATCGGCATCGTTGCCGTGGCGCTGGGGATTTTGTTCAAGGACCAGAACATCGCCTTCCTGGTGGCGCTGACCTTTGGCGTCGCAGCTTCGGTCAACTTTCCGATCCTCGTGCTCTCCATGTACTGGAAGGGGCTGACCACACGCGGTGCGTTGATCGGTGGAGTCGCGGGTCTTATCAGCGCCGTCGGGCTGGTGATTCTCTCACCGGCGGTGTGGGTCAAGGTGCTGGGCAATGTCGAGGCGATCTTTCCCTACGACTACCCGGCCATCATCTCGATGAACGTGGCGTTCTTCTTTACCTGGCTGGGCTCGATCACCGACCGCAGCCACAGGGCAGGGCTTGAGCGCGGGCGTTTCGACGACCAGTTGATCCGCGCCCAGACCGGGCTCGGGGCATCGCAGGCGGTCAGTCACTAACCCTTCGCGTCGTAACGCTGCAAAAGGAGTCAGCCATGCAACTACGAGACAATGGCCTGAGGTTTTCACCCATCACCATCGCCCTGCACTGGGTCGTGGCGTTTTCCCTGCTGGGGATTTTCATCCTGCAACTGTTGATCGGGCTCGTGTCCAGCGCGGCGCTACAACTGGAACTCGGCAGGCTGCAAAACCTGCTTGGGCTGATGTTGTTCCTCGTGTCGACCTATCGGTTCTGGGCGCGGGTCACGTCCTGGCATCCGCTGCCGGTGGGCACGCCCAATCCCATCGAAGTGATCATCAGCCGTTCGGTGGCGGTGTCGCTGGCGCTGGCGATGGTGCTGTTGCCCATCGCGGTCTGGGCTTCGCGATCCGCCGGTGGCGAGCTCGTGGAGCTGCCCGGAGGTTGGTGGATTCCGGCCGTTTTGCCCACCAACGCTGCGTTGAAGCATGTGGTCGATGTGCTGTTCAACATCGGTGCCTCGGCATTCCTCGCCGGCCTGGTGCTGCACATCTTCGGCGCGGTCAAAAACCACTTTCTCCTGAAGAACAACACGCTCAAGCGGATGCTGGGCCAACACGTGGAGCTGTGAGTCATGCACGAATTCGATTTCGCAGGTAACGCCATAACCCGGCTCTGCGGTGTGAAGTACCCGATTTTTCTCGGCGGGATGGCGGCCATTTCCGGGCCGCAACTGGTCGGCGCCGTCGCCAATGCCGGGGGCATGGGCGTCATCGGCGGCTTGCGCCTGCCGCCCCTGGCCTTGCGTCGCTGGATCCAGGAAACCCGCGCACTGACCGACAAACCCTTTGGCGTGAACCTGGTGCCGCAATTCGGCGGCCCGGATGTGTTCGAGGCGCAGTTCCAGGTGATCCTCAAGGAGAAACCCAGGCTGCTGTCGCTGTTCTACGCAGAGAAATACGCCGCCGACATGATCCCCCGGGCGAAGGACGCCGGGCTGCTGGTCATGGTTCAGGCGGGGTCGGTGGAACTGGCCCACATCGCCATCGAACAGGGCGCGGACATCATCATCGCCCAGGGCAGTGAAAGTGGCGGCCATCTCAATCGCGGCACCATCGGCATCATGCCGTTGCTGACCTCGATCCTGTCCGTGTGCGAGGGCCGACCGGTGCTCGCGGCGGGTGGCATTACTCACGGCGATGATGTCCGTGCGCTGATGTCCCTCGGCGCTTCCGGGGTGGTGGTGGGCACGGCGTTCATCGCCACCGATGAATCCAATGCGCATCCGCTGTACAAGCAGAAGATCGTCGAGGCGACGACCGATGACACCGAATACCGCACCGGCTACTCCTTCGGTTGGACCTACGGTACACCGCATCGGGTGATCCCCAACCGGGACAAGTGGAACCTGCTGCGCTTCATCGGCGGCGGCGCCCGGGCGATCGACAAGGCGCGGATGGCCGAGAAGTTGTCGCTGTACGCGGGGCAGGGTGTGGGCAAGATCCGCAGCGTGGTGCCAGCGGCAGAGCGGGTGGCGGAGCTGGCCAGTGGGTTGGTGACTGTGCCGGATCGGTTACCTACCCAATCCACTGTAGGAGCGAGCTTGCTCACGATGGCGTCAGGTCGTCGATTGCAACGTTAACTGCCACACCGTCATCGCAGCCAAGCCAGCTCCCACAGTGGTCGGAGTCGTTCACAAATTCTGTGGCAGAAACCAATACCTGTGGGAGCGAGCCTGCTCGCGAAGACGCCAGGCCAGTCAATATCAACGCTAACTGACACACCGCTTTCGCGAGCAGGCTCGCTCCCACAGTGGTTGTCGGTGTTATTCACATCGCTGCCGGCCGCGCAATCTGCTGTTGCGCCAACCCGATGAACGCGCTCATGGCCGAGGTGATCATCGAGTCGTTGCGGCGGATGAACACGGTAGACACGTTGGCGAACTCAGGCGGCAGCGTGTGCCAGCGAATCCCGTGGCGCACGCTGCAATTTTCCGCGATGGCCTTGGGCAATAACGTCACGCCCATGCCCGCCGCGACGCACGAGAGTATGCCGTCGAGGGTGCCCAGTTCCATGATCTGGTTGGGCACCAGTCCCACCTGATAAAACCAGTTTTCCAGGGTCGAGCGATAGAAGCAGCCCGTGCGGAACACCAGCACCGTTTGCTGGGGCATTTTCTCCATCAGCGCGGGCAGGGAGTCGAACTGGTTGCTGCTGACCAGCACCAGCTCTTCGCTGAACACTTCCTCCTGCGCCAATGCCGAGTTCTGGTGGAAGCCGCCCACGAAGGCGCCGTCGAGCCGATGGGATTCGATCGCCTTGATCAGTTCCACCGTGGTACCGGTCAGCAGCGACAACTGCACCTCGGGATATTGCTCGCGGTACTTGGTCAACACTTGCGGCAAACGGATGGCGGCGGTGGTTTCCATCGAACCCAGCCGCAGCAGACCGGTCGGGCTGCCGGTGTCCATCAGGGCACTGCGGCTCTCGTCGGTCAGTTGCAGGATGCGCCGGGCATAACCGAGGAAGGTTTCCCCAGCCGATGTCAGTACCACCCCGGACTTCTTGCGGATGAACAACTCGCGATTAAGTTCGGCTTCCAGCTCTTTCACGCGCATGGTCACGTTGGACTGCACGGTGTTCACCTGCGAAGCGGCGGCGGTGAAGCTGCCCAGTTCGGCCACGGCGCAGAAGATCTTCAGTTGGCGCATTTCCATGATCGTCTCCAGCTATCTTTCAAAGTGATTGCTGACATAGTTAACGATCACTTTACGGCTGTTCAGCGCGGTTAGTAAAGTGACCGGAAATGGATACTCAACGCAGGTCGACCCATGACACTGACTTCGAAAATTGACCACGTCTTCGCCGGCGGCCTGGGGGTGTTGCAACCTGAAGGGCAGCGCACGGGCATCTTCAAGCAGCGCCACGATGGCCCGGTGCGGGTGGAGTTGCACGGTATTGTCGGCGACCAGCACGGCGACACCCGGGTGCACGGTGGGCCGGAGAAAGCGGTGCATCAGTACGCGGCGCAGAACTACGAGCGCCTGGCGCAGGCCTTCACGCACAGTGCTCCGCAACTGGTGGCGGGCAGTCTGGGGGAGAACATTTCCGCGTTCGGGCTCTGCGAGTCCAACGTGCACATCGGTGACGTGTTCCAGGTCGGCAGCGCCGTGTTGCAGGTGTCCCAGCCACGCAGCCCCTGCTGGAAGATCAATCACCGTTTCGAGGCCGAGCGGATGTCGATGTTCGTCGCCAGAGAGCGCATCACCGGTTGGTATTACCGCGTGCTTCAGCCGGGTTTCATGCAGGCAGGGGACCGGATCGCGCGGCTGGAGCGGCACACCGAGCGGTTTTCCATCGACATGTTCTGGCAGGTGCAGTTGGCGCACCGGCCGATGATCGATGATCTGCTGGCGCTGGCGGATACCCCAGGCCTGGCGCAGGACTGGAAACGGCGACTATCCGAACGGGCGAAGTACCTGCAAAAGCGAGCAGAGAGTGCACTCTGACGTTGCGGATGTACCCGATCCATTGTGGGAGCGAGCCTGCTCGCGAAAGGGGCGCAACCTATCCCGCCACCACGAAAATGATGATGGGCCCGCACACCGCGAGCAGTACATTGGAAATCGCATAGCACACGGTAAACCCGATCACCGGGGTGTTGCTGGCGGACTGCTCGATGATCTTGTTCATCGATGCCGCTTCGGTCTGCGCACCCGCCAGGCCGCCGAACAGAATCATGGGATGCAGGCGCAGCACATACCGCCCCACATACAGCGCCACCAGCGGCGGCAGGATCGTCACTACGGCACCGGAGAACAGCAGTGCCAGCCCTTGTTCCTTCATCGCCGCGAACGCGGCGGGCCCCGCCAATAGGCCCACCACCGCGCCGAACGCGGTCAGGCCGAATTCGGAAAATGCCCACTGGGCGGCGGCGGGCAGGGCGCCGATCTCCGGGTGACGGGAGTTGTACCAGCCGATCACCAACGCCGCCACCAACACACCGCCGCCAATACCCAGCTCCACCGGGATCATACCGATGTGGGTCGACAACAGACCGAGCAACGACCCCAGCACCATGCCCAATGCATGCACGGCGATGTCACTTTTGTAGTTGTGTTGGCGAATCCGCCCCAGGCGCTTGGCCAAGGCTTCGACACTGGCGGTGCGCCCCGTCACGCTGATCACGTCGCCGCGACGCAGCACGGTATTGGGCAGCAGCGGCAGGTCATAGCCTTGACGGCTGATGGTGTTGAGAAAACAGCCTTGGCGCCCGGTGCCTTGCAGATTGGCCCTGGCCTGGTGAATGGTCTTGCCGGCAAACTCCTTCGAGGTCAGCACGATGTCCGCCTGCCGGGTCGCAAAGGACAGGGCTTCGGGGTGATCGATCTCCGGTCCCACCTGATGACTGAGGGTACCGACCGCTTCGCGCAAGGCATACACCCCGATGACGTCCCCCTCCACGAGGGTGAAGCCTTCATCGCGTTCGATCACCCGCCCGGCCCGCACGACCCGCTCGATACTCAGGTAGTCATGCAGTCTTTCAACGTCGGCGATGCGCTGGCCATTGGCCTGGCCATTGGCCGCGACCTGATGGGCGCGTACGACAATGCGCGTGTAAGGCACGGTGATCGCATCCTCGTTTTTTGCGATGCCCAACTCCAGTTCCAACTCCCGCGCCGAGGCCTTCAGATCGACCCCGAGCAGTTTCGGTGCGATGCTGCCGACGAAGACAATCAGGCCGATGGTGCCGAACAGGTAGGTGATCGCGTAGGCAATCGCCATGTGGCTGTTGAGTTGAGCCTTGGCCGCGTCGTCGATACTCAGTTGGTTGATGGCGCTCGTGGCGGTGCCCATGATCGCCGTATCCGTCAGGGCGCCTGCGCCAAGCCCGGCGGTAAAACCGGCGTCGAAATGAAAAATCGCGTTCATCAACAGAATCGAACCCAACGCTGTCGCGCACAGCACCACGGAAAGCACGACCAGTTTCAGGGTGCCGCGATTGAGGCTGCCGAAAAACTCCGGCCCGCTCTTGAAGCCGACCGCATAAATGAACAGCACGAAAAATACCGACTTCAATCCGGACGGCACTTCAAGGCCGATCTGCCCGATGAGCAACCCCATCAACAACGCGCCGGCCACGGAGCCGAGATGAAAACTGCCAATGTGGACACGGCCAATCAGGACACCCAGGGCAATGGCCAGGAACACCGCGATTTCCGGGTCGGAGCGCAGGGCGTGCAAGAAAAAATCGAGCATGTTGCAGACTCCTGCCAATGGCCGTTAGTGATCCGTTTATTTATCCGGTGCGGTCATTCCGTTGTCCTCAAGCATCTTTATTTCAAAGTTATGGCTTCACGGAGAAAGGACAATGAACACAGATCGCAGCGTAGTTCAGCGATGAATCGTTGTCAGACCGGCGCAGTTAAAGTTTGAAGTGATAACAGACTGCTGCGGTATTCAGGCTTTCCTGATTGACCCTTAGGTTATCAATCAATAAAAGGAGACGGTCCGCGAAGCAGGATCGGCAAGGCTGGTTTGCGTGTGCCAGATGCCTTTTTTCGCCCGCGATAATTCATCAACGCAATCAAACCCATGGGCAGCTCATTGCCACTTTAAGAAAATTTGTTGCTGCTGATTCTCGACAATTCTTTGTCAGCAACTACTTTTATTTTGGTTTGTATAGGCCGGCTGCGGCATTAACCGCTTGCCCTTGGGGGGCATTTTGAAGATGCCTTGGCGGGGATGATTTTTTGAAAAAAGCAGCACGCGGCCAGGTGGCTGATGCGCTCGATAAGAATTGACCCAATGGAGTAATACGATGATGTTGAAAACCCTAACCGCAACCTTATGCCTGGTGTCCGTCGGGCTGTCAGGTTGTGCGAGCAAGTACGTGTCGCCTGAAGAGTATTCGGGCTTTCTCAAGGACTACAGCCAGCTCAAGGAAGACAAGACGCCCTCTGGCTCAGATGTGATGCGCTGGATCGAGCCGGGCGTGGACGTGAAGCACTTCACCAGTGTCCTGGTCGAGCCGAGCCAACTCTATCCGAAACCGCAACCGACCGAGAAGATTCCGCAAGCCACGCTCAATGGCATCACCCAGTATTACGACCAGGCGCTCAAGCGCGAATTCGCGACCGTGCTGCCGCTGGTCACCACCCCCGGCCCGAACACCCTGGTGGTACGCCCGGCGATCACCGCCGTCAGCGCGAAGACCAAAGGCTTGCGCCCTTATGAAGTGATCCCGATCGCACTGATCGCCGCCGGCGTCAGCACCGCCACCGGCATCCGCGACCAGGACACCAGCGTCGCCACCGAAGCGGCGTTCATCGATGGCCGCGACAACAAAGTGGTCGCGCAGGTGGTGCGCAAGGGCGCCGGTGCCGATCTGGAAAACTCCGACCAGGTCATGACAGCCAAGGACACCAAGCTCGTGCTCGATGGCTGGTCGAAGGACATGGTCAAGTCCTTCGAGTCACTCAAGAAAAAATGACGCCATCATCTGTTTAATGTCGTTCGCTCAAGACATGTTGGGACGGTGTGCATACCCATTTGTGGGAGCGAGCCTGCTCGCGAAGACGGCGTAACTGACAAAGGAAAAGCTAAGGCAGCTCGATCCGCTCAACTTCCCCCGGTACCGTCGGCCAATCTCCGGCCGCCCAGCGTCGACGGGCTTCATCGATCAATGCCGGATCGCTCGAGACAAAATTCCAGTTGATCCGCCTTGGGCCGTCCAGCGGTGCGCCACCAAACAGCACCGCATGACTGTCGCTATCGGCGAACAATGTCATTTCTTCCCCTGGCGGCAGTACCACCAGATCATGGGGTTCGATTGGCTCGCCATTGAGCAGTACCTCGCCACTCAGCACATACAACGCACGCTCTTCATGCTCGGTGGGAATCAGCATGGTCGTCGCTGTTTGCAGGTGTAATTCGGCGTACAGCGTAGGAGACAGCACCGGTACCGGTGATTCCAGGCAGAAGCCTGATCCCGCGATCATCCGGATCTTCACTCCAAGGTTCTCGCTGACTGGCAGCGTGGCTGCAGGATGATGGCTGTAGTGGCCGGGACCCTGTTCCTTGTCCTTGGGGGAGGCCAGCCAGATTTGCAGGCCGTGCATCGTGAACTCGCGGCCTTTAATGGCTTCGGGCGTGCGCTCGACATGGGCGATAGCGCTGCCGGCAGTCATCCAGCTGACATCCCCGGGGTTGACCACCTGATCCGAGCCCAGGCTGTCCTTGTGCTGGAGTTGTCCCTCGAAGAGGTAGGTGAGCGTGGACAGGCCGATGTGCGGATGCTGGCGGATGTTCATGCCATCGCCCGCGGCATAGCGGGTCTCCAGCATGTGATCGAAAAACACGAAAGGCCCGACGTTACGACATTTGGCGGAAGGCAGCGGGCGAAGAATAGGCTGGCCTTCGACATCTTCTGCGCGGGGGCGAATCACGAGCGGAGTGTTCATGGTGCATTCCAGACTGAGCGGGTGACGCGTGGAGCATAACCCGCTTGAGCGGCCCTTGGCGCTATTGGCTGAACGCACCTTCGGACAAGTGGGTT
Source organism: Pseudomonas baetica (assembly GCF_051216495.1). GTDB lineage: Bacteria > Pseudomonadota > Gammaproteobacteria > Pseudomonadales > Pseudomonadaceae > Aquipseudomonas > Aquipseudomonas baetica_B. The sequence goes on along the minus strand of NZ_JBPKAM010000024.1, from coordinate 28,336 downwards.
TCGATACTGACTTCGCTGGTGGTCATCAGTTTGTGGATCGGGCAGCGATCGGCCACGCGGTGCAGTTCGTCACGCTGGGCGTCGGTGAGCACACCCTTTAGGGTCAATTTGACGTGTAGCGCGTATTTGCCCTTTTGCTCTTCGCTGTTGTCGCGTTTGACCTCGACGCCGACACCGGTCAGGGGGATGCCTTTCTTTTTGGCGTACAGCTTCAGGGTCAGGGCTTTGCAGGCGCCCAGTGCGGCATCGAAGTAATCGTGGGGTTCCGGTGCCGAGCCTTCACCGCCGGCAGTGGTGGGTACGTCGGCAAAGAGTTCGTGGTCATCGATTTGCACGCTGTGACGAAAGCCTTCGGTGGAGACAGTATTGACGATAACGCTCATGGGAAACCTCGCTGGCATTGGGAGCAGCCATTCGATCAAAAAAGACCTTGAAGGTATAGAGCATTGCTCTAGTGGCGCGTTCCACTTTCTTTGCCGAATGCCAGGCGAAAAAAAGCCCCGCGATGGCGGGGCTTTATCGTGTCGCTGGATCAACTGCCTTTGACAGTCTTGCCGTTGACCTTGCCGTCCAGGAGCATGATGTTGTACTCCTTGCCGTCGGTTTCGACCTGTTGCAGGCGAACCAGCAAGTAGTCCCAATCCTTGGCAAACCACAGTACGGTGATGCGCTTGCTTTGTGTCGGGTCGCGGACGCGCTCGACCTTGATCGCGTCGATCTGGCCGGCCTTGGTGTCGACTTTTTCCGAGCCCAGGACGCGGAAGTCATAGGTATCGACTTCGCCATCATCCACGACTTGATAGCTCATGCTTTTTTTGCCGGCAGCCACGTCATGCTGCAGGGCAAGCTGATAGGTGGATTTGTCGACCATGCCGCGGTTGAGCGGGATGTTGACCGCGTCGCCACGGTCGGTACCGGTGACTTTTTTGGCGGCCCAGTCGAAGTCCAGGTCCGCTTTCTTGGCTTTGCCCAAACCACCTCGTTCGAAGTGGTAGGACTGTGGCAGCAAGGTGTCCTTGTCGACGGTCAGGGTGCTTTCTTCGGACAGGCTGGCGATCATCATCGAAGCCTTGAAGCTGAGCTTCCAGACGCCGTTGGCTTCCTTGGTCAGGCTGCGTTCGGCGGTGCCGCTCATGGGCAGCTGTTTCCAGTCGGCGGTGTAGCTGGCGGAGAAAGGTTGAAGGTCTGCAGCCTGTGCGAAAGGCAAGGCGAGCAGAGCGCAAGCGAAGAGCAGGGCGCGACGCATAAAGTCTCCTAGGTTCGAATCAAGTGGCCGCTGGCCGCGAGCAACTGTCCATCCAGTAAAGCACCTTGATCGCCAAGTGATAAACGACCTTCGGCAAACCAGCGTACGGCCATCGGGTAGATCAGGTGTTCCTGTACATGGACCCGCTGCGCCAGACTTTGCGGCGAGTCGTGCAACTCTACCGGTATTACTGCCTGTACGACCAGTGGTCCGCCATCGAGTTCCTCGGTGACGAAGTGCACGGAGCAGCCATGTTCGGCGTCGCCGGCTTCCAGCGCCCGCTGATGAGTGTGTAACCCTTTGTATTTGGGCAGCAGCGAAGGATGAATATTGAGCAGGCGGCCCTGGTAATGGCGTACGAAATCCGCGCTGAGAATGCGCATGAAACCAGCCAGTACCACGAGTTTGGGATTGAAGGCGTCGATCAGTTCGACCAGCGCGGCATCGAATGCCTCGCGGCCGTCGAATGCCTTGTGATCCAGGGTGCGGGTGTCGATACCCGCGTCCCTGGCGCGTTGCAGGCCGTAGGCGTCGGCGCGGTTGGAAATCACCGCAGCAATGCGGACCGGGCTGTCGCCGGTCCGCGTGCTGTCGATCAAGGCCTGCAAGTTACTGCCGGTGCCGGACAGCAGCACCACGACATCACAGGTCTTGGACATCAGTGAGCCTTGAGGTTCTTCAGTTCGACCTGGGCCGCGCCTTCGGCAGCGGTGGCGATCTGGCCGATAACCCAAGGTTGCTCGCCAGCGTCGCGCAGTACTTTCAGCGAGGCTTCAACGTGCTCCTGGGCCACGCAGATGACCATGCCCACGCCGCAGTTCAGCACGCGATGCATTTCGTTCTCGTCGACGTTGCCTTTCTCTTGCAGCCAGTCGAACACCGCCGGGCGGTTCCAGCTTGCGACGTCAACCACCGCTTGTGCGCCTTTCGGCAGTACGCGCGGGATGTTGTCCAGCAGGCCGCCACCGGTGATGTGGGCCATGGCCTTGACGGCGCCGGTTTCCTTGATCAGCTTGAGCAGCGGCTTCACGTAGATGCGGGTCGGAGCCATCAGCAGATCGGTCAGCGGTTTGCCGTCGAGCTGGGTATTTTCGATGTCGGCACCGGACACTTCGATGATCTTGCGGATCAGTGAGTAGCCGTTGGAGTGCGGACCGGAGGACGGCAGGGCGAGCAGGGCGTCGCCGGCGGCGACCTTGGAGCCGTCGATGATTTCGGATTTTTCCACGACGCCGACGCAGAAGCCGGCCAGGTCGTAGTCTTCGCCTTCGTACATGCCAGGCATTTCAGCGGTTTCGCCGCCAACCAGGGAGCAGCCGGACAGCTCGCAGCCCGCACCGATGCCGGTCACGACCTGAGCGGCGGTGTCGACGTTCAGTTTGCCGGTGGCATAGTAATCGAGGAAGAACAGCGGCTCGGCGCCGCATACCACCAGGTCGTTGACGCACATGGCAACCAGGTCGATGCCGATGCTGTCGTGCTTGTTCAGGTTCAGCGCCAGGCGCAGCTTGGTGCCGACGCCGTCAGTGCCGGAAACCAGCACGGGCTGCTTGTAGCCGGCCGGGATTTCGCAGAGGGCGCCAAAACCGCCCAGGCCGCCCATGACTTCCGGGCGCGCAGTGCGCTTGGCGACGCTCTTGATGCGTTCGACCAATGCTTCACCGGCGTCGATGTCTACACCGGCGTCCTTGTAGCTCAGGGAGGGTTGCTTGCTCATGATCCAGGCCTTTAGGGGGGATTTCTGGGTAACGACCGAGTTCAGCGGGGGCGCCGAAATCGACGAGGGCGAGTGCCTCACGCGAATTTCGAAAATGCCCGGCTGTTGCCGGTCTGCGAAGGCGCGCGATTTTATCAGGCTTGAAGGGCAGCGGCCATCCTCAGGCCGACGGCAGGGGCATATCGGCTTAAAAAAACCTTCATTGCTGCGCGTTGATTGCATCCTTCAAGCTTGAGAAGGGTATCGTCATTAACCGTCTATGGTTATGACAGTGCGAAAACTTACCCGGGACGTGTGAATGTTTTGTACCGGGCAATGGTCACAGCCTTGCTCGATCGTGTTCATGCGGCCTGTTCCAGTCGCTCTTGTCGCCAGGAATCTTCCATGCGTTTTTGTAAATTCTTGTTTGTGGGCTGTTTGTCATTGGTCAGCCTGGTCAGCCATGCCGAAACGGTCAAAGGCCTTTACCAGGTACGCGAACCCGTGAACGGCCAATCACCCGAGGAGCGCGATCAAGCGACCCAGCGCGCCCTCGACACCCTTGTCCTGCGTCTGACCGGCGACCCCAAGGCAGCGCAAAGTCCGGGACTGGCGGCGATCCGCAAAGACCCGCAGCAGATCATCAGCCAGTTTGGCTATGACGCCGGGCCACCGGAAGTATTGAAGGTCGATTTCGATCCAGGCACCACCGAACAGGCGTTGCGCCGTGCCGGGTTGGCCATGTGGGGCGCCAATCGTCCATCGATTCTCGGTTGGTGGCTGAACGACTACGCCGAGGGATCAAGCCTGGTGGGTGATGCTCAGCCTGGCGCGGTGCCGTTGCGACGGGCTGCGCAGCATCGTGGTTTGCCACTGCGGTTGCCTTTGGCGGATCTGAATGAACAGATCGTCGGCACCGCTCCGAATCTGGAAAGTGCAGATCCGGCGCCGTTGCGCAGCGCTTCGGAACGCTACAATGCCGACGCTTTGCTGGCAGTGCATGCCCGGGAAGAAGGTGGGCAATGGCAAGCCAAGTGGCGTTTGTGGCTGGGGGATAAAGCGGAAGCTGGCACCGCCACCGGTGCCGATCAAGCGGCACTGGCAGACGCGGTGATGCTGGCGATCAACGAGCGATTGGCGCCACGGTTCGTCGCAAGGCCCGGGGCTGCGGGTCAACAATTGCTGGCGGTTGACGGCATGAACCTCGAGCGTTATGCGAGCCTTGGCCGTTTACTCGAGCCTTTTGGTGGGCGCCCGCAAAGCGTGGATGGCGACAAAATACTGTATCGGGTCAATGGCAGTGCTGATCAACTGCGGGCGCAATTGTCGCTTGCCAGATTGCAAGAGGTGGCCGCGGCTCCCGCCCCTGTTACGCCTGTTACGCCTGTTACGCCGACGGTCGCGGGATCGGCCCCTGCTGCGACGCCCGCGCCCGCACCTACGCCGCAGCTGCATTTTCGATGGTAGTTTTTCTTTCTATATATAGAAGCAATGGAGTGGTTCATGGCCGATACGCGGCGTTGGTTCTGGTTGGGTGGAGTGGCTCTGCTCTGCGCGTTTATCTGGCTGTTGCACCCGATTTTGACGCCGTTCCTGGTGGCGTTGTTGTTGGCGTACCTGTTTGATCCGCTGGTGGATAGGCTGGAGCGGGCGGGGTTGTCACGGACCTGGGGTGTGATCGCGGTATTTGCCTTATTCACCTTAATCTTCACGGCGCTGCTACTGGTGCTGGTTCCGATGCTCGCCAAGCAGCTGTTGCGCTTGTATGAGCTTGCGCCGCAGATGCTTGATTGGTTGCAGCACACCGCGCTGCCCTGGGCGCAGTCGAAGTTTGGTTTGTCCGAGGGTTTCTGGAAGTTCGACAAACTCAAGGCCGCCATCAGCGAGCACATGGGGCAGACCACCGACATTGTGGGGGTGGTGCTGAGTCAGGCCACGGCTTCGGGTCTGGCGTTGATCGGCTGGCTAGCGAATCTGGTGCTGATACCAGTGGTGAGTTTCTACTTGCTGCGGGATTGGGACCTGATGATGGCCAAGATTCGCAGTTTGTTGCCCCGTGATCGGGAGGAGCGCGCCGTGTTGCTGGCCGGTGAATGCCATGAAGTACTCGGGGCTTTCGTGCGCGGGCAGTTGTTGGTCATGGTGGCGTTGGGCGTGATCTACGCCGCGGGGTTGATGCTGGTGGGGCTTGAGTTGGGGCTGCTGATCGGTCTGATTGCCGGTCTGGCGGCGATTGTTCCGTACATGGGCTTTATCATTGGCATTGGTGCCGCTTTGATCGCGGGCCTGTTCCAGTTCGGCGGCGATCTGTACCCCATGGTTGGCATTGTCGCGGTGTTCATGGTCGGTCAGGCGCTGGAGGGGATGGTGCTGACACCGTTGCTGGTGGGCGATCGCATCGGCCTGCACCCGGTGGCGGTGATTTTCGCGATCCTCGCCGGTGGCGAGCTGTTTGGCTTCACCGGGATTTTGCTGGCACTGCCGGTGGCGGCCGTGATCATGGTGCTGGTGCGCCATGTGCATGATTTGTATAAAGATTCTGATATCTATAGTGGTGTCGACGAGCCCGAGCTTTAGGCGTCATCGTGGGCAACCCGGTTCTATGCCGGGTTGATCCCCGGATCGCCAAAGAAACCGTCATAAAACCGGGATGCTAACGCAAACCTTTGATTTTGCTTGTGGTGTGTCGCATTGTGCGGTCGGCTTCACGGGTATAAACTTCGCAAACTTTACACAGAGGCCACTTACAGTTCCTTTGGAACTGTTCAGTCAGCATGAAACCGATTCAGCTGCCCCTAGGTGTGCGTCTGCGTGACGACGCCACCTTTATCAACTACTACCCAGGCGCCAATGCCGCTGCACTCGGCTATGTCGAGCGGCTATGCGAAGCCGATGCCGGCTGGACCGAAAGCCTGATTTACCTTTGGGGCAAGCACGGGGTAGGACGTACACATCTGTTGCAGGCCGCTTGCCTGCGTTTCGAGCAGATGGGTGAGCCGGCGGTGTATCTGCCGCTGGCGGAGTTGATGGATCGTGGCGTCGAAATTCTCGATCACCTTGAACAGTACGAACTGGTTTGCCTGGATGATCTGCAAGCAGTGGCAGGGAAGGCTGACTGGGAAGAAGCGCTGTTCCATCTGTTCAATCGTCTGCGTGACAGTGGCCGGCGTCTGCTGATTGCAGCGTCGACGTCCCCGCGTGAGCTGCCGGTCAAGTTGGCGGACCTCAAATCCCGCCTGACGCTGGCACTGATCTTCCAGATGCGTCCGCTCTCCGATGAAGACAAGTTGCGTGCCCTGCAATTGCGAGCATCCCGTCGTGGCCTGCACCTGACGGATGAGGTCGGGCATTTCATTTTGACCCGTGGCACGCGCAGCATGAGTGCGTTGTTCGAGTTGCTTGAAAGGCTCGACCAAGCCTCGCTCCAGGCTCAGCGCAAGCTGACCATTCCTTTCCTGAAAGAAACCCTGGGCTGGTAGCCAAGCCCGCTTGATCCGGGGCCTGTAGCGATTTTCGGCATATTTCAGGCGTCAGAAAATGCGCTTTCCTGCAGGGCGCAGGCTGCGCAAATGTTCAAAATGGGCTTAAGCGCTTAGATGTCACCGGGAAACCGGGAAGTCACAAAAAGTTCGATTGAATTTGCAAATGAGTTTGATAGCGGGCATAGTCTCGGCTTCTTTACAACTATCAGACACGGTCGTGCCCATGCTAAAGCGCTTTGCACCCCTCGTGCCCCTCGCACTCGTTACCCTGTTGTTCGGTTGCGCTGCCCACACGCCTGTGGCTCAACAAGCACAACAACAGCAGGTTCAAAATTCTGCAACTGCCCAGTCTTCCGTTCGTTATCAAGACTCTCTTTACCAGGAAGAAGTGGCGACTGAAAAAGAACTGGCCGCCTTCGCCGACGGCAAGTCCTATCAGCTTCCGGCTCTGGCCGACAGCATCCTGGAACGCGGCATGTCCCTGATCGGTACCCGTTACCGTTTCGGCGGTACCTCTGAAGCCGGTTTCGATTGCAGTGGTTTCATCGGTTATCTGTTCCGTGAAGAAGCCGGCATGAACCTGCCTCGCTCCACTCGTGAAATGATCAACGTGGACGCGCCACTGGTTTCCCGCAGCAAGCTGCAGCCGGGCGACCTGCTGTTCTTCGCCACCAATGGCCGTCGCGGTCGCGTCAGTCATGCCGGGATCTACCTGGGTGACAACCAGTTCATCCATTCCAGCAGCCGCAAAAGCGGTGGCGTGCGGATCGACAACCTGGGCGACAGCTACTGGAGCAAGACTTTCATCGAAGCCAAGCGCGCCTTGGCTATGGCGCCTGGTGCAAGCCCGATCGTCACTGCACGCAAGTAAGCGGACAGTTAGTAAGGCCAACTTAAAGTCTTACTTGAAGTTTGCCGCATAAGCGCTAGAATCTGATTCATGAATGATGGCAAACCGCCTGCGTGCTGCGCAGGCGGTTTTCTTTTCTGCGTCCCTTGCAGAAAAAACGCCGCAGCCAGATCAGGATGTTCTGCTTATGACGACGTCGGCCCGCCTCACAATCTTGCTCCTCGCCGCGCTGCTCAGTGCTTGCGCCAGTCGTACGCCACCGCCAGCACCGGTGATTCGCCCTCCTATCGTGTTCGGTCCGTCCCAGGCGTTCTCGCCTGAAGCGGAAGACGTGCTGTTTCGTGCGCTGGGCCTGGTGGGCACGCCTTATCGCTGGGGCGGCAACACACCGGATTCCGGTTTCGATTGCAGTGGGCTGATCGGTTATGTGTACCGTGATGTCACGGGCATTTCCTTGCCGCGCACCACGCGTGAAATGATCACCATGCAGGCAGCTAATGTCGGCAAGGAAGGGCTGCAAACAGGAGACCTGGTCTTCTTCGCCACCAATGGCGGTTCCCAGGTCAGTCACGCCGGCATCTACGTCGGTGAAGGCCGCTTCGTCCATGCGCCTGCCACGGGTGGCACCGTGAAGCTCGACAGCTTGTCCAAGGCGTATTGGCAGAAGGCCTATCTGAGCGCCAAGCGCGTCCTGCAACCGGAGCACCTGGCGCGCAATCCGTAATCGCCGGAGGTCGTGGTCATGACCGCTCGTACGCTCAATCTCGATGATTCGCTCTATCAGTACCTGCTCGACGTTTCCCTGCGCGAAACGCCGCTGCTCAAGCGCCTGCGCGACGAAACCCAGGCGCTACCCATGGCGCGCTGGCAGGTGGCACCTGAGCAGGGGCAATTTCTTGCTCTGCTGGTGAAACTCACGGGCGCCAAACGTCTGCTGGAAGTCGGCACCTTCACCGGTTACAGCGCCCTGTGCATGGCGGCGCAATTGCCGGAAGACGGTTCGCTGATCTGTTGTGACATCCCGGGCGATTACAACGCCACTGCGCGTCGTTACTGGCAGGAAGCGGGGCTTGCCGAGCGCATCGATCTGCGCTTGGCGCCTGCACTGGAAACCTTGAGCAAACTGGACCAGCCAGGCCAATTCGATCTGGTTTTCATTGATGCCGACAAGGCCAATTATCCAGCCTATCTTGAGCATGCGTTGCGCCTGCTGCGTGTCGGTGGCCTGGCGGTGTTCGATAACACCCTGTGGAGCGGGCGGGTGCTTGAGGGCAATCCCGAGAGTGCAGATACCCGGGCGATCCAGGCGCTCAATCGTGCCTTGAAAGATGACGTACGGGTGGATCTGTCCTTGTTGCCGTTGGGGGATGGGCTCACGCTCTGCCGTAAACGCTGATCTGTTGATCTCTTGTGGGAGCGAGCCTGCTCGCGAAGGCGGTAGTGCAGGCAACATTGATACTGAATGTGCTGGCCTGTTCGCGAGCAGGCTCGCTCCCACAGTGTTGGGTGTCGTTATTTAACCGCAGACACCCGCCACACCTTGTTCCCCACATCATCCGCCACCAGCAAGCCACCTTGCTGATCAATTACCACGCCCACCGGCCGGCCCATGGCTTGCTCCTCGTTATTGAGAAAACCGGAGAGCACATCGACTGGCTGCCCATTGGGTTTGCCGGCGCTGAAAGGCACGAAAATCACTTTATAGCCACTGTGCGGCTTGCGGTTCCATGAGCCGTGCTGGCCGATAAAGGCGCCTTCCCTGAATTGCGCGGGCAGCCTGTTGCCTTCGGCAAACGTCAGGCCCAGCGATGCCGTGTGCGGGCCGACCGCATAGTCGGGCTTAATGGCCTTGGCCACCAGTTCAGGGTTTTGCGGTTCGACGCGAATATCGATGTGCTGGCCGTAATAGCTGTAGGGCCAGCCATAGAATCCGCCGTCCTTCACGGAGGTGATGTAGTCCGGCACCAGGTCGCTGCCGATTTCATCCCGCTCATTGACCGCCGTCCACAGGGCGCCGCTCGAGGGCTCCCAGGCCAGGCCGTTAGGGTTGCGAATCCCAGAGGCAAAGATCCGGTGATTACCGGTGGCGCGGTCCACTTCCCAGATCGCTGCGCGTCCTTCTTCCTGGTCCATGCCGTTTTCGCCGACGTTGCTGTTCGAGCCGACGGTAACGTACAGCTTGCTGCCGTCCTTGCTGGCGATGACATTTTTCGTCCAATGGTGATTTAGCGTGCCGCCTGGCAAATCGACCACTTTGATCGGCGGCGACTTGATCGCCGTGACGCCGTTTTCATAGTGAAAGCGCAGCAGGCGATCAGTGTCGGCGACGTACAGGTCGTTGCCCACCAGCGTCATGCCGAAAGGCGAGTTGAGATTTTCCAGAAACACGGTGCGGGTTTCGGCGATGCCGTCGTGGTCTTTGTCCCGCAGCAGCGTGATGCGGTTTGGACTCGGCACGCCAGCCCCGGCGCGGCCCATGACTTTTTTCATGACCCAGCCGCGAATGCCTTTGCCGTCGTCCGGTTTGGGCGGTGCATTGGTTTCGGCGACCAGTACGTCGCCATTGGGCAGTACGTAAAGCCAGCGCGGGTGATCGAGGCCTTCGGCGAATGTGGCCACTTGCGTACCGGCAGCCGCGACGGGTTTTGCGCCGCTCGGCCAGCCGATGGCCGGCGCAATGTTCACTGTCGGGACCAGCGTCTTGTTCGGTTCCGGCAATTTGGGTGATGGGCCGGTGCCGTCGGAAACTTGCAGGCTGGAGGTTTCACCGCAGGCGGCGACCCCTCCGGCGAGGGCAATGACGAGAAAGAGCTGGGGCTTGCGCATGCTGATCTTCCCTATGAATGCAGTGACCTGATCAGTAGAGAAGCACAGGCGCGCGATGGTTCAACCGGTCAACCGTGCGCCTCCTTGAGCAGCATGGCGATGCCGGGATGATACTGGCCCGCTTCGTTGTGCAACTTGCGATAGGCGTAGGGGAAATACCAGGCCACGGCGCAGGTGTGCTCTTTTTGCAGGTCGTCGACCATGTCCTGCAATTCTTCTGGTGTGGCACCGTGCTGGGTCTTTTGCGGGGCAACGAACAGGCAGCCGAGTTTCAGGTCACTGGCGTAGCTGATCTGCCTGGCGCTGCTGGTGATGTCCTGCAGGGCCTGAGTCAGATTCAGTTGGTTGACCCGTGGCCAGCGTTGCGTGGCTTGCAACCAGGCTCGTGCTTCGGGGGTGGCGATGAACAGGTCGGCGCGGCCGTTGCGCTGGCCTTCTTCGATCTGTTTGCGGGTGGGCGATTGTTCCAGGGTGATGATCTCGGCCATCCACGCGGCAGCGCTGAGCAGGCCGAGGTTGGCTTTTTCGTCGAGCCAGTAAGGTGTTTCACTGTCGCCACGTATGGCGTTGTAGCGATCGATACAGTCAAACCAGCGCTCCAGCACCGGGCGCAGGAATTCCAGCTTCGGATTGCTGATGATCATGCCTTGCATGGGGCTCACCCTTGTTATTGTGGTGTGGGGTTGTGGCTATTTGATATCACTGCTGGCAGTGTGGCACAAGATTGACGTCAGAATATTGAGCATCAGTCGATATTCCCGGATCAGGTTCCCGGCTTTAATTGACGCTCCATCCCCAACCCTCTAACCTTCGCGGCTTGTTTCAGGTGCTCTGTGACTTGGGTCGACAGAGTGAAACAGGGAAGCCGGTGAGTGGTCTGTTCGACGCATGAACGCTTACGATCCCGGCGCTGCCCCCGCAACGGTAAATGAGTAAAAACTGCGCTTGTGCCACTGTGTCAAAGACATGGGAAGGCGCGCAGTCTGGCCAACGCCGCTCATGAGTCCGGAGACCGGCCTGATCCATCCAAGCGGCATCACGGTGGGCGATGCCAGGCTTCTTGCCGTCTATTCTTGTGCCTGCCCGCCGTTATTCCTGTCTCAACGGAGAGCTTCCCCATGACCGATACCCCTGATCGTGACGAACGTCATCTGGCACGCATGCAGCGCAAAAAGGCCGTGATCGACGAACGCATCGCCAATTCCCCGAACGAGTGCGGATTGCTGCTGGTGCTGACCGGCAACGGCAAGGGCAAGAGCAGCTCGGCGTTCGGCATGCTGGCCCGGTCGATGGGCCATGGCATGCAGTGCGGCGTGGTGCAGTTCATCAAGGGCCGCAACAGCACCGGTGAGGAGTTGTTCTTTCGGCGTTTTCCCGAGCAAGTGCGCTTTCATGTGATGGGTGAGGGCTTTACCTGGGAAACCCAGGACCGTCAGCGAGACATCGCCGCTGCTGAAGCGGCCTGGGCGGTTTCGCAGGAACTGCTGCGCGACCCGTCCATCGGCCTGGTGGTGCTGGATGAGTTGAACATCGCCCTCAAGCACGGCTATCTCGATCTCGATCAGGTACTCAGCGATTTGCAGGCACGACCGCCGATGCAACACGTGGTCGTCACCGGTCGCGGTGCCAAGCCGGAGATGATCGAACTGGCCGACACCGTCACCGAGATGGGCATGATCAAACACGCCTTCCAGGCTGGAATCAAAGCGCAAAAAGGCGTCGAGCTGTGAATCAACCCCGTCACTGCCCTGCGGTACTGATTGCCGCGCCGGCCTCCGGTCAGGGCAAGACTACCGTCACCGCCGCGCTGGCCCGTTTGCATCGCAACCAGGGGCGCAAGGTGCGCGTGTTCAAATGCGGCCCCGACTTTCTCGACCCGATGGTTCTCGAGCGTGCCAGCGGCGCGCCGGTGTATCAGCTGGACATGTGGATGGTGGGCGAGCAGGAAAGCCGTCGCTTGTTGTGGGAAGCCGCCGGTGAGGCGGACCTGATTCTGATCGAAGGCGTGATGGGATTGTTCGACGGCACGCCGTCCAGCGCGGATCTGGCGCGGCACTTCGGTGTGCCCGTTCTGGGCGTGATCGATGGTACGGCCATGGCCCAGACCTTCGGTGCACTGGCGCTGGGGTTGGCGCGCTATCAACCGGACTTGCCCTTTGCCGGCGTCCTGGCCAACCGCGTCGGCACCTTGCGCCACGCCCAATTGCTCGAAGGTAGCCTGACCGAAGGCCTGCGTTGGTACGGCGCGCTGTCCCGGGAAACCGGTATCGAATTGCCGAGCCGACACCTTGGTCTGGTGCAGGCCAGCGAGTTGAACGACCTTGATGTGCGTCTCGACGCGGCGGCCGATGCCTTGGCCAGCAGTTGCGAAGTCGCGCTGCCGCCAGCGGTGGAGTTCGCTGCGCCGGATGTGATTGCCGTCGAACCACTGTTGGCGGGCGTGCGCATTGCCGTGGCCCGGGACGAAGCGTTTGCATTCACCTATGGCGCCAGCCTGGATATGCTCCGGGCGATGGGGGCCGAGTTGTCGTTCTTTTCGCCGATCCGTGATCGTGTGTTGCCAGAGGCCGACAGCCTGTACCTGCCGGGTGGATATCCGGAGTTGCATCACGTGGCGCTGTCGCAGAACACTTCAATGCTCGAAGCCATTCGCGCGCACCATGCCGCTGGCAAGCCGTTGCTGGCTGAGTGTGGCGGCATGCTGTATTTGCTCGATTCGTTGACCGATGTGGAAGGCACCCGCACTGAGCTGGTCGGTTTGCTGAGCGGTGATGCAGTGATGCAAAAGCGCCTCGCCGCACTGGCCTTGCAGGCGGTCGAATTACCGGAAGGTTCGCTGCGTGGTCACACCTATCACCACTCGCTGACCACCACTGGACTGACACCGATTGCCCGCGGCTTGAGTCCCAACGGCGGACGCGGGGCGGAAGCGGTTTATCGTGAGGGGCGAATGACCGCCTCTTATGTGCACTTTTATTTTCCGTCCAATCCGTCGGCGGTTGCCGCGCTGTTTGCGCCTGACCGTAGGGACGCCTTCGCGAGCAGGCTCGCTCCCACCGTTGATCACCTAAACCCTGTGGGAGCGAGCCTGCTCGCGAAGCGGCCATGACCAACAACGCATTCAGTCCGGCCGAACGCGAAGCGGTCTACCGAGCCATCGCCGAACGCCGCGACATGCGCCACTTCATTGGCGGCACGGTCGAACCCGAACTGCTGCGTCGCCTGCTCGAAGCCGCGCACCAGGCACCCAGTGTCGGCCTGATGCAGCCCTGGCGATTCATCCGCGTCAGCGACCGCGCGCTGCGCGGCAAGATCCAGGTACTGGTTGAAGAAGAACGCATCCGTACCGCCGAGGCCCTCGGCGAGCGCACCGACGAATTCATGCAACTCAAAGTCGAAGGCATCAACGATTGCGCTGAGGTGTTGGTGGCTGCGCTGATGGATGATCGTGAGCGGCATATCTTCGGTCGACGCACCTTGCCGGAAATGGACATGGCCTCGTTGTCCTGCGCGATCCAGAACCTGTGGCTGGCGTCCCGCGCCGAAGGGTTGGGTATGGGCTGGGTTTCCCTGTTCGAGCCACAAGCCCTGGCGGATTTGCTGGGCTTGCCGTCCGGTGCCAAACCATTGGCCATTTTGTGCCTGGGACCGGTCAAGGAATTTTATCCAGCGCCGATGCTGGTGCTCGAAGGCTGGGCGCAAGAGCGTCCGCTCAGTGAACTGTTATACGAGAATTTTTGGGGAGTGCGTCCATGAGTGTGGCGTTGTTGAGTGTCGCCGCCGTTGGGATGGATGCGCTGCTGGGTGAACCCAAACGCTGGCATCCGCTGGTGGCGTTCGGCCGATTTGCCGACCGCATCGAGCAACGTTTCAACGGCGGTGGTCGCGGTTGGCGCAGCCATGGCGTCACTGCATGGCTAATCGCCGTGTTACCGCTGACGTTGCTGGCTACGGCATTTTCCTGGGCGCCTTATATCGGCTGGGTTGTCGAGATTCTCGCCCTGTATTGCGCCCTCGGCATGCGCAGCCTCGGCGAACATGTCGAACCCGTCGCCAAGGCCCTGCGCAGCGATGATCTGGAAGAGGCGCGCAGGCGCGTCAGTTACCTGGTCAGCCGTAAAACCAGTGAACTGGACAAAACCGAAGTCGCCCGAGCCGCCACCGAATCGGTGCTGGAAAACGGCAGCGACGCGGTGTTCGCTGCCTTGTTCTGGTTTGCCGTGGCCGGTGCACCGGGTGTGGTGCTCTACCGGTTGAGCAATACCCTGGATGCCATGTGGGGCTATCGAAACGAACGCTTCGAGCGTTTCGGCTGGGCCGCGGCGAAGATCGATGATGTGCTTAATTACATTCCGGCGCGGCTGGTGGCGTTGACCTACGCGTTGTTGGGCAAAACCCGGCTGGCGTTGACATGTTGGCGTACCCAGGGCCCGACCTGGGACAGCCCGAATGCCGGTCCGGTGATGGCGGCGGGGGCCGGTGCCTTGGGCGTCGAGTTGGGCGGGCCGGCGATTTATCACGGTCAATTGCATGAGCGTCCGCGACTGGGAGAGGGTGTTCCAGCAGACGCCGACTCCATCGACCGCGGCTGGCAATTGGTCCAGCGCGGGGTATGGTTATGGCTGCTGATTCTCTGCGTGGGGGCTGAATTTTATGCTTGAACACGGTGGACGGTTGCGCAAGGCGGCGCACGACTACGGCATTGAGGAAGCCGATTGGCTGGACCTGTCCAGCGGCCTCGCGCCCTGGCCATTCCCGGTTCCGGACATCCCGTTGCGAGCCTGGGCACGGTTGCCGGAATCCGATGACGGGCTGGAGCAGGCCGCCTGTGATTACTACGGCACCCTGCACGCGTTGCCGGTGGCCGGTTCGCAAATGGCCATCCAGTTGCTGCCGCGATTGCGGCGGGCAGGCAAGGTCGGCGTGCTGTCGCCGTGTTACGCCGAACACGCCGAAGCCTGGCGTCGCAATGGCTACATCGTGCGTGAAGTGCTGGAGCAGGAAGTCGACTTCTTCGTCGACAGCCTTGATGTGCTGGTGGTGGTCAATCCGAACAATCCCACTGGCTTGAGCCTGACCCCGAGCCGATTGCTCGACTGGCATTCGCGATTGGCGCAGCGCGGTGGCTGGCTGGTGGTGGACGAAGCGTTCATGGATAACACACCGCACTTGAGCGTGGCGCCGTTTGCCCACCAGGTCGGATTGATCGTGCTGCGATCATTCGGCAAGTTTTTTGGCTTGGCCGGGGTGCGCCTGGGGTTTGTCCTGGCTGAGCGCAAGCTGCTCAAATTGCTCGCCGAACAGGTCGGCCCGTGGGCCGTGAGCGGCCCGACCCGGGTGCTGGGCCAGGCTTGCCTGCGCGATACCGAGGGCCATGCGCGACAACGAGGGCGCGCCGAAGGAGCCAGCGAACGCTTGGCATCCTTGCTGGAGCACTACGGCTTCAAACCCCAGGGCGGTTGTGCCTTGTTCCAATGGCTGATCACCGAACGCGCCGAAGAGTTGCATGAGTTCATGGCCCGGCGCGGCATTCTGCTGCGGTTGTTCACGGCGAACAGCAGCCTGCGTTTTGGCCTGCCGGCCGATGAGGCTGATTGGGCGCGTCTCGCCGCTGCATTTGAAGATTTTGCCAAGGAAAACCAATGACCACGCTGATGGTGCAGGGCACCACGTCCGACGCCGGCAAAAGCACACTGGTGACAGCGCTGTGCCGCTGGGCCACGCGCCAGGGCGTGTGTGTCGTGCCGTTCAAGCCGCAAAACATGGCGCTCAACAGCGCCGTGACAGCCGACGGTGGCGAGATCGGTCGCGCGCAGGCGGTGCAGGCCCAGGCCGCCTTTCTCGAACCGCACACCGACATGAACCCGGTGCTGCTCAAGCCCAACAGCGACACCGGCGCCCAGGTGATCATCCATGGCCGCGCGGTCACGACGATGAACGCCGTGGCTTATCACGACTACAAATCCATCGCCATGCAAGCAGTGCTGGCCTCCCATGCGCGATTGAGCGCGGCCTATCCGCTGGTGATGGTTGAAGGTGCCGGTTCTCCGGCCGAGATCAATCTGCGCGCCGGTGACATTGCCAACATGGGCTTCGCCGAAGCGGTGGATTGCCCGGTGGTACTGATCGCTGATATCAACCGTGGCGGCGTGTTCGCGCATCTGGTGGGGACGCTGGAGTTGCTGTCGCCGAGCGAGCAGGCAAGGGTCAAGGGTTTCATCATCAACCGTTTTCGCGGCGATATCGCTTTGCTGCAACCGGGCCTGGACTGGTTGGAACAGCGCACCGGCAAACCGGTGATCGGCGTGTTGCCGTACGTGATGGATCTGCACCTGGAAGCCGAGGACGGCATCGATCAGCGCCAGACCGACAAGGCCGAACAGGTGCTGAAAGTGGTGGTACCGGTGTTGCCGCGTATCAGCAACCACACCGATTTCGATCCGCTGCGCCTGCATCCGCAGGTGGACTTGCAGTTCCTCGGCCCCGGCCAGGCGATCCCGCCGGCCGATCTGATCATTCTTCCGGGCTCGAAAAGCGTACGCAGCGATCTGGCGTACCTGCGGGCCAACGGTTGGGACACCTCGATCTCCCGTCATCTGCGCTATGGAGGGAA
Source organism: Pseudomonas baetica (assembly GCF_051216495.1). Lineage (GTDB taxonomy): Bacteria > Pseudomonadota > Gammaproteobacteria > Pseudomonadales > Pseudomonadaceae > Aquipseudomonas > Aquipseudomonas baetica_B. The sequence continues at coordinate 11,623 of NZ_JBPKAM010000024.1, read as the reverse complement.
GTTGCTGGGCATCTGCGGCGGCCTGCAGATGCTCGGTGAGAAGGTGCATGATCCACTGGGCCTGGAAGGCACGCCCGGTTCCAGCGCCGGTTTGGGCTTGTTGGCGTTTGAAACGCAACTGGAGGCAGAGAAGCAGTTGCGCAATGTGCGTGGGCGGCTGGTGCTTGAGAATGCTGAAGTCAGCGGCTATGAAATCCATGCTGGCGTTACCACAGGATCGGCGCTGGAAAACGCGGCGGTGCAGCTCGATGACGGTCGTTGCGACGGTGCGCAAAGTGTCGATGGGCAAATTTTAGGCACCTACCTGCATGGTCTGTTCGAATCGCCGGCGGCCTGCAGTGCGCTGTTGCGTTGGGCGGGTTTGCAGGCTGTGCAGGATGTCGATTACCACGGGTTGCGCGAACGGGATATCGAGCGGTTGGCGGATCTGGTGGAGAAGCACCTCGATACCGGCCGGTTGCGCGAGCTCTGTGGGATTTGAGGTGTGCTTGAGGGCGTCTTCGCGAGCAGGCTCGCTCCCACAGGATTTGCTGTGAGCAAAAATCTGTGAGCACCCTCAATCCTTGTGGGAGCGGGCTTGCCCGCGATGGGGCCGGCAGCATCACCAAAGAATTAAAGGAATGAACCATGTTGCAACTGATCCTCGGTGGCGCCCGCTCCGGCAAAAGTCGCCTGGCTGAAAAGCTGGCAATAGAGAGCCAGATACCGGTGACCTACATCGCCACCAGCCAACCCGTGGATGGCGAAATGAACGACCGGGTCGCCCATCACCGCGCCCGCCGTCCGACCGAATGGGCGCTGATCGAAGAACCTCTGGAACTGGCCCGCGTGCTGCGCGAAAACGCTCGCGCCGATCATTGCCTGTTGGTGGACTGCCTGACCCTGTGGCTGACCAATTTGCTGATGCTTGAGAATGCCGGGCGTCTGAACGCCGAGCGTGATGCCCTGCTGGAGTGCGTGGCGTCGTTGCCGGGTGAAATCATTTTTGTCAGCAACGAGACCGGAATGGGGGTCGTGCCGCTGGGCGAATTGACTCGCCGTTATGTCGATGAAGCCGGTTGGCTGCATCAAGCTTTGGCCGAGCGTTGTCAGCGAGTCGTCCTGACCGTCGCCGGCCTGCCCCTGACTTTGAAAGGAACTGCGTTATGACCCCATCCTGGTGGCTGAACCCGTGCAAAGCGATCGACACCCAAGCGGTCGAGCAGGCGCTAGCCCGCCAACAGCAATTGACCAAACCGGCCGGTTCCCTCGGTCAACTGGAGTCAGTGGCGGTGCGACTGGCGGGCATGCAGGGACAGGTCAAGCCGCGCATCGAGCAGGTCGCGATCGCTATTTTCGCCGGTGACCACGGCGTCGTGGCCGAAGGGGTGTCGGCTTTTCCTCAGGAAGTCACCGGGCAAATGCTGCACAACTTCGTCAACGGCGGCGCAGCGATCAGCGTTCTGGCGCGGCAGTTGGGGGCCACTCTGGACGTGGTGGACCTCGGCACGGTGACACCGTCGCTGAGTTTGCCGGGCGTCCGTCACCTGAATATCGGCCCCGGCACGGCGAATTTCGTGCAGCAACCGGCGATGACCGTGGCTCAAGGCGAACGTTCGCTGCAAGCCGGGCGTGACAGCGTATTGCGCGCGAAAGCGGCGGGTGCGCAGTTGTTCATCGGTGGCGAAATGGGCATCGGCAACACCACCGCCGCCAGTGCACTGGCCTGTGCCTTGCTGGATTGCCCGGTGGCGCACCTGACCGGCCCGGGCACGGGGTTGAATGCGGCGGGCGTCAGCCACAAGGCCGAGGTGATCGAGCGTGCCTTGGTCGTGCACGGGGCTCAGCGCGGCGATGCGTTGCACACCCTGTTCAATCTTGGCGGTTTTGAGATCGCAGCCTTGGCCGGCGCTTATCTGGCGTGCGCCCAGGAAGGCGTTGCGGTGCTGGTGGACGGTTTCATCTGCAGCGTCGCAGCGTTGGTGGCGGTGCGCCTGAACCCGGAATGCCGGCCGTGGTTGTTGTTTGGCCATCGTGGCGCGGAGCCGGGGCATCGGCATGTGCTGGAATCCCTGAACGCTGAGCCACTGCTTGATCTCGGTTTGCGTCTGGGTGAGGGCAGCGGTGCTGCGCTGGCGGTGCCGCTGCTGCGTCTGGCCTGCGATCTGCACGGGCAGATGGCGACGTTCGCCGAAGCCGCGGTTGCGGATCGTCCGGCATGACCTTGCGTCTGGATCTGTTGCGTCATGGTGAAACCGAACTCGGCGGCGGCTTGCGTGGCAGTCTCGACGATGCGCTGACCGAAAAGGGCTGGCAGCAGATGCGCGCGGCGGTGATGGGCCAGGGGCCGTGGGATCGTTTGATCAGCTCGCCGTTGCAACGTTGTGCGCGGTTTGCCGAGGAGCTTGCGGCGCAATCGGGCTTGCCGGTGTCCTTTGATCAAAACCTGCAGGAATTGCATTTCGGTGCGTGGGAAGGGCAGAGCGCTGCGGCGTTGATGGAAACCGATGCCGAGGGTTTGGGATTGTTTTGGGCCGACCCTTATTCATTTACCCCGCCTCAGGGTGAACCGGTGGCCGAATTCTCGGAGCGGGTACTGTCAGCGATTGTACGTTTGCACGCTGCGCATGCCGGCGAGCGCGTGTTGCTGATCAGCCATGGCGGGGTCATGCGTTTGTTGCTGGCTCAGGCGCGGGGTCTGCCCCGTGAGCAGTTGCTCAATGTCGACGTGGGTCATGGTGCGCTGTTTTCGTTATCGGTTGAGTCCGATGGCGTATTAAGGGAAGTGCTCTGACCATGTTGCCGTTCTGGATCGCCCTGCAATTTCTGAGCAGCCTGCCGATTCGTCTGCAGGGCATGCCGACCCCGCAAGCGCTGGGGCGCTCGCTGCTGTTTTATCCACTGGTGGGGTTGTTCTTCGGCGCGATTCTGTGGGCGGTGAACTGGCTGTTGGCGGGAACACCCTTGTTGTTGCATGCAGCGGTGCTGCTGTCGGCGTGGGTGTTGCTCAGTGGTGCATTGCACCTGGATGGTCTGGCTGACAGCGCCGATGCCTGGCTCGGCGGATTTGGTGACCGCGAACGTACGCTGACCATCATGAAAGACCCGCGCAGTGGGCCGATTGCGGTGGTGACCCTGGTGTTGGTGCTGTTGCTGAAGTTCACCGCGTTGCTGGCGTTGATCGAGCAGCAGCATGCCGTGGTGCTGATCATTGTTCCCTTGATCGGCCGCAGTGCGTTGCTGGGGTTATTTCTGACGACGCCCTATGTGCGTGCTGGTGGACTGGGCCAGGCGCTGGCCGATCATCTTCCGCGATTGGCGGGTAAGCAGGTGTTGGCGGTCAGTGCGCTGGCTTGTGTGCTGGTTGCAGGGCCCAGTGGTGTTTTTGCCGTGGTGTTGGCGGCCCTGGTGTTTGTCTGGCTCAGGCAAGTGATGCTGCGACGGTTGGGTGGCACGACCGGCGATACGGCGGGGGCGTTGCTGGAGCTATTAGAGATGGTGGTGCTAGTAGGTTTGGCGCTGTCCCTGTAGGAGCGAGCTCGCTCGCGATGGTCGTCAACGATAACTCGCCCAGTCTGAATGGGCGCGGTGCCCAGGCATTCATCGCGAGCAAGCTCGCTCCTACAGAGGTTCGTGTAACATAAATTTGCAATCATCTAACCACGGGTATATACACGCACCATGCTCGAATCCCAATGTTTATGTATCAACCTGCGTCGCGCCGCCCGTGGCGTCAGCAGGCATTACGACGGCGCTCTCGATGGCTTCGGGATCAACGTCGCGCAGTATTCTTTACTGTGCAACCTGCAGCGCCTGGATCAACCGAGTATCTCCACCCTGGCCGAGGCCATGGGGCTGGATCGCAGCACCTTGGGGCGCAATCTTCGGGTGCTGGAGGGCGACGGCCTGGTGACGCTGGTGGAAGGCGAGGACATGCGCAATCGCATCGTTCTGCTGACCGAAGCCGGAGCCGAGCGCCTGAAAGCAGCCTTGCCGGCCTGGGAGGCGGCGCAACAGCGATTGGTTGATCGCTTGGGCGCGGAAAAGCGTGAAACGTTGTTGAAGTTGCTGGACGAACTGGCGTGATGCCGGTTTGTTCGATCTTAAGCGGGTATATACCCGCGACCGGAGAACAAGAATGACATCGATGTGGCGTACGTGCGGTTGGGTGCTGTTGGGGAGTGCGCTGATTCTGGCACTGTCCCTGGGAGTGCGACACGGCTTCGGACTGTTCCTGGCACCCATGAGTGCCGAGTTTGGCTGGGGGCGTGAAGTCTTTGCTTTCGCCATCGCCCTGCAAAACCTGATCTGGGGCTTGGCGCAACCCTTTACCGGTGCATTGGCCGACCGTTTCGGCGCGGCGAAAGTGGTGCTCATCGGTGGCGTTCTGTACGCCCTGGGCCTCATTTTCATGGGCATGTCGGATTCAGCGGTGACCCTGTCCCTGAGTGCCGGCCTGTTGATCGGCATTGGTCTGTCCGGCACGTCGTTCTCGGTGATTCTCGGCGTGGTCGGTCGAGCGGTGCCACCGGAAAAGCGCAGCATGGGCATGGGGATTGCCAGCGCCGCCGGTTCGTTCGGCCAGTTCGCCATGCTACCCGGCACGTTGGGGTTGATCGGCTGGCTCGGTTGGTCCGCGGCCTTGCTGGCGCTGGGGCTGCTGGTCGCGCTGATCGTGCCGCTGGTGAGCATGCTCAAGGACAAACCCTTGCCTGTGCTGGGGCAAGAACAAACCTTGTCCGAAGCCCTGCGCGAGGCCTGTTCCCATTCCGGATTCTGGCTGTTGGCGTTCGGTTTTTTTGTCTGTGGTTTTCAGGTGGTGTTCATCGGCGTGCACTTGCCGGCCTACCTGGTGGATCAACACCTGCCGGCCACCGTCGGCACCACGGTGTTGGCGCTGATCGGCCTGTTCAATATCTTCGGCACATACACCGCCGGCTGGCTGGGAGGGCGCATGTCCAAGCCACGCTTGCTCACGGGGCTGTACTTGTTGCGGGCGGTGGTGATTGCGTTGTTTCTGTGGGCACCCGTGACCACGACGACCGCGTATCTGTTCGGCATGGCCATGGGCTTCCTGTGGCTATCGACGGTGCCCTTGACCAACGGCACTGTCGCCACCTTGTTCGGCGTGCGAAATCTGTCCATGCTCGGTGGGATTGTCTTCTTGTTCCACCAGCTCGGCTCGTTCCTCGGCGGCTGGTTGGGCGGGGTAGTGTACGATCGAACCGGGAGTTATGACTTGATCTGGCAGGTCGCGATTCTCTTGAGCCTGATGGCCGCCGCCCTGAACTGGCCGGTGCGTGAACGGCCGGTGGCACGCCTGCAAACGCAAATGAGCGCGACATGAACCGTCTGTGGCCACGAATCACTCTATTTACGGTCTGTGCCTTGCTGCTGGCCCTGGCGTGGTGGGGCTGGCATCAAGGCGGGCTGGCGTTGATGCAGCTGGGCATGGGGGCGTGCTAGACCGAGGCTTGCCGTCAGGAGGCATGGGCGAGTAACTTCACTTCCTGACAATTCCTCACAAGAAGGAAGCACTGACATGCTGATGCGTTGGTTTGCAGTTCCCGCGTTACTGGTAGCGTTGACCGGATTGGCTCAAGCGGCGGAGTGCCCGGCGCTGCTGCAAGGCTCATTGCCCAAGTTGCGCGCCAATGAATCCATCGATTTGTGCCAACGCTTTGCCGGCAAGCCGCTGGTAGTGGTCAATACCGCCAGCTTCTGTGGCTTCGCGCCGCAATTCAAAAGCCTCGAGGCGTTGAATCAACGCTACAAGGATCAGGGGCTGGAGGTGATCGGCGTGCCTTCCAATGACTTCAAGCAGGAGTCCAAGGATGGCGCGGAGACAGCCAAGGTGTGTTACGTCAATTACGGCGTGACCTTCACCATGACCGAACCGCAGAAAGTCCGTGGCGACGATGCCACGAACCTGTTCAAGGTCCTTGCCAAGCAGAGCAGTGCGCCGAAGTGGAATTTCTACAAGTACGTGGTCGATCGCCAAGGCAAGGTGATCGCCAATTTCTCCAGCCTGACCAAGCCAGACGATCCCGACTTCATTGCTGCTGTGGAGAAAGCCCTGGCGTCGCCGCCGTTAGCCTCCTCACCATGATCTGAAGCCGCTTGAATCCCCTGTAGGAGCGAGCTCGCGATGGGCGCCCAGACAACGCGGGCATTCAGGCTGCCCGCGTCATCGTTAACGACCATCGCGAGCAAGCTCGCTCCTACAAAAAAGCCCCGCGCTCTGCAGAGGAGCGCGGGGCTTTTTTGATTCAGGCGGCGAGCGGTTCAGGCTCGCCGGGAATCATCAGAAGCGGTAGGTTGCACCGACTCCGAAACCGTTCGCACTGTTTTCGTACTTGGCGTTGTAGGACTGACCCAAGGCGTTAGAGCGGTTGACCGTGACATCTTCTTCCTTGAGGTAGGAGTAAGCCACATCAATGGTCCAGTCGTCGGTTGGGCTGAAGCCGGCACCGATGCTGAAAATTGTCCGGTCGCCGGTAGGAATACGTGGCGAACGATCAGTGTTGTTGGTGGGCGACTGGTCAAAGGTGAGACCGGTACGCAGTACCCACTGCTTGTTCAACTGGTAGGAGGTACCCACGGCGTAAGCCCAGGTGTCGTGCCAGTTCTGGTCTTCCTTGATGGTGCCAACAATTTGTGGGGCGAGGGCACCACCGCTGAGCGGGGTTACGCCTTCGTTGTTGACCGTGATGTCTTTCAGGCGGCTCCAGCGAGTCCAGGAAGCGCCGGCATACATCTTCCAGGCATCATTCAGATCTTGAGTCACGGAAAGGTCCCAGGACTCAGGTGTTTCGATCTTCAGCGAGGCATCGTAACGGGCGGATCTGAGTAGCTGAGGTGGCACGTTAGTTCCGGCAGAAACTTCGGTGTGGCCCTCGAGCTTGTATTTCACTTTCGAGTGATAGGTCAGGCCCACGCGAGTGGTGTCGGTGGCTTGCACCAAGACGCCGGCGTTAAAGCCCCAGGCCGTATCGTCGCCCTTGATCTGGATATTGTTGTCGCCAGTCCCGCGGACAGGGAGAGCAATGTCCGATTCCAGGGTGCCGGAAATCCGGTTGAAGGTAGGGCCAAAACCGATCGATACCTTATCGTTGAAGGCATAGCTGATGGTTGGCTGGAACGTGATGACTTTGACTTCGCTCTTGCTGCCGAAAGCGCGGCCCTGATAGCCGTTTTCGTAGTCGGTGATCAGCCCGAATGGAGCGTAGACGCCCAAACCAACAGCCCATTCATCGTTGAGTTTGTTTGTGTAGAAACCCATCGGTACGGATGTAAATGGAACCATGTCGCCTTTGTTGGTTCCGCTTGAACGACCGCTGGTATCGCTGATATCGGACGAGGCGTCGATCGCCGCCATGCCGCCGGTGATTTGCTGACCATTGAGGCGGGCCATGCCGGCAGGGTTGCCGTAAATAGTGGATGCGTCGTCGGCAGAAGAAGATCGCCCGGCAAAACCTGTCCCCATCCCGCTGATGCTTTGTTCGTTGAGGGCAAAGCCACTTGCGAAGATCTGGGTGGATGCCATGGCAACGGCGAGGCTAATGGTGGTTTTGAGCATTACTTTTTTCATTATTAGAACTCCTGGTGATCACCGGGGCGAAAATTACCAACATTTTCGCCCCAGCGCTATAGGCTGTATCGCTTGATTTAGAGCGGTTTTGTAGGACAATCCGACCAGATTCGCGACCTGTTGTGCGATCTTTGGATCCAAGCGGAGGTCAGCAGGCTACCTGATTCAGCGGTGAAACACAGGTTTGCCAGGCGTAGGTGAAGTCTCTTAGGCGACCCTGGGGTTGAAAGGTCTGGCGCCAGATTCTGGCCATGCCCATCAGGTCGTCGGCTTCGGGGAGGGGAGTGTTCTGTTCTTCGACCAGCAGCCAGGCGATGGCAGTGGCGTAACGCAGGTTAACGGTCAATTCCAGGTGCGGGCCGCTAAGAAAGGCATGCTGGCTGGCCAGGCCGCGGACCAGGCTGGCGCGTTCGGGGTCGAGTGCCAGGTAGTGGTCCCAGAGTGCTTGATGGCGGGGTTCGGCGATTCGGTACAGGCCGTGTCCACGGCGGTCGTGCAGGGCGGAACCAAGGGCTGACTGGCTGGCGGCAATGCCTAGCAGCAGGGATTCGGCGGTGGCGCTATGGCGTCCAAGGTAAATCAACGTCGGGCGAATCACATAACGGCACAGTTCGCTGGCAGCGATACCCATAAAGCCCTCGAAACACGAAATGGTCGGCGAAGCCTGAAGGTTAGCGTTGGCAGCGGGTGAATCGACTCAGGCTCGCCGGAAGCGGCTCAGACCGCTTGAGTTGAAGTGTAGTGTCATATTCGCCGCGTAAAGGCCTGTTTTTAAAATATTTCCAGCTTCCAGTTATAACCGTTATATCGGTTGGTGCTTAACCGAGGCGCAGGCATTGGGAAATTTTGGGCAACAAAAAGCCCCGCTTTTTGAGCGGGGCCTTTGGTGTTTCAGCCTTGCTGGCGTCTCAGGCAACCAGTGCCTGACGGGTACGCTCGATCACGGCCTGCAGCGGTTCAGCGCTGGAGTATTGATCGGGGTACAGGCGTTCGCTGTGACGGGCGATGCCGTGTTCGTTGACCAGGGTGAAGCTGAAGCAGCCTTTGCGAGCGGCCATGATCAGGCAGTTCATCGGTGCAAAAGCGTTGGTTAGGGTGCGAATGGCATCCTGTGCATGGATTTGAGTAGACATAGTCATGGTGTTCCTACAAGCGACACGGATAAGAGCCGTGCAAAATAAAAACGTTCCAGTAACGACGACCACCATTGGTCGAACGACGAACCCGACTGGAACAAAGCAGCCAGTTTGAAGCGCTGAAAATTGGCGCGCTTGGGCTGGCAGGTAGGTACTTAGGAGGGCAGGCAACACATCGAGGGCAAAGGTTCTGGGCCCGGGGTGAAGATCCTGATCAATTTGCAGGTTGGTTCGGTCAGAGTAAGCGAGCTTTGCAACACCCTTTGTTTTCAATTCAAAGGCCGTGTTGACGCCGGATTTACCTGGAAACCATCGAGGTGGTCGATCTCGCTTGTTCGGTGAAAGGCTTCCGTCGGGAAGGCTGACCGGGGAGATTTGTTCGACCGGAATTGATTTTCAGCTTGGTACTAACGGCGCGGATACTAACGGATTGAATTGATGAAGGGAAGTGTGTTAGCCAAAAAAAGGTCGCTCGTGCCATTTCCAGCGGTGCGAAGTGGTTTTACCAGGAACACGGGTTTTAGATACGCCCGGTAATGGCTCGCAATCCGACAAGCGGTAGGGGGATTCGACCAGTGGGGAGCAGTCAGGAATGCGGGTTTGAGCGGGGTTATCCCCAGGTTTGGCGAAAAAGCGCGCCGAAAAAGGGCAGTGATATAACCGTCACGAAGGTACTTGTGCACATTAATCGCGCAGTCTGTAACCCCTCTGTCATCTAGCCTTCAAGTGCAGTGGGTGCCTGTAACCAAAATTTAAGTCAATGAAAAACATCGCTTTTTTTTACTGGTGAAAAAATCGTCAGTTTGAGCGCAGGCCCCGTTCCACAGGGCTTTGCGGGGTTTGAGGGGCGGTTGTCCACTGAGTTATCCACAGCTTCTGTGGATTGTCCCGAGCGCTTGCTCTAGGACGGGCGTGCCGGGATTTTTTTCACCTTTACCTGTAAGAAAAAAAGAGTAGAGTGGCGCGCCTTCCGATCTGCCCACAGTGTTTTATGAAGTTTCGTACACCATCCGACTCCTCCACTTCCAAAACGTCCCCTGTTGCCTCGCCCAAGCGCTTTTCAATGCGGGTGGCTGAATGGCTGCTGGACAGCCCGCGTCTGGGCGAGAACACGAACGTTAAACATATCGCCGGACGACTGCTCAAGCAGCCGGCCCGTGAAGGGATCGTGGAAGCGCAAAGTCGTCTCGGCCAGTTGATGTGCCGCGAATGCGGGAATGCCAGGGACCGTCGGATCGGCCAGGATCTCTTGCGGCAGGCCGCACGGGCAGGGGACCGGCGCGCACAACAGGAATTGGGTCTGATCGAAGACTGAGCTGTCCAAGACCTGACGCCTTGGTTAACCTTCGAGCTTTATTTCAATGGCAGGAATGGCTATGGCTATGGACTTGACCAGCGCATTGCTCGGTCTGGCGGGCGCTGCTCTGCCATTACTGGTATTGGCCTGGCAACTTCAACGCAAGGCAAGCACGGCCCAAGCTGAAGTGGCGCTGCTGGAAGAGCGCTTGGCCACGGCGCATCTGGCGCAGGATGGTTTGAACGCACAACTCGAAGCCTGTCGCGATGAAATCGCCGATCTCGGTCAGATCAATGCTGCCCGCCAAGCTGATCTGGCTGCGGTACGCCGCGAAGTCGAGTTGCTGCAAATCGAACGGGACGATGCCCGCGACGCCTCCCATGCCTGGAATCTCGAGCGCGCCGGCAAGGATGCCGAATTACGTCGCCTGGACGCCCAGGCCGCTTCGCTCAACGCGGAGCTGCGTGAGCAGCAGGAAAGCCATCAGCAACGCCTCAACGACCTGCAAGGCTCACGGGATGAGCTGCGTGCGCAGTTCGCTGAACTGGCAGGGAAAATTTTCGATGAGCGCGAACAGCGTTTTGCCGAAACCAGTCAGCAGCGCCTGGGACAATTGCTCGATCCTTTGAAAGAGCGCATCCAGTCTTTCGAAAAGCGCGTAGAAGAGAGTTATCAGGCCGAAGCCCGGGAGCGCTTTTCGCTGGCCAAGGAGCTGGAGCGCTTGCAGCAACTCAATTTGCGCCTGAGCGATGAAGCCACCAACCTGACCCGTGCCTTGAAGGGGCAGAAAACCCAGGGAAATTGGGGCGAACTGATTCTTGAACGTGTGCTTGAGCATGCCGGGCTGGAGAAGGGGCGCGAGTATCAAACCCAGGTCAATCTCAAAGGCCCGGACGGCGAGCGTTTCCAGCCGGACGTGATCATCTACCTGCCTGGCGACAAGCAGGTGGTGGTCGACTCCAAGGTCAGTCTTACCGCCTATCAGCAGTACGTGGCGGCTGAAGACGAAGGCATCCGTCAGATCGCCATCAAGCAGCACGTACTGTCCTTGCGTAGTCACGTCAAAGGCTTGGCCGGCAAGGATTACAAGCGGCTCGATGGCTTGCACAGCCTGGATTTCGTCCTGCTGTTCGTGCCGATCGAAGCGGCGTTTTCCGCCGCGTTGCAGGCCGAACCGACGCTGTTCCAGGAGGCGTTCGATCGCAACATCGTAATCGTCAGCCCGACCACCTTGCTGGCTACCCTGCGGGTTATCGATAGCCTGTGGAAACAGGAGCGGCAAAGCCAGAACGCCCGGGAAATCGCGGAGCGGGCCGGTTGGCTGTACGACAAGTTCGTGTTGTTCATTCAGGATCTGGATGAAGTCGGCAATCGCTTGCAGCAACTGGATAAGGCCTACAGCGCAGCGCGCAATAAGCTGACAGAAGGGCGGGGAAATCTGGTCAGCCGTAGTGAACAGCTGAAACTGCTCGGCGCGAGGGCAAGCAAAAGCCTGCCGGCAGACCTGCTGGAGCGGGCGATGACCGATGTCGATGGATTGGTCGAATTGCCGGAATAGCCAAAAGCTTCGCGAGCAGGCTCGCTCCCACAAGGGAATGCGATCAACTGTGGGAGCGAGCC
>NZ_JBPKAM010000243.1:0-609 GCF_051216495.1 Pseudomonas baetica | reverse complement strand
AACTGTCCAGGCGCGACTGGTGGATCTGCGGTGCGAACAGTTCGGTCAACGAGCTGCTGGCGGCTTCCTGCCAACTGGCGCGGCGGGCGAAGTTGACGTAGGCGTCCACGGCGAAGCGCACGCCGGGCAATACCAGTTCCTGAGAAAGGATTTGCTCGCGCGCAAGCCCCACTGCTTCGCCCAGGCGCAGCCAGGCTTCGATACCACCTTCGCTGCCGGGGGCGCCGTCGTGGTCGAGCAGGCGCTGAATCCACTCGCGGCGGATCTCGCGATCCGGGCAGTTCGCCAGGATGGCGGCGTCCTTGAGCGGGATGTTCACCTGGTAGTAGAAGCGGTTGGCGACCCAGCCCTGGATCTGCTCGCGGGTGGCGCGGCCCTGGTACATCGCCACGTGGTAGGGGTGATGGATGTGGTAGTAGGCGCCCTTGGCGCGCAGGGCGGCTTCGAATTCGGTGGGGGACATTGGGGTGTCGGTCATTGCTGCTCTCCGGGTACATCCGGTGGATTCTTTGGTGTCTGTGCAGGCCCTTTCGGGGGACAAACCCACCCCCCAAAGGGAGAGAGTCCCCCCGGGGGGAGGGAATACTCTTACAAGGGAAAGCCATTCCA
>NZ_JBPKAM010000241.1:0-1092 GCF_051216495.1 Pseudomonas baetica | reverse complement strand
AGTCTAACCTTCGGGGGGACGGTTACCACGGTGTGATTCATGACTGGGGTGAAGTCGTAACAAGGTAGCCGTAGGGGAACCTGCGGCTGGATCACCTCCTTAATCGACGACTCAGCTGTACCATAAGCTCCCACACGAATTGCTTGATTCATTGAAGAAGACGAAAGAAGCAGCCCGAAATTGGGTCTGTAGCTCAGTTGGTTAGAGCGCACCCCTGATAAGGGTGAGGTCGGCAGTTCGAATCTGCCCAGACCCACCAATTTTGTGTGGGAAACGCCTGTAGAGATACGGGGCCATAGCTCAGCTGGGAGAGCGCCTGCCTTGCACGCAGGAGGTCAGCGGTTCGATCCCGCTTGGCTCCACCACTACTGCTTCTGAAGTAAGAGCTTAGAAATGAGCATTCCATCGAATGATGGTGAATGTTGATTTCTAGTCTTTGACTAGTTCGTTCTTTAAAAATTTGGGTATGTGATAGAAAGATAGACTGAACACTACTTTCACTGGTAGTGGATCAGGCTAAGGTAAAATTTGTGAGTTTCTCTTAAGACTTTAAGAGTATTGCGAATTTTCGGCGAATGTCGTCTTCACAGTATAACCAGATTGCTTGGGGTTATATGGTCAAGTGAAGAAGCGCATACGGTGGATGCCTTGGCAGTCAGAGGCGATGAAAGACGTGGTAGCCTGCGAAAAGCTTCGGGGAGTCGGCAAACAGACTTTGATCCGGAGATGTCTGAATGGGGGAACCCAGCCATCATAAGATGGTTATCTTGTACTGAATACATAGGTGCAAGAGGCGAACCAGGGGAACTGAAACATCTAAGTACCCTGAGGAAAAGAAATCAACCGAGATTCCCTTAGTAGTGGCGAGCGAACGGGGACTAGCCCTTAAGTGGCTTTGAGATTAGCGGAACGCTCTGGAAAGTGCGGCCATAGTGGGTGATAGCCCTGTACGCGAAAATCTCTTAGTCATGAAATCGAGTAGGACGGAGCACGAGAAACTTTGTCTGAATATGGGGGGACCATCCTCCAAGGCTAAATACTACTGACTGACCGATAGTGAACTAGTACCGTGAGGGAAAGGCGAAAAGAACC
>NZ_JBPKAM010000240.1:0-1339 GCF_051216495.1 Pseudomonas baetica | reverse complement strand
GGCTCGCTCCCACAGGGGATCGCATTCCAATGTGGGAGCGAGCCTGCTCGCGAAGGGGCCATCCGCTACAGCACGATACTCATGCCGTCATACGCCACTTCAACATTGCGCCGCTCCAGTTCCGCCCGCTCCGGCGAATCCTCATCGAGAATCGGGTTGGTGTTGTTGATGTGGATAAGCACCTTGCGCTGCCGGGGCAGTTGCTCGAGCACTTCAAGCATGCCGCCCGCCCCGCTTTGCGCCAGGTGCCCCATTTCGCTGCCCAGGCTGTCGCCGACTTCGCACAGGCGCATCTCGTTATCGCGCCATAGCGTGCCGTCCAGCAACAGGCAATCGGCGCGCTGCATCCAGCCCAGCACCTCGTCGTTGATCTGCCCCAGCCCCGGCGCGTAGAACAGCGAGGCGCCGTTGCGCTGGTCCTCGATGAACAGGCCGATGGTGTCGCCCGGCTGCGGATTGCCGCGATTGGGGGAGTACGGCGGCGCGTTACTGACCAATGGAATCGCGCGAAACTGCAGGTGGCCGCAGGCCGCAATCCCGAACGGCTTGCGATCCAGGCGCAGCGGTCGCCACTGCAACCCGCCGTTCCAGTGCTTGAGCATGGTGAACAATGGGAAACCACTACTGAGGTCCTGATGAACCCGCTCGGTGCACCAGACGTTATGCGGGCAGCCTTCGCGCAGGCTCAGCAGGCCGGTGCAGTGATCGATCTGACTGTCCATCAACACCACGCCGGCGATGGCGCTGTCACGCAACCGCCGCGCCGGTTGCAGCGGCGCGAAACTCTCGAGTTGCGCACGGATGTCCGGCGAAGCGTTGCACAGCACCCAGTCCACACCGTCGTCGCTCAGGGCAATCGACGACTGCGTGCGCCGCTGCGCGCGCAGGCTGCCATCGCGCACGCCGGCACATTGCCGGCAATTACAGTTCCACTGCGGAAAACCACCGCCGGCGGCGGAGCCAAGGACACGGATGTGCATGAGCAATGCTCCAGAAGGCAGACCCGGCCAACGCAGCCGCTGGCCGGGTGAACAATCAACGGTTGGCGAAATACATCGTCACTTCGAAGCCAATGCGCAGATCGGTAAACGCGGGTTTAGTCCACATGGGTCATTCCTCTTCTTGTGCCGGGCGATTCCGGTAGCACCATTAATGCACGCAGCGCCGGGCGCCCGAATGCTACTTTCGAAGGAGGTTTTGGGGTGCGTTGGTAGGGGGTGTGGTGCGATCACTGCCACCACACAAACCCATGTGGGAGCGGGGGGGGGGGGGGGGGGGGGGGGGGGGACAGGGGGGGGGGAGGGGAGGGATCCGAGGAGAGAGGGGGGGGTGAGGAGGG
>NZ_JBPKAM010000023.1:0-68821 GCF_051216495.1 Pseudomonas baetica | reverse complement strand
CATGGAACCGCGATGGGCATACGCCCCTTACACCCCCACCCTCCCCCCCCCCCCCCCCCCTCACCCCCCCCCCCCCCCCCCCCCCCCCCCCCCCCCCCACAGGGGTTGTGTGGAGTATATGCCTGCCTTACTTTTCCTCTCCCGTCACCCGCACCGCCGTCTCGATCGCCCGCACGCTGATCGCCGCGAAGATCGCCGTCAGCAGCACACCATTGAACCCCAGCAATATCGCCAGAATCCGCGACAACGGTTGCTTGGGCACCAGCTCGCCATAGCCGATGGTCAATCCCGTTACGAAGCCAAAGTAGATGCCGTCAAACGGCTCCCAACCCTCCACATAACTGATGATCAAGCCCACCGTAACGATGACGATCACCATCGCGGAAAAGATCGGCCAGGTCAGTCGAAGGTAGTAGCCGACGGATTTGTAGAACTCTCGACGGATGTGTGACGCATGTGCGCGCTTCATGTCTTGGCTTCCTGAGCGATACGCGAATGGGCGTCCCATCAGCTTGGCACATTTCTGAACCAGGAAGGTGGACCAACGCCCGGAGCGGACGCATTGCCAGGGCTACTCGATCTGAATCGGCCCTTTCGTTCCGGCATCGCTGTCGGTCCAGAAATCCTCATTCTGTAACCGCCGATCACCCTGAATCGTGAAGCTGAGCTTGCCCTGGTGAAACTGCAGCGTGCCATCGGTGCGCTTGGCGCTGACTGGCTTGCCATTGACCCAGACTTGTTCCTTGGCATCGATGCGAATCGTGGCGACGGTCGCACCGGCATCGCTCTTGGCCACCCATTGCCCGGCATAGGGCGTCGGGGCGCTCTCATTGTCTGCGGCCGGGTTGGTGAAGCCGGCCTTGGCGTTTTCGGCCTTGCTCTTGTGGATATCGCAGCCCTGGGTCTCGCTGACTTGCGTGCAGCCGGATTGCTCGAGTTGTTGGCGGTACTTGTCGCTGATGGCGTACGCCGGGGCTTGTGCAGCGATGAAAATGGCCAGTGCCGGCAGAATGATTCTATTCACGTTCGCTCTCCTTCCCGAATACGTACAAGCAGCATGGAACATGCACTGTAGCCTGCATTGGCACATTTCGGCTCACAAGGTATGCGATGACCTGCGCTATCATCGCCCGCCTCTGTGCCCCAAGAGCTTGAACCCGGATGCCTGTAACGCTGCAATTGCCCGACGATCATCAAGTATTGCCCCCCGTGTTGGCCGGCCCGCTGTTGCGACGCCTTGAGCCCACGCGACTGGTGCTGTGGCTGGTGGGCTCCCGGGCGCTGGAGCTAACGCTGCGTTTGCAGGGCGTGGGCGATTTACGCCTCGATGCCGGGCAGTGCACGGTCATTGCGGTGGGCACGCATGCCTTTGTGCACCTGATCGATGTGACACTGGACAGCGCCCTGCCCTGCGATGAATTGATCGCCTACGACCTGTTGCTGGAGGACGGCACCGGTATCGCCGACTGGGCGCCGCATCTGTTGTACGGCGAGGCCCGTACGCCGAATTTCGTCCTGCGTTCACGCATCGATCAATTGCTCCACGGCTCCTGCCGCAAGCCTCATTACCCGGCCACTGACGGTTTGCTCTGTGTTGATAACGTGCTGGCGCAAGCACATGAAGCCGAAGATCGTCCGGCATTGCTGATGATGAGTGGTGATCAGGTCTACGCCGACGATGTCGCGGGCCCGATGCTACGGGCGATTCATGCGTTGATCGAGTGCCTGGGGTTGTTCGGCGAGCACCTGGAAGGCGCCGTGGTCAGCGACAGCGCCAAGCTCTACGAACACCCCGCCAGTTACTACCACCGCGCGGATTTGCTGCCGGCGCTGGAGAGCAACGAGACCCTGCGCGAGCGCTTTTTCGGCGGCGCACGCAAGCCGATTTTCACCAGCAGCAGCGCCGACAACCATCTGGTGACCTTCGCCGAAGTCATGGCCATGTACTTGCTGGTCTGGTCACCGGTGCCCTGGACCTTGATCCATCCACAACCACCGGCGCTGACACCGCAAAGGCGGGAGCGTTACGCGCTGGAACAGACGCGCATCGACGGCTTCAAGGCCGGCTTGGACAAGGTGGCGAGAGCGCTGGCGCACCTGCCGACGCTGATGATTTTTGACGATCACGACATTACCGATGACTGGAACCTGTCCGCGCAATGGGAGGAAACGGCCTACGGCCATCCGTTCTCCAAGCGCATCATCGGCAATGCGCTGTTGGCGTACATGCTGTGTCAGGGCTGGGGCAATAACCCGGATGCATTCGACGCCGTGCTGGAGAAAGCCGAGGGTTTCAGCTCGACCGGACACGACGGCTATCTCGACAGCGCCGTGCAGGATGCGTTGATTGATGAGCTGCTGAGGTTTCAGCGCTGGCATTACGTCCTGCCCACCACCCCGGCCATGGTCGTGCTCGACACCCGCACCCGGCGCTGGCGCAGCGAGATGAACCTCAAGCAGCCCTCGGGTTTGCTGGACTGGGAAGCCCTCAGCGAACTGCAACAGGAACTGCTGGATCACCCCTCGGCAATCATCGTGTCCCCGGCGCCGGTGTTCGGTGTGAAGCTGATCGAAACCGTGCAACGGGTCTTCAGCTGGTTCGGTTACCCGTTGCTGGTGGACGCGGAAAACTGGATGGCCCATCGCGGCGCGGCGCAGGTGATCCTGAACATTTTCCGACACTCGCGTACACCGGGCAGCTACGTGGTGTTATCGGGCGATGTGCATTATTCCTTCGTCTACGAAGTGCTGATTCGACATCGCAAAGCCGGGCCGCGCATCTGGCAGATCACCAGCAGCGGCATCAAAAACGAATTCCCGCCCAAGCTGCTTGAGTGGTTCGACCGCCTCAACCGTTGGTTGTACTCGCCCCGCTCGCCGCTGAACTGGCTGACCAAACGGCGCCGCATGCGCATCGTGCCGCACATCCCCGAGCATGCTGAAGCGGGCGAGCGGCTGTGGAATTCGGCAGGGATCGGGCAGGTGTTCTTTAATGAGAAAGGACAGCCGCGGGAGATCTTTCAGCACAATGCCAATGGTGCGCCGAAGACGCGGATGGTTGCACCGAAAGACGATGATTAAAACCAGTGGGAGCGAGCCTGCTCGCGAATGCTGCTTATCAGCGCCTACAGCAGTGACTGATACACCGCTTTCGCGAGCAGGCTCGCTCCCACAGGTTTGATCGGTGTCGCCCATGGATCTCACTCGAACCCTGATCATCGGCAATTCCGGCTCCGGCAAAAGCTGGCTGGCCAGCCGGATGAAGCGCCAGCTTCAGATCCCCTGGATCGACCTCGACCGGATCAACTGGCTGTCGGACGAACACAGCATTGCTCGTCCCCGCAACGAAGTGCTAGTGATTGCGCGCATCGCGGCCGATGAAGAGCGCTGGGTGATCGAGGGGGTTTACGGATGGATCGTCACTGAGCTACTACCCCGAGCGACGGCGTTGATCTGGCTGAGTGTTACCGATGAGGAGTGTGTCGCCAATATTCGCCAGCGCGAGGCGAAGCGGGACGAGCACGATGAGTTGTTGATCGCCTTGCTAGAGTGGGCCGGAAGCTACCGCACGCGTGACGACTCCAGTGGATTTGCAGCGCATCAACGGCTGTTCGACGCGTTTGGCGGTTCGAAACTTCAATTGATGTGCCGCACTGAAACCACTGCATTCATCACCCACCTGTAGGAGCGAGCCTGCTCGCGATGGACGCATGGGTGACACGGGCTGTCTGATGCCCCGCGTAACCGTTGACGTCCATCGCGAGCGAGCTCGCTCCTACAAAGGATGTATTTCAAGCGGCTGAAATCACCCGACTCACCCCTCTGACAATCATCTCCACCTCCCGCTCATCAATCGTAAGCGGCGGTAGCAAGCGGATGGTTTGCCCCCTCGTCACGTTGATCAGCAACCCGTGGTCCCGGGCGGCAATCAGGGACAGGTCACGGATCGGTTGTTTGAGTTCGATACCAATCATCAGGCCTTGCCCGCGAATGGCCAAGACGTTCGGGTGATCGGCCAGTTCCGTGCGTAATCTGTCGAGCAGCCGTTCGCCCTGGAGCCGGGCGTTTTCCCGCAGACCTTGTTCTTCGATGATCTCCAGCACGGTGCAAGCGACGCGACACGCCAATGGGTTACCGCCGAAGGTGCTACCGTGGCTGCCCGGCGTGAAGAGTTCGGCGGCCCGGCCGCGTGCCAGGCAGGCGCCGATGGGAATGCCGTTGCCCAAGCCTTTGGCCAGGGTCATGACGTCCGGCACGATGCCTTCATGCTGGCAGGCGAACCACTGACCGGTGCGGCCGATGCCGGTCTGGATTTCGTCGAGCATCAGCAACCAGCCGAACCGGTTGCACAGTTCACGCACGGCTTTCAGGTAGCCCGGTGGCGCCAGTTGCACGCCGCTTTCACCCTGGATCGGCTCCATCAGGATCGCCACGATGCGTGGCCAGTGAGCTTGTTGCACCCGCTCCAACGCCTTGAGGTCGCCAAACGGCACCTTGATGAAATCCCCCGGTAGTTGGTTGAACGCTAACCTGACGGCCGGGCCGTCGCTGGCGGACAAGGTGCCGAGGGTCCGCCCGTGAAAGGCGTTCTCCATGACCACCACCAGCGGTTGTTCGATGCCTTTGCGCCAGCCATGCAATCGCGCGATCTTCAGCGCCGTTTCGTTGGCCTCGGCGCCGGAATTGTTGAAAAACGCCCGGTCCATGCCGGAAAGATGAGTGAGCTTGTGCGCCAGCCGCTGCTGCCAGTCGATGCTGTAGAGGTTGGAGGTGTGCAGCAGCAAACCGGCCTGTTCGCTGATGGCGGCAACGATCTTCGGGTGGGAATGGCCGACATTGGTTACCGCCACCCCAGCCACCGCATCCAGGTACTCACGACCGGCACGGTCCCACAGTCGCGTGCCCAGGCCTTTCTCGAAGCTCAAGGCCAGCGGTTGGTAAGTGCTCATCAGGCAGGTGGCGGTCATGACATCAGGCTCCATCAATTGTCGGTGTTTTTGCAGTATGGTTAGCCACCTGAGCTGGATAAACTGCGCAAAACTTCGATCATTTTAAAGCCGGGCTTGATAATGGACCTATTCCAGGCAATGACCGTTTACGTAAGAGTCGTGGAGGCCGGCAGCATGACCGCCGCCGCGCAGCAGTGCGAAATGTCCACGACCATGGTCGGCAATCACCTGAAGGCGCTGGAGCAGCGGCTGGGCGTGCGCCTGATCAACCGTACGACACGGCGCCAACGCCTGACGGAATTTGGTAGCGCGTACTACCAGCGCTGCCTTGAAGTGCTGGGGCTAGTGGCGGATTCGGAGCGTCTGGCAGAGCAAACCCTCGACGAACCAAGCGGCACCCTGCGCATCACCGCGCCACTGACTTTCGGCACCGAACGCCTGGCGCCAGCGCTCAGTGAGTTCAGCCTGCAAAACCCACGGGTGAAACTGGACGTGGTGCTGACCAATCGACGCCCGGACCTGCTGGATCATGGCTTCGACGTGGCCTTCCGCCTGGGCGCACTCGAACCGTCCAACCTGATCGCCCGCCCGCTGATCGACTACACCCTGACCATGTGTGCCTCGAAGGCGTATCTGGCGCGACGCGGCACCCCGGAGAAACCGGAAGATCTGCAGCACCACGATTGTCTGGCGTTTGCCTATCCGGCAGGCGATGACTGGCAATCGGTGGCGCGGCAATGGCGCCTCAATGGCCCTGAAAGCGAGATCGTGGTGGCGGTCAGCGGTCCAATGGTGATCAACAGTTCGGCGGGCCTGCATCAAGCGGCACGCACCGGCATGGGCATCGTGATGGTGCCCGATGCGCTGGTGGAACAAGACCTCGAGGACGGCACGCTGGTGCCCCTGCTGCAGCGTTATCGATTGCCGAGCCGACCGATGCATCTGGTCTACGCCCAGGACCGCTACCGTCTGCCGAAACTGCGTCGTTTCGTCGACTTCGCCCTGGGGATGTGGGGTAAGCACTAGCCGGGCGAATACGCCATGCACTACTCTGCGTGACACATGATTTTGATATCAGAGCAGCAAGGAGAGCAGCGATGGGCGAGGCATCGAACATCGAACCATTGAAGTTCAATGTGTCGGACATGAATGACGGCATGCTGCACACCATCCTGGAATTGGTCAGCGACGGCATCTGGGACTGGAACGCCAACACCGGTTTCGTGTACCGCAACGCCCGCTGGTACGAAATGCTCGGCTATTCCCCGCACTCGCTGGATAACAGCGTGTTGACCTGGGAAAACATCATTCACCCCGAAGACTATCCACAGGTCATGGCCCGGTTTGATGATCACCTGAGCGAGCGCAGCCCGGTGTATCAAGCCGAGTATCGTTGCCGGACACAGGACGGCAGCTACATCTGGATCGAAGACCGCGGCCAGGTGCTGGCGCGCAATGCCGACGGTTCGGTGGCGCGCATGGTCGGCGCCCACCGCAGCATCGAAGACAAGCGGCGCCTGGTCGAAGAGCTCGAACGGCGCAATCAGTCCCTGGAAGCGTTGATTGATGAGCGCACTCAGGAACTGTCCCGGGTCAATCAGCAACTGCAACTTCAGCTCGAAGAAAACCGCAAACTGGCGCATACCGACGCACTGACATCCATTTCCAATCGGTATCGCCTGGAACAGGTGCTGCCCCAGGCGTGCGAGCGCGCCCAGCGTTTTCGCGAACCCCTGTCGCTGATCGCCATGGACATCGACGACTTCAAGAACATCAACGATCACTATGGCCACGCACTGGGCGATGCGGCGTTGGTGCATGTGGTCGACAACGTCAAACGCTTCGTGCGCGGCGGCGATCTGCTGGCCCGCTGGGGCGGCGACGAATTCATCATGATCCTGCCCAACACCCCACTGGCCGAGGCCAGGTCCCTCGCCGAGACCATTCGACATGGCCTGGTGGATTTACTGCCGGTGGGAGACTTCCAGGTGACCATGAGTTTCGGCGTGGTCCAGCGCTTTGATGAAGAGCAACAGACCGGCCTGATGGCCCGCGCCGATCAGGCCCTGTATCGGTCGAAGATCGCCGGCAAGAATGTGATCTCCGGATAGCGCCTTACATCCCCGTCTTCACCAACACTGGTTTTTCCTGATAGCGATCCGGGTACAGCTGTTTGAGCGCCGCCACCTTCGGCAAATCGTTGATCACGATGTAAGGATGGTTCGGATGCTCGGTCAGAAAGTCCTGATGCTCCTCCTCTGCCGGGTAGAAGCCGTTGTAGCTTTCAAGCTTGGTCACAATCGGTTTGTCGAACGAACGGGCCGCGCCGAGCTGGGCGATGTAGGCCTGTGCCACCCGCTGCTGTTCGCTGCTCTTGGTGAACAGGGCCGAGCGATACTGGGTGCCGGTGTCCGGTCCCTGCCGATTGAGTTCGGTCGGGTTATGGGCCACCGAAAAGTAGATCTGCAGCAAGGTGCCGTAGCTGACCTGGCTCGGGTCGAATGTCACTTCCACGGACTCCGCATGACCGGTATTACCACCGCTGACACGCTCGTATTGCGCGGTATTGGCTGCACCGCCCGCATAGCCGGAGACGGCATTTTTCACGCCTTTGACATGCTGGAACACCCCTTGAACGCCCCAGAAGCAACCACCGGCGAAGACTGCGGTTTCACTGCGGGCCTGGGTGATTTCGTCGAGGGTCGGTGGCGGGATGATCACCGCTTCTTCAGCGCCGCCGAAAGAGAACGCCGCGCATTGGCCGATGACACCGGCGGCAGCCAGCGCCAATACCGTGCGCCAGGTGAATAATCGTTTCATGGGACGGGCTCCTGAATAGTCTTGAGGATCAGATCGACCTTGGTTCGAATTTCATCGCCAGGCCATTCATGCAGTAGCGCAGCCCGGTGGGTTTCGGCCCGTCATCGAAGACATGCCCCAAATGGCCGCCGCAACGCCGACAGTGCACCTCTTCGCGCGTCATCCCGAAAGAACGGTCCTGGCGCGTGGCCACGGCCTTGTCCAGCGGCGCCCAGAAACTCGGCCAACCGGTGCGGCTGTCGAACTTGGTCGTCGAGGAAAACAGTGGCAGATCGCAACCGGCACAGACGAAGGTGCCTTCACGGTGCTCGTTGTTCAGTGGGCTACTGTAGGCTCGCTCGGTGCCTTCCTCTCGAAGGATTTGGTACTGCTCGTCACTGAGGATGGCATGCCATTCGCTGTCGGTATGGGTCACTTCGAACACCTCTGCTGCATCGGCTTCGCTAATCAACGCCGTTTGAGCGGTAAACTTCGGCAATACGCCAAGGGCCAGGGCTGCAACGCCCAATCCGCCGCTTGCTACAAGAAATTGTCGTCTTGAGAACATGGTCGTCTCCGAAAGTCCTGAAGGCCTGTCATGGAACTCAGCCTAAGCTTGGGCTGATCGCCAAATCCTCACGGGAAGTTAAACAATTCGTGATAACTCGGGCGCAGAAAACACCGCACAATGCGTCATGACAAACCCTGTGGGAGCGAGCCTGCTCGCGATTACGATTGCACAGCCACCATCACCGTTGACTGAGATGATGCTATCGCGAGCAGGCTCGCTCCCACAGTTTTTGCACCATAGCCGAGCGGTATTGAGCTCTTTGGCCGAAGGATGAGTAGATGGAACAGAGCAAACGCGTCCTAGTGGTCGAGGACGACCTGCACATCGCCGACCTGATCTGCCTGCATCTGCGCGATGAGCAGTTCGAGGTGGTGCACTGTGCCGATGGCACTGAAGGCATGCGCCTGTTGCAGCAAGGAAGCTGGGATGCGCTGATTCTCGATTTGATGCTGCCGGGCGTCGATGGCCTGGAAATCTGCCGGCGTGCCCGCGCCATGGCCCGCTACACCCCGATCATCATCACCAGTGCCCGCTCCAGCGAAGTGCACCGGATTCTCGGCCTCGAACTGGGTGCCGACGACTACCTGGCCAAGCCGTTTTCCATGCTCGAACTGGTGGCCCGGGTCAAAGCCCTGCTGCGCCGGGTCGACGCCATGGCACGCAACCTGAAGATGGACGCCGGCAGCCTGAACATCGACGGCCTGGCCATCGACCCGATCACCCGCGAAGTGGCCCTCGACGGTCGACGCCTGGACCTGACGCCACGGGAGTTCGACCTGCTGTACTTCTTCGCCCGCCAGCCGGGCAAGGTGTTTTCGCGCATGGACCTGCTCAACGCCGTCTGGGGCTACAGCCACGAAGGCTACGAACACACCGTCAATACCCACATCAATCGCCTGCGCTCGAAAATCGAGGCCGACCCGGCGCAACCGGCGCGCATCCTCACGGTGTGGGGTCGCGGTTACAAATTCGCCTCCAATGAGGAGCCACAGCCATGAGGTTGACCCTCACACAACGCCTGTCGCTGGTGTTCGCCGTGCTGTTGCTGGTGTGCTGCGGCACCTCGGCGTGGCTGCAGGTGCGCTCCAACCAGATGCATGAGCAGGAAGTGGTGCAAGGGTTGTCCCGGGATCTGGCGCAACACATTGCCCGCGACACGGTGCTGATGGACACCCAGGGGCTGATGCCCGATGCCGTGCGCGATCTGTTCAGCAAGCTGATGCAGGTCAACCCCAGCGTCGAGGTGTACCTGCTGGACACCGAAGGCAAGATCGTCGGCAGCGCCGCGCCCGAGGGCCGGATACACCGGCAACAGGTCGATCTGGCACCGATCCAGCGCCTGCTCGATGGCGATGCCCTGCCGATACTTGGCGACGACCCGCGCAGCGTCGATGCGCGCAAGGTGTTCAGCGCCGCGCCGCTGAAGGTCAATGGCAAGCCCGCGGGTTATCTCTACGTGGTGCTGCTGGGTGAGGATCACGACCGCCTTGCCGAACGCGGGGCCACCAGCGCCGCCCTCAACACCGCCCTGCTGTCCATCGGTCTGGTGGCGTTGTTGTGTCTGATTGCCGGTCTCACCGCGTTTGCCCTGATCACGCGGCCGCTGCGACGCCTGACCGATACCGTGAGCCGCTTCGACATTGACGGCGTCCCGGTCACGCCACCGACAACCGCGCCGCTGGAAAAAAACGGCAGCTTTGATGAAATCGCCATCCTCGACGCCACGTTCCGACAGATGCAGGCGCGCCTCGGTGAACAGTGGCGCTCGTTGACCCGCCAGGACCAGGAACGCCGCGAACTGGTGGCGAACATTTCCCACGACCTGCGCACGCCGCTGGCCTCGCTGCACGGTTATCTGGAAACGCTGTCACTCAAGGACGCCACGCTGTCCCCCGCCGACCGCCGCCGCTACCTGGGCATCGCGCTGGATCAAAGCCGCAAGGTCGGCGGTCTGGCGCAGTCATTGCTGGAACTGGTACGCCTGGAGCACGGCTTCGTGCAGCCGGTGCTGGAGCGTTTTTCCCTGACCGATCTGGCCCAGGACATTTTCCAGAAATTCGAACTCACCTCTGAGTCGCGGCAGGTCGAACTCAAGGCCACTTTTGCCCCCAATGTGTCGGTGGCATGCGCCGACCTGGGGTTGATCGAACGGGTGCTGACCAATCTGTTCGACAACGCCCTGCGTCATACGCCGCAAGGGGGAGAAATCGAACTGAGCCTGCGCCCCCAAGGTGCCTTTATCGAAGTCACCGTCAGTGATACAGGGCCGGGCATCGCACCGGAACTGCGCGAAGGGTTGTTCCTGCGGCCGTTCAACATTGGCGGTGCGCGGCGCGATGGTGGGTTGGGGTTGAGGATTGTGCATCGCATCCTGCAGCTGCACGGGCGGGAGATTCAGTTGATCGATGTGCCGGGGCGCGGGGCGACGTTTCGTTTCTCGCTGGCGGTGGATGAAGCGACGGCATCGGCATTGGCCGTGCGTTCGATGAACCTCAATACACCGGGACAAGCCTGATAGACCGTGGCGCGTCCTTCGCGGGCAAGCCCGCTCCCACAGTGTTTTTTGGTGTTCGCAGTTTTTGCGTACACCCACTGACCCTGTGGGAGCGGGCTTGCTCGCGATGGGGCCAGTCAATTCATTAAAGGGCCTGGATCAATCCCGATACCCCGGCGCCACCCGCTCCAGCATTCGCAGCAATGCAGTCCAGGCCAGTTGCATCGCATCCGGGTCGGCCAGCTCGCCTTCTTCCAGCGGTCGTCCTGGGTCATTGAACTGGCGCTCGGTGTGTTCACACACTTCTACTGGTGGCAACACCAACTCCCCCGCCGCTTGCGCCGCCAACTGAATGTCGCAGGCCTTTTCCAGGTAATACATGCGCATGAAGGCCTGGCCAACCGTCTCGCCGACCGTCAGCAAGCCATGGTTACGCAGCATCAACACCGGCTTGTCGCCCATGTCCGCCACCAGGCGCTGCTGCTCGCTCATGTCCAGTGCCACGCCTTCGTAGTCGTGGTAAGCAACCCGCCCGTAGAACTCCATGGAAATCTGGTTCACCGGCAGCAACCCGCACTTCAATGCGGCCACCGCGCAGCCGGATTTGGTGTGGGTGTGCAGCACGCACTGGGCGTCTTCACGGGCGGCGTGAATCGCGCTGTGGATCACGAAACCGGCGGGATTGACCGGATACGGCGACGGTTCGACCGCCTCCCCGTTCAGGTCGATTTTCACCAGATTGGACGCCGTGATCTCATCGAACATCAGCCCGTAAGGGTTGATCAGAAAATGATGTTCCGGCCCCGACAAGCGCACCGAGATGTGGGTGAAGATCAGGTCGGTCATGCG
Organism: Pseudomonas baetica; assembly: GCF_051216495.1. Lineage (GTDB taxonomy): Bacteria > Pseudomonadota > Gammaproteobacteria > Pseudomonadales > Pseudomonadaceae > Aquipseudomonas > Aquipseudomonas baetica_B. The sequence continues at coordinate 57,159 of NZ_JBPKAM010000023.1, read as the reverse complement.
GAAATGCGCAATCAATCGATAGCAGGCCGCCAGTTCTTCGCGCAAACGTTGTTCAACTGGATTCATGCCCCGGTCACCTCTTTCACGATGCAAGCCTCCAGGCCTTGTCCCAATGCTTCCCAGTTCTCGAAACCACGGCGAGCGATAAACACCAACCGCGTCGTGCTGCCCTGGGCCTCATCGGCGGCCGGCGAAAACTGACTGCGGGTACCGACGTGTTGCAGCCAATGCGCCTTGCCACCCTGGGCCAGTACCACCAATCCCTTGACCCGAAACACATCGCTCGGCAGTGCCTGCAACCAGGCCCGTAGGCCCTCGACGCTTAGCGCCTCGGTGCTCTGCCACAACCAGCTACTGAACATCTCACTGTGATCACCGTCGGACACCCTCGTCAGCGGCTTCTGCGCCCGCGGTTCCAGCTCCAGATCGGTGTCCAGCCACAGCGCATCGGGCAACTGCGCCTGCACGCTTTCGTGGATGCGCGTGCGCAGGCCCAGGGCGTTGCGCAGCGCCTGCAACTGCGGCTCGTCGACCAGGTCGGTTTTGTTCAGCAGCAACAAATCGGCAGCCGCCACCTGCGCCCGGGCCAGCCGTGCGTATTCGCCTTCGAGTTGCAGATGGCGGGTGGCATCGACCACGGTGATCACCATGTCCAGTTGCATCTGGCTGCGCAGTTGCGGGTAAGCCAGGGTCTGCACGATGCGTTGCGGGTCGGACACGCCGCTGCACTCGATGACGATGCGCTCCAGCCGTGGCTGCAACTGCGCCATTGTGGTGAGCTGCGCCAGCAAATCCTCTTGCACGGTGCAGCAGATGCAGCCGTTTTGCAGGCTGTACACCGCGTCGGTCACTTCCGAGACGATGGCCGCGTCGATGTTCAGCTCGCCAAAATCGTTGACGATCACCGCCAGTCGGCTGCCCTCCGCACGGCGCACCATGCGGTTGAGCAAGGTGGTTTTACCGGCGCCGAGAAATCCCGAGACGACGGTCACGGCGATGCGTGGCGTGCTCATTGATCCTTACCCTCCAGCATCGGTGGTTCACCCTGCCAGACCGCCTTGAGCCCCGACGCTTCGAGGGTCGAATGGCGGTCGTAGACCAGTTGCCCTTCGACGAAGGTCAGCAGCACCTTGGTCTGGTGGATGTAATTGCGCGCAGGCTCGGCGAACAGGTCGCGGTCGATGACGATCAGATCCGCCGACTTGCCGACTTCCAGGCTGCCGGTGGTGTTTTCCAGGCCCATGGCCACGGCGCCGTTACGGGTGATCACGCTCAGCGCCTGTTCAAGGCTGATCGGCTCGCCGAAGCACGCCGGGTCGTCGTTCCACGGATTCTGCCGGGTGACCATGGTTTCCAGCGCCAGCCACGGGTCGATGGACGCCACCGGCCAGTCGGTACCCATCACCGCCGTGCCACCCGCTTCCAGCACGCCTTTGAAGTCATAGATGCGCTTGAGGCGTTCCTGGCCATAGCCCGAACGCGCACCGCTGGCGAATGGCGTTGGATACCACGCGGCCGGGGAAAACTCGGCGATGACGTTAAGTTCCTTGAAGCGCGGCAGGTTGCCCGGATGCAGCAAGGTGCTGTGGGCGCACTGGTGGCGCACACCGCTGAATCCATTGCGACGACGGGCTTCGGCCACGGCATCGAGGAACACGTCCGAGGCGCCGTCACCGGTGCAGTGGGCGATCACACGGATGCCCTTGCGGTCCATGTCTACCACCATGTCGGTGATGTGTTCCGGGGTCAGGTTGAGCTTGCCGCGCCAGCTCTTCTCTTCTGGCCATGGGGTCAGCAGGTACGAAGATTTCGGCTCGACCGTGCCGTCGAAGTGAAATTTCACCGCGTTGGCGCTCAGGCGTGCGCTGCGGTAGTAGTGACGCTCGCCGGCCAGCAGCTCCCAACGACGACGCACCGGGAAGATATCGTCCTGCCAACTGATCGCCGCTTCGATGCGCACGGTCAGCTCACCGCTGTCGTCCAGTTCCTTCAAGGCTTGCAGGCGCTGTTCGCAGACGTGCACGTACTTGCTCGCCGTCACGCCACGGGAGCTCTGGAAATGCACGCCATCGCGATAGGCACGGCGCAACACGCTGACCGGCGTCGGCGGCATCGCGGCGTGGATCATCGCGTAGGCACCGTCGATCATCAGGCCGGTGGGTTCGCCGGTCAGTTCGTCACGCTCGAAATAACCATTGCGCGGGTCGGACGTGTGACGGTCGATGCCGGCCAGTTCCAGGGCCTTGGAGTTGACCATCATGGTGCCCCACATGCGGTCCAGCAGCGCCACCGGACGGTCCGGCATGACGCTGTCGAGCCAGGCGCGGCCCGGGGTCAGGCCGGCTTCGCGGAAGGTGTAGCGCACCCAGTACTGGCCGTAGATCCAGCCATCGCCAGGATGGCTGTCGGCATAGGCGAGGATGCTTTCGCGCAGTTGTTCGGGCGTCGGGTCTTCGATGCCCACGTCCAGGTCGTCGGCGTAGCGCGGTGCCAGGGCAAGGTCGGGATGAGTGTGCATGTCATGCAGGCCCGGCATGCAGAACGCGCCTTGCAGATCATGCTCCACGGTGTTCGGCCCTTTGAACGCTTGAAGCGCGTCCAGGCTGGCGACACCGATCAACTTGCCGTCACGGATCGCCACGGCCTCGGCCCACGGGTTGGCCGGATCCTGGGTATAGATGCGACCGTTGGCGAGGATCAGATCGGCGTAGCGACCTTGCGTGGAATGGGTCGAGGAAAAGTTGTCGGACTCAGCCATGTAAGCCACCTTCGAGTTCAGGGCAGTTGAAAGGTCCCTCGCGCTTTGCGCTGTTCGGAACCTGAATTTTTTGTTGTTCTAACGAGCAGAGCTCAATCCTTAAGGAAATCCGCGGCATCCAGCTCGATCATCACCGGCTCGCTGTTGCTGCCTAACCGGCCGAGCAGATCACGCAAACCGGCATGATCGCCCGCCCGGTGATGAGCGACGTGGCAGCTTTGTGCGAGGGCCGCGAAATCAGGGGTGAGGATGTCCACACCGAGCAACGGCACCGCTCGGGCATTCATGTAATCGCGGATTTCGGCGTAGCTGGTGTTGTTCCACAGCAGCAGGATCACGCCAGCGCTGGCCTCTTTGGCGGCGATCAGTTCGGCGCTGGAAAACTGCAAACCACCATCGCCCACCAACGCCACCACCGGGCGCTGCGGCCGGGCCAGTTTGGCGCCGATGGCAGCGGGCAAACCGTAGCCGAGGGTGCCGTAGCCGCTGCCGGCGTTGAACCAGCTGTTGGGTGTTGGGGCCCGGTAACCCAGCGCGCCTTGGTACACCGGTTGGGTTGAGTCGCCGACGATCAGCGGCTGCGGCAAGGCGTCGCGAACCGTATCGAGCAGCGCCTGCAGGCGGCTTTGCTTCGCGCTCCAGCCAGCGTGTTCGACCGCGTTGACTCGCGTGACCTGCTCACTCGCCCACTCGGGATCGGCCTGACGTTGCGGCAGGCGCGCCAGCAGTGCACGCAAACCTTGCTCGGCATCTCCCAGCAAACCCACGGCGGCGGTTTGCACGCCCAGCACCTGCAATGGATCGATGTCGAGACGAATCAACGGCGCCTTGAACGCCAGGGGCCCAAGGCCAAAAAAGTCGTAGTCGGTTTCACCCAGTTCCGTGCCGATGGCCAGCACTACATCGGCCTCGGCGAACAGTTCGCGACCGTGGGCCGACGACTGTACGCCATCAAGCAGCAACGGATGCTCCGGCGCCAGCAAGCCGCGGGCGTTGGTGGTCAACGCCACCGGTGCCTGCAAGCGTTCGGCGAGCAAGGTCAGGGCCTCACTGGAGCGACGGGCACCGCCGCCGGCCAGGATCAATGGGCGTTTGGCGCGGTTGATCAACGCGATGGCCGCATCGATGGCCTCGGGTGCCGGAGCCGGCGCGGCCGGTAATGGACGTGGGCTCAAGTCCAGACCGTCGGCGGACATCTCCAGCACATCCAGCGGAATCTCGATATGCACCGGGCGTGGTCGCGTACAGCCAAACAGGGCAAAGGCCCGCGCCAGCGCTTCCGGCAATTGATTCGGGTGCTGCACGGTGTGACTGAAGGCACAGACGCCGGCGACCATGGCGCGCTGATCAGGCAGTTCATGCAGGTGACCATGGCCCAAACGCAGGTGTTCGCGGCGGTTGCAGGTGGAGATCACCAGCATCGGCACCGAGTCCGCATAGGCCTGGCCCATGGCGGTGAGGATATTGGTCATGCCGGGGCCGGTGATGATGAAACACACGCCGGGTTTGCCACTGGCACGGGCGTAACCGTCGGCCATGAACCCGGCACCCTGTTCATGGCGCGGGCTGACGTGCGTGAGGCGACTGCCGTGCAAGCCACGGTAAAGCTCGACGGTGTGCACGCCGGGAATGCCGAAGACGTGTTCAACGCCATAGCCTTCCAGCAACTGAACAAGCGCCTGGGCACACGTGGTCATGCAGCACCTCTTTGCAGATGGGCCAACCGGCCCGATGACAAGTGGGGCTAGTATTGTTGAATCAACCGATACAACAATCGATTTTTTTTGGCCTGACTGTTCGATTTACGTCACCATACGTAAGATCAAACACAACCTTGTGGCGAGGGAGCTTGCTCCCGTTGGGTCGCGCAGCGGCCCCATTTGCATCGCTCGTCGAGCTTTGCGCCTGCTGCGCAGTCGAGCGGGAGCAAGCTCCCTCGCCACAGGGACTGCGTTCGAACCGAACTGTCTTTTCCAACCTTTAAGCGGAATGAGTTATGCGTTTTCCCTCGATGACAGCCCTTCGCGCCCTGGACGCGGTTGCCCGACTGGGCAGCGTCTCGGTCGCGGCCCGTGAACTGAACCTGACCCGCAGCGCCATCAGCCACCAGATCAGCAAGCTCGAGGAATGCGTGGGCTTCCCGCTCACCGAGCGTATTGGCCGGGGTATCGGCCTGACGTATCAGGGCGAACGCTATGCGCGAGAAGTGCACGGGATCTTGTTGAACCTGCTCGACGCCGGTCAGCTGATCGACGACCAGGAAATCTCCGGTCGGCTGTGCGTCAGTTGCGCGCCGGGGTTTGCCACCTATTGGTTGTGCCACCACATTGGTGCGTTTTTGCGCCAGTACCCGCAGGTGCAGTTACAGCTGATTTCGCCGCGCACACCGGACGACATCAACAACCCCAACGCAGACCTGTTCATCGCCTATGGCATCGGCGACTGGCCAGAAATGAATGTTGAAGAAATCGTCGCATTGCGCTTCTTCCCGGTGTGCAGCCCGCGGCTGATCAACGCCCTGAGCGGCTTGAAGAATCCGCAGGAGCTGAGCAACTTCCCGTTGCTGCACATGACCGACTATTCGGACTGGCGCGTCTGGCTGACCGCTGCCGGGGCTTCGGGGGTCAACGCAGTGAGCGGCATTTTGTTCTCCGATGCGCATTGCGCGCAGTCGGCGTGCATTGCCGGCCAGGGCATCGCGATCGGCGACAACCTGATCAGCGGCGATGCGCTGTCCAAGGGCCTGCTGGTGCGTCCGTTCGACATCACCATCGACCTGCACCGCGGCTACTACCTGGCCGCCGACCCGCAAAAGGCCGAGCGCCCGGTGGTGCAGGCGTTCAGCAGTTGGGTCAAGACCCAACTACAGTCATCCCACCAAACCTGGCAGGACACCCTCTGACACCTCAAAACCTGTAGGAGCGAGCTTGCTCGCGAAAAACGCTGGGCCACCGCGGGGAGCCAGGATTCGCGCGTTTTCGTTGACGACCATCGCGAGCAGAGCTCGCTCCTACAGGGTGGCGTTTAACCATTGGAAATTGAGTAATAAAACTAACCAATACCTGCAAAATAATTCCATTGATGTAGCGATATTTTTAACAATAATAAGCCCAAAGCCCGTTTCGGATTTGCATCCGTCCTCGTACGTCAGATGGGCAATAAAAAGAGGAACCAGATAGTGTCCAGCCGTTCAGCGATTCAGCTCAGCGCACAAGGTATCAGCCAGTATTACGGTCGTTTCGCGGCGCTGGATAACGTCGATCTCGACGTTCGCCAAGGCGAATTTCTTACCCTGCTGGGCCCCTCCGGCTCGGGCAAAACCACCTTGCTGATGATCCTGGCCGGCTTCCTCAGCCCGACGGCGGGCAAGTTGATGGAGCAAGGCGTCGACATCATCAGGCGCCCAGCCGAGCAACGGAACTTCGGCATGGTGTTCCAGGGTTATGCGTTGTTCCCGCACATGACCGTCGCCGACAACGTCGCCTATCCGCTGCGCATCCGCAAAGTGCCGGTGGAAGAACGTAATCGCCGGGTCAAGCACATCCTCGAGGTGGTCGGTCTTGGTGCACACATGCACAAGAAGCCCGCCGAAATGTCCGGTGGCCAGCAGCAGCGCGTAGCGATTGCCCGGGCGCTGGTGTTCGAACCGGAACTGCTGTTGCTCGACGAGCCGCTGTCGGCGCTGGACAAAAACCTGCGCGAACAACTGCAAACCGAGTTGCAACGCATCCACCGTCAAGTTGGCACCAGCTTCGTGTTCGTCACCCACGATCAGAACGAAGCCCTGGCGCTGTCCTCGCGCATCGCGATTTTCAACCACGGCAAGCTGACCCAGGTCGACACCCCGGAAAACATCTACAACCGCCCGGAGAGCCGTTTCGTTGCCGAGTTCCTCGGCAAGATGAACCTGTTCCCGCTCGACAGCCTGACACGCAACGGCCCGACCGCCAGCGGCCGCTGCGGCACCAGCGTGCTGCACGCCGTCGCCCCGACCGCCCTGGGCAAAGAGCCGATCGTGCTGGCGGTGCGTCCCGAGCACATGGAATTGCACAGCGAGTGCCCGACCCGCGATGGCTACAACGTGATGCCCGCCCAGCTCACCGACAAGGTCTACCAGGGCTCCAGCACCCATCTGGCGCTCAAGGTCGGTGGCGATACCTTGCCGATCAACCTGTCCGTACACGGCAATCATCCTGGCGCCTCAATGCCCAGCGGCGCGCCGGTATGGCTGAGCTGGCCGGTACAGCAAAGCTTCCTGCTGCCGGCCTGAAGCCCTGAACAACTTGCCTCACAAAGCGCTCTTCCAATGACAACAAAAAGGCCGGTGTCCAATGAGGCACCCGCCGCTTGAGGACTTGCCCCCATGCGCCAGGATCATCAACAAGACTGCATCGAAGTGCTTATCGAAAAGGCCCGCGACGGCCAGATCAACCGTCGCACCTTCATCCAGGCCATGGGTTTGCTGGCGGCAGTGCCATTGGCACTGCGCAGCGGCATCAGCTGGTCGGCGGACAAGCCGATGGTCGTGGTCAACTGGGGTGGCGACGCCCTGAACGCCTTCAAATCGGCGTGGACCGACACCTTCACCAAGAACACCGGCATCCAGGTGCGCATCGACGGCGCCGGCCCCACCGAGGGCGCGATCCGCTCGCAATTGGCCAGCGGCCAACCGAGCTGGGACGTGGTCGATGTCGAGAGCTACAGCGCCATCGTGCTGGGCCGGGAAAAGATCCTGCAACCGCTGGACTACAACGTGATCAAGCGCGATCAGGTGGCCCCGGCGCTGGCCTCCGATTTCGGCATCGCCAGCTACCAGTTCAGCTACGTGATGGCGTGGGACAGTGGCAAGTTCGGCGACAACGGTCCGAAAACCTGGGCGGACTTCTGGGACGTGAAGAAATTCCCAGGCAAGCGCACGCTGTACAAATGGATGAACGGGATGCTCGAAGCGGCGCTGTTGGCCGACGGCGTACCGGCCGACCAGCTCTACCCGCTGGACGTGCCACGGGCTATGAAGAAGATCGACGAGATCAAGCCCCACGTGCTGTCGTTCTGGAGTTCGGGCGCCGAGAGCCAGCAGCTGATGGTCGATGGCGAAGTGTCGGTGGGCGCGATCTGGCACACCCGCGCCAAGCTGCTCAGCGAAGACACTGACAACCGTGTGCGCTGGAGTTTCGACAACGGCTTCATCAACTCCAGCAGCTGGGCCGTGCTGCAAGGCAACCCGGCGGGCACCCAACCGACCATGCAGTTCATCCAGCAGGCGTTGCAGCCGGAAGGCCAGCTCAAGCTCTTTGAATTGCTGGGTAATGGCCCGTCGAACAGTGCCACCGAGAAGCTGATGTCGGCCAAACAGCTGGAAGCCAACTGCGCCTCCGAAGAAAACCTGAAAAAACAGATCGCCCTCAATGCCCAGTGGTACGCCGACAACTATTCCAAAGCCTTGGAAGAGTATCTGACGCGGCTGTCCAAGTGAGCCATCGATCATGACCATGACAATGACTTCCACCTTAAGCAAACCCAAGCACCGATTCAGTTCGGCGGGCCTGGAGCGCGGCTTGCTGCTGTTTCCGCTGCCGGTGTTGCTGCTGGTGTTCTACGTATTGCCGTTCCTCGGCGTGGTCGGCTGGAGCTTCACGCTGCCGACCCCCGGCATCGAGCAGTACCAACGCATCGCCACGGACCCTGCGATTATCGAAATGCTCTGGCGCACCCTGCGCCTGTGCCTGACGGTGAGTTTGCTGGCCCTGGTGATCGGTTATCTGCTGGCGTACTGCTGGGTGTTCAGCCCGCCGTTCTGGCAGCGTGTGGTGGAGATCTGCATCTTCATTCCGTTCTGGATTTCCGTGCTGGTGCGGGCCTTCGGCTGGCTGATCGCCCTGCGCAGCAACGGCGTGCTCAATAACGGCTTGATGGGCATGGGCCTGATCGATCAGCCGCTGCAACTGAGCCGCAACGAAATCGGCGTGGTCATCGGCATGCTCCACGTGATGATCCCATACGCGGTGTTCCCGCTGCTGTCGACCATGCGTCAACTGGATGCTCGCGTGCTCATGGCCTCTCGCGGCCTGGGCGCCGGCGCGTTGCGGACCTTCTGGCAAGTGCTGCTGCCGCAGACCCTGCCGGGCATGCTCGGCGCCTTCATCATGGTGTTCGTGTTCTGCCTGGGCTTCTTCATCACCCCGGTGCTGTTGGGCGGCGGGCAAACGGTGATGATCGCCGAGTACGTGTTCCTGCAAATGTTCCAGACCAGCAACTGGGGCCTGGGGGCTGCATTGAGCGTGGTGCTGTTGCTCCTGGTCAGCGCATTGATCTGGGTGCTGCTGAAAATGACCCGCGTGAACCGATTGGTAGGCTGAGACAACTATGAATACTCATCGCACAAGTCTGAGCACCCGGCTGCTGGCCGTGGTCGCCATGGCTTTCATGCTGTTCCCGCTACTGACGGTCATTCCGGTGTCGTTCACCAGCAAACGCTTCCTGTCGATGCCCGAAGGCAACTGGTCGCTGCGTCACTACGAAGCGCTGGTCAGCAACCCTGACTGGTTCCATGCCATCAGCCAGAGCCTGACCATCGCCTTCGCCACCAGCGTGATCGCCACCTTGCTGGCAGCCAGCTTCAGCCTCGGCATCTGGTACATGCGCTCGAAACTGGCCACGGCGCTGATTGGCCTGGTGCTGCTGCCGATGGCGATTCCGCCGGTGATTTCCGCGCTGGTGCTGTACTTCATGGAAACCAAACTCGGTCGCCTGGCACCGGGCATGGGCTACGACACCCTGACCGGCGTGGTGATCGCCCACGTGATCATGGTCGTACCCTACGGCGTGGTGACCATGCTGGTTGCCCTGAGCCAGATTGACCGACGCATCGAACTGGCCTCGCGCAACCTCGGCGCCAGCCTGATGCAGACCACCTTCATGGTGATCCTGCCCAACCTGAAACTGGGCCTGGCCTCTACCGCGCTGCTGAGTTTCGCGCTGTCGTGGGAAGAGGTCGCGGTGACACTGTTCATCACCAGCGTCGACGTCGACACCCTGCCAAAACGCATCTGGAGCGGCCTGCGCGACAACGTCGACCCGAGTGTCGCGGCGATTTCGGTGTTGTTGATCTCGCTGACGCTGCTGGTGCTGATCGGGCGGTTGGTGGTTCAGCATCTGGCGGATAAGCGGGCGCAGAAGCTGCAGCACTCCTGATCAGGTCTCAACACAAAGCCCCGCTTCGTCATGAACGCGGGGCTTTTTTTGCACACCGAAAACCTGTAGGAGCGAGCATGCTCGCGATGGTCGTCAACGATGACGCTGGCAACCTGACACCCCGCGTTGTTCTTTCGTCCATCGCGAGCATGCTCGCTCCTACAGAAAGGCAAAATCTTGACCGGCGGCCAGCCGGGTCGTGACATTGCCGCCCCGGTCCAATAGATTAGTCGGCCCGAAAAAGCCCCTACGCTTTTTCCCCCTATTCAAGCTCAACGAAGTAGTGAAATTTCAATGTCCGATTCCAACACCGCTGAAACCATCGTCACCCTGTCGTCCAAAGCGGAATACGAAAACTCCATCAATCTTTCACAACACGTACCCCAGGCGAAAACCATCAGCGAGATGGTGCTGGACGCCTTTCAATCCAGCCGCGAAAGCGACCAGATCCGCGAGCTGCGCGCCGCGATCCGCCAGGCGCATGACAGCTTCGACGATGACAAGGCCTATGAACTGATGGGTCAGCTCAAGCAACTCAAGGATGCCGAAGCGGCCGACACCGCCGCCCTGGAAGACTTGAGCAGCAAGTTCTCCATTGGCCGTATTCTCTCCAGTTTCAAGGACGACCCGGCGTTTCAGGAAATCGTTTACGGTTTGGCGCTGAAGGTGCTGAACCAGACGCACCAGGCGATCAGCAATCCGGGCGGCGGCAAGAGCAAGGCGGCGCGTGCCAAGAAAGAAGCCGAAGTGTTCACCATCAGCAAGGACGGCATCAGCGTCACCCTGCCCCTGCGCACACCGCGTTCGCGCCTGAACGTTGACCGCGAAGCCCTGGAGTTCCTCGGGTTTAGCTTTGTTGGCGAAGGCGAAGAAGCCGAGCTTGAAAGCGAAACCTTCCTGGACAACAGCGGCGCCGAACAAGCCGTCAACCGCAAGAACATCATCACCGCGCTGCAACAGCAGACGGCGTTTGATGGGTACAGCATTGCGGCTCAATAACAGACTGCACGCCAAATTGTGGCGAGCGAGCTTGCTCGCGTTGGGCTGCGAAGCGGCCCCAAAAATCTGACGGCTATTACCGATTTTTGTGAGTGCTACGCACTCAAGCGGGAGCAAGCTCCCTCGCCACTAATTTCTCCGAAGCACCCAACATCGAGCCCCGCCCAGCGCGGGGCTTTTTTATTGCCTGCGATTCGGGCAAATCGGCGATTAATCTTCCAGTATCGACGGCAGTACTTCCCTTCACCCAACAGCACCACGGGTCAGCCTGCTCTGAATGAAGTTGGGGAGCGCCTACTCACTTTCCAGCCAATGACCTCAGTGGTGCGACTGCCGAGGTCATCATGAACAGCACTCCGCTCTACCGTCAGCTGGCCAACCACTACCTGGACGCCATCCGCAGCGGCACCCTGAAAGCCGGCGAGCGCTTTCCTTCCATTCGGCTGATGATGGAGAAACATGCGGTCAGCCTGTCGACCGCCGTGCAGGTCTGTCGGGAGCTGGAGGACCATGGCGTGCTGGAGGCCCGACCGCGTTCGGGCAACTACATTCGTCAGCCCGACACACCAGCCAAACCTGTCTTGATTGCCCCGCCGCCACCATTGGATAACGGGGTCTACGCGGGCCTTCACGAGCAGGTGTCATCGGTGCTCAAGGCCAGTCAGCGTGCAGCGATCAAGGTCAATCTCGCCAGCGCCTACTGTGCGCCGCAGCTGTACCCGCTCAAGACCTTGCAGGACAACATGATCAAGGCACTGCGTCAGGATCCGCATCTGCTCGATGCGGCGATGCCGACCTGCGGCAACCTCGCCCTGCGCAACATCCTTGCCCGCCGAGCGCTGACCAGCAAAACCCATCTGAGCGCCGAACGCATCGTGATCACCAACGGGGCGACCGAGGCGATCAATCTGGCGTTGCGCGCGGTGACTTGTCCGGGCGATACCGTGGCTGTGGAGTCGCCGACCTTCTACGGTTTGCTGCAGATTCTCGAAAGCCTGAACCTGCGGGTACTGGAGATCCCGGCCTCGATCCACAGCGGTATCAACCTGCAGGCTCTCGAACAATTGCTGCAAGGTCCGGGACGGATCAAGGCGCTGATCGTCATGCCCAACCTGCACAACCCCTTGGGCAGCATCATGCCCGACGCCAACAAGGCACAACTGGTGCAACTGTGTGCCGACCACGACACCGTGCTGATCGAGGACGATACCTACGGCGACCTGGTGGACACCGAGCAACCCTTGTCCACGCTCAAGCACTGGGACCGCAACGACAGCCTGATCTACTGTGCGTCGCTGAACAAAACCCTGGCGCCGGGCATGCGCCTGGGCTGGATCAGCGCCGGCAAATGGCACGAACGCGTGGAAATGCTCAAGCACACCCAGTCCCGTGGCTGCGAAGCCTTGTCGCAACTGGCGGTCAGCGCGTTCATGGGCACACCGTCCTACGAACGTTACCTACGGCGCTTGAGGAACACCCTGACGCAACAGCGCCTGCAGATGAGCGCCGCGATCTTGCACCACTTTCCCCAAGGCACACGCGTCAACCATCCCCAGGGCGGGACGTTGTTGTGGGTGGAGTTGCCCCGTGAACATTCGTCCATGGCCCTTTTCCACGACGCCCTAAAAGCCGGCATTCTGATCTCGCCTGGGGATATCTTTTCCAATGCCAAGCGCTTTGATCATTGTGTGCGGATTGGGTGCGGGGCGCCGTATTCGCCTCGTATCGACGAGGCGCTGCGAACCCTTGGCCAAATCCTCAAACACCAAAGCTGACCCCATTCCCTGTAGGAGCGAGCTTGCTCGCGATGGACGACAGAACACCGCGGGGCATCAGGCTACCAGCGTTATCGTTGACGACCATCGCGAGCAAGCTCGCTCCTACAGGGGTTTACCAGGGGGATTGGTGCAGGCAGATGATATGCGGGTCATCATTCCAATGCGGGAAGCGCTCGGCGATCAGCGGATCGTGACCGGGAATGACGTGTTCTTCACTGTCGGCCAGGCGATCGATTTCGGTGAACGCTTCGAGGGTTTGCGCCAGGTCATCGAGAATCGGAAACGGACTGCGTTCACGGATGTTGACCCACAGGTGCGCAGCGTCCGAGGCAAGCACGATCCAGCCACGTTCGGTGTTGACCCGCACCACCTGACTGCCGGGCGTGTGACCACCCACCCCGTGCACCGTGACGCCCGGCAGCACTTGGGCCGTGCCGTTGTGCAAGCGCATGCGCCCTTCGAACAGCGGTGGCAGCGCGGACATCACGTCCTCGACTTCGTAGGTTTTGTTCACCGCGCGATGGGTCATTTTCGGCCCGGTGCAGAAACGCAGTTCCGCTTCCTGCAAATGCACCGTGGCCTTGGGAAACAACCCCAGGTTACCGGCATGATCCCAGTGCAAATGCGTGAGGATCAGGTGCTCGACTTGCGTCGGATCGATGTCCAACTGGCGCAGGGATTCTTCCGGCAGGCGATACATCTGGCGGTTGCGTCGATCTGCCGTGGCGGGTTGAAAACAGGTGTCGACGACAATCACTTGCTGCTCGTTGCGTATGACCCAGAAATAGTAATCCAGCGGCATCGGCGCATTCGGATCACCGCAGCAGGCGTCATAGAGAAAATTCTCCTTCGCGGTGCGCTGGGCATTGGCGCCGACACGGATGGCGAACACTTCGTACACGGGAACTGACATAGCCACCTCCTGATTCAGGCCGCCGCGTTGGCTTTGAGGGTCGGGCGAAAATCGAAATCGATCAGTTCGCTGATCCCCAGGTCCTGCGCCAATTTATGCAGGCCACTGTAGTCGCGCATGATCGTCGCGTTCTTGTTGCTCTCGCGGGTGTCGGCCATGATCAGCGCAGCGTCCGCCACCCCGAGCTGCGTCAGGATCGCTTCCCACATCGAGTAGTCCTGGGCGACAAACGCGCTCAGCGCCACCGACAGGGTACGTGCGAAAAATTCCCGCTGCGTGGGCTGCATGTTGGCGTACATGACCTTGGCCACTTCGGCGAGCACTTTGCTATGGGCATATTCGTCGCGGTTGTGCAGCTCGGCGACACGGCGGTTTTGCGGCTGGATGCTCTGGTCATCGGCCAATAGATCCAGATAGGCGTTGACGCTGATCTCGGCCACCACCGCAAAGGTGATTGCCGCCAGGTCCTTCTGCCATTGCTCGGCCAGGGTTTCTCGCAAGGCCAGTAGTCGCAGGTACGTGACTGACGGCGGCAAGTCCAGATCCTGATCGAGGGCGCGCTCCAGCTTGGTCCGTTCGATGGCCCGCAGGTGCATGAGCGTGTGGTAGTGCTCGTCGATCAAGGTCTGTTGCATGGCCTCGCGGAAATGCCAGTCGTCCTTGCCCAGGTACTGATTGGCAATGACACTGAGCGCCGGATTGACCACGTGTTCCTCAGCGGTCACGGTGCGCAGGTTGTAACCGATCCAGCCCCAGGTCACCACGCTGCTCTTGAGCTCTTCGCTCAAGGCCTGGAATTTCGGGTGGTTAAAAAACGGCACCATGCGCTCCGGGTAGTCCGGGCGCGACGGGTCGAACACGTCATCGACCGCTGTCTTTTCCGGCGAGCAAACCGTGGCGCGCCGGGTCCAGGCCTGATTGAGCCGCACGACCAGTTGATGATCGACCTTGGCGATCTCGATTGCTGTTTGCATGACGCGATACCTGTTGAACGCGTACCCGCTGCCGGGTACGCCAATGAAATGAAGGGAGAAGAATCAGGCCAGCCAGTAGCGGGTCAGGTGGCGCGCCGGGTCAGTGTACCGACTGCGGGCGTGGATCATTCGCCAATTGTCCCAAATCAGCATGCAGCCATCGGGAATCAGAATCGGGATGTTGTGCTCGACGAAATACGCTTCACCGAGCACGGCAAATTTGGCCAGCGGCGAGGTGCTGTTTTCGACCCGGGATTGCTGCAGGTCATCCTTCGACGGGTTCACGTCGCCGTAGTGAAACTGGTTGTAGCTGAAGCGGAAAATGTCACCGTCCTCGGTAGGCGTCAGGATGTATTCCTTGACCCGGGTCTGGTCGGGTTCGCCGGGTTTGGCGGTGGCAACGAATTCCACCGGCGTGTCATCGAGCCATTCGCGCAGTTCAGGTTCACTGCGTTCCAGCGACTTTAAAAACTGATAGCCGTCTACCAATCCCGTGTGACCGCCACCGCACGTGGCTTGATGATGACAATGCAACGCCAGATAACGCGGTGGCGGCCCATACACCGGCGCTTCGGTATGCGGACCGATGCCGTTCATGCTCTGGGAGTACGGCAGGTCTTCATAGCCCGGCTTGCGGGTGATGGCGAAAGCGGTCTGGCCGTTGAATTGCGGAATGACCGGGCCGAACTCGCGCAGTGTGCCGACAACATCGTGGGCGAATTCGCCGGGGGTCAGCACAGTCCAGCCGCGGCTCGATAATTCTTCATGACGATGGCCCAGCGAAACGTAAGGTGTGGACGCAACAATCCCTTGATTTGGCATGGTGAGATTCCTGGCTGTTTTTATCAGGCGTTGACGGTGGAGGTGTAAGCGGCAATCAGTTCGCGGCAAGCGTTGCCCGGTCGGTAGTGCTGCTCGTCGATGCTCTGTACAGGCGTAATTTCGGCGGCGGTACCCGTCAGGAAACACTCGTCGAAGTCCCCCAGTTGCGCAGGCAGAATCGTGGTTTCGATCACCTGGTAATCCAGAGCCTTGGCCAGTTCGATGACGGTCTGCCGGGTAATGCCGTTGAGGAAGCAATCGGGCACCGGGGTGTACAGATTCCGACCCTTGACGAAGAACACGTTGGCGCTGGTGGCTTCGGCGACGTGCCCGCGCCAGTCCAGCATCAAGGCATCGTGGTAGCCGTTGTTTTCCGCATCGTGCTTGCTCAGCGTGGCGATCTGGTAATGCCCTGACGCCTTGGCTTCGAAGGGGCTGCTGCTCGGTGGCGGACGGCGCCATGTCGCCGTCTTCAAGCGAATGCCGGCCATTCGCGCCGCCGGGTCGAAATAGCTCGGCCATTGCCAACAGGCAATCGCCACATGCACCTTGTTGAAACGCGCCGAGGTGGAAATCATCTCGCTGCCGCGCCAGGCCACCGGCCGCAAATAACCCTCCACCACATCGTTACGTTGCAACAGTTCATGGCTGGCCGCTTCCAGTTCCGCGGGTTCGAACGGGATGGCGAAATCCATCAACTGCGCCGAGCGATACAGCCGCTCGGTGTGCTCGCGCAACTTGAAGACCTTGCCGTTGTACACACGCTCCCCTTCGTAGACCGTGCTTGCGTAATGCAAACCATGGGTCAGTACATGCAGGCGCGCCTGGGACCACTCGACGAACTCGCCGTCGAGCCAGATCCATCCTTCGCGTTGATCAAACGGGATACCGCTCATGTCCTTGTCTCCCCAGTTTTCATGACTCAGTTTCCAAATAGCTCCCTACGCCGTTTGCAGCAGGACCGGTATCAATTCCGGCGCTGAAGCCAGCAACAGCTCAGGTTCGTTCTGAAAGAAAAACGCTCTCTCGCCAAAGGCCGGGCGCAACTGGTCGAACCAGGTGGCCTGCGGATCAAATCGCGCATAGAAGGTGCGCAACACCCACTGCGGATCCCGGGCCTGGAGAAACTGCAGCACGAAGACTTTCTCCCCCGCCACGGTCTCGATGCCGTTGATCAACACCTTGCCGTAGAAGGTGCTCATGGACGGCCCGCGCACCGTGCGTGCCAGCCCGGATACCGTGCGGTAGGCCGCCTGGAAGATCTCGAACGCCCGAGCCAATGGCATCGCGAAGTAATGGCTGGGGCCGGTGTCGCGCTCGACGAACATGTAATACGGCACCGCCCCGAGCCGCACGCCTTCGGCCCACAAGTCGGCCCAATCGGCAGGGTTTTCGTTGATGTGACGGATCACCGGCGCCTGCATGCGCAGGGTCGCGCCTGTGGACCGAATGCGTTCGACCGCTTGCCGGGCGATGTCCTGGCGGATTTCCACCGGGTGGTTGTAGTGCCCCATGATCGACAGGTTTTTCCCCGCTGCGACGATCCGCCGAAACAGCTCGAGCAACTCCGGCGCGTCCTTGTCGCTGACAAACCGCTGCGGCCAGTACGCCACGGACTTGGTACCGATGCGGATGCTTTTCAGGTGGGGCAGCTCCAGCAGCGGCTCGATGTAACCGGCCAATGAACGGCTGTTCATGATCAGCGGATCGCCGCCTGTGATCAGCACATCGGTCACTTCCGAGTGCACCCGCAGGTAGCTCACCAACTCCTGGGATTCCCGGGCGTTGAACTTCAGTTCTTCCTCGCCGATGAACTGCGCCCAACGGAAACAGAAGGTGCAGTACGCATGACAGGTCTGACCGGCACCGGGGAAAAACAGCACGGTCTCGCGGTACTTGTGCTGAAGGCCCGGCAGGATTTTTCCGTCGAGCATGGCGTTGTTGTGCGTCAGCTGTCCGGCCGGATGCGGGTTCATGCGCAGCCAGATCGCCTCGATCCGACGCTTGATGGCCGCGGCGTCATCCTCTTCGATCAGTTGCTTGAGCGATACATATTCATCCGGCAGCAACATGTCTTTGTGGGGAAAGGTCATACGGAACATCGGATCGTCCGGGATGTTGTTCCAGTCGATCAGCGTTCCCAGTACATATTCATTGGTGCGAAACGGCATGACCCGGGCCACGACCGTCATGGCTTCCTGCAAGGCCGGTGTCAGCCTGTGCCAGTACGGCGTGTCGCGGATGGTGCGTGAGTTATAGGGCTTGTAGCGTTCCTGCTCCGACATTCCTTGCATGGCAGCGCTCCTGGTGCTGGCTGGCAGTTATCACAGGATGGCTGGCGCTACGCGCTCTATGTCCATCCATGCCCGAACGCTGTCGCGATCCCATTGCCGGCGCACATACGCCGCGAGTCGCGCAGGTACCGGATCGCCGTTGGCGACCAGGCGGTTGAGCATGATTGCCAGGTCGGTGTCGGCGATGCTCCAGTCGCCGAACAGATGCTCGGCGCCCTCCTCCAGCAAGCGGTCCGCCACGAAGAACAAACGGTCGACCGCCGCCTTGGCGTCATCGGACAGCGGGTTGTCTTTCTTGCCGAAGTACACCAGGTCAAATGGACGCTCCTTGCGCACCACCAGCAGATCACTGCGCAACCAGGCCTGCAGTTGACGGGCACGGGCGCGTTGCTGGATGTCTTGGGGGAACAGCTTTTTATGCCCTGGTGAGAGTTCATCCAAGTATTCGGCGATGGCAGAGGACTCCGACAGCGCGAAACTTTCATGAACCAGCGTTGGAATTTTGCAAGTCAGAGAAAGATCACGATAAAAACCTTGGTAGTTTTCCCGCGTTTTCAAATCCACCTTTACCAAATCAAATGAAAGTTTCTTTTCTTTCAATGCCACAAATGCCGACATTGCAAAAGCACTGACAAAATCCGCACCCACGTACAATTGCATTTTCGTACTTTCCATAGAACGCTCCCTTGCATTAACCACACTAATCCGTTGCATTGAAAGCGATCGTAGTTAGGTGTTTAAACGCTGAACAGATACAGAAATTATCTGTTTATACGGATACAGAAAGTTGATGACGCAGGAAAACCTGCGTCCCTGTAGGAGCGAGCACGCTCGCGATGGAACCGATAACGCCGCGGAGTATCAGGCACCCAGCGTTATCGTTAACGACCATCGCGAGCGTGCTCGCTCCTACAGGGGGAGGGGAATATTGGGAAAAGGAGATCAGTCCGGGGCGGTCGCCAGGTTGGACAGCTGCGCCATTTGCGGCATGTTGCTCATGTTCAGCATGGCCAGTGGCTCGGTGGTGCTGGTGTTGACGAAGCCGTGGCGGGTCCAGGCTGGAACCAGCAAAACGTCGCCCGGGCTCACGCTGACCGCATCGGCATCGCCCAGGGTCAACTCGCCGCAGCCGGACTGAATGATGAACAAATGCCACCAGGAATGGGCATGGCCATTGAGCACTGCACCCGGAATCAACCATTGCATGGACACCGCCATCCCAGGGGTCAGCCGGCAACCTTCGAGGCTGTTGTCATGGGCCAGCGCGACAATATCCACCTCGCTGGCCGACAGGCGCTGACGCATATCCGTTAGTTCACTGTCTTTCCATACCCGGGCACTTGGAGTGGGTTGCTGCAAACTCTGGCGAAAACCCTTATAGGAAAAAAAACCACCTTGAATGTTATTCATCCGCAAATTCCAACTGCCTGGCGATTTAAGTCAGCAGACACTAGGCGAACAATTAAAAACTGTAAAGCCAGGCTATTCATGTTTATACAGCCGAAGGTCGCAACGCCGCGATCATATCAACTTCCACTGCCGCGTTTTTCGGTAACTGATAGACTCCCACAGTGGTGCGAGTATGTTTGCCGACGTCGCCCAATACATGGCTGAAGACATCCGAGGCACCGTTGGCCACTTCACTGAGATCAACGAAGTCCGCCGTGGATTTCACATACACCGTTATCCGGATCAACGCCTTGATTTTATCCAGCGAACCGATGGCATCGACGATCAGCGCCAGACCGCGCAACGCGCTGATGCTGGCGGCCGCTTGGGCATCCGCCAGGCTGAGGTCCAGCCCGACCCGGCCGGGGTAGTGGATCTTGCCTTCCATGCGCGGCACCAGGCCGCTGATGTACAGTTCATCGTGGTGGCGAATCAGAGGTGCGTAATGCCCGCCAACGGTGTTCTCGCCGTAGATGTCGAAACCGAATTCCTTCGCCAGGGCGATGAAGCGCTCATCACAGGTCATGGGTTCAATCATTGTCAGAATCCTCTAGATCAATACTGCAAAAAACTTCGATCGCCGCTACCCAGCACCCGACTTAACCCACGGCCCTCACGGGTGCGTTGATCCCGACCCTGGACTCGACGGCCTCGGCCAGGCGCAACAGGTCATTGCTGAGTTGCCCGTAGTGCTCGTTGAACAGCACGATGTGGCCGATGAACGAGAAGTTGTCTTTCACCAACGCGCTGACCGAATCACCGATGCGCTTGGCGAAGGTGGCTTCCACCACCTCGATGTCCAGCGCGCGGGCCAGTGCTTCGATATCGGGTGTAGAGCGCAGGATTCCGCCTCCCGGCGCCCTGAGCAGACGAATGCCGCAATAGCCGCGCGCCACCGGTTCGTGGTGCTCGATCCGGCCTTCCACGGCCCAGCGCACCCAGCGCTCCCAGGGGTTGAAATCGACGAATGCGCGTTTGGCCAGATCCCAGATGTGCATGCCGCCAGGGCGCATGTTGGTTTCCACGGCCGAGGTGAGTTGGTCGGCCCTGTGGAACACTTCGTTGTGCCATGCACCATTGGTCTCACTGACCAGATCGGCCATGTGCCGGCCGGCGGACATCAGTCGCTGCTGCACATCGGGCGCCAACGGTGCGGGCACCACTTGCTGGATCTCGGCGCGGTAAGCACCTTCGGTGGTGGTCTTTTCGGTGACCCAGGTGCTGCCGGCCACGCAATCCCAGCTGTATTCCCGGGCATCCTGAATCAACTCTTCGAGGACGATGCCGCCCTCGCGGTAAGGCTTGAGTGCTTGCCAGACTTCATCGCATTCGGAGGGGTGATTGATCACCCGACAGCCACGGCTGGCCCCTTCGCACGCCGGTTTGATGAACGCCTTGCCGCCCAGCTCGACCACCCGTTCGCGCAATTGCGACAGGCTCTCGACCCGTTCGGAATACACCCGGCGGTAATCCTCCGGCGAGGTTTCAGCCGTCGCTTCGAGGTGACGGAAAATCTGCTTGTCCAGCCCCGCCCGCGCCTCGGCCCGGGTAATGCCGGGCAAACCGAAATGAGTGGCCAGGGCCGCACCGAGCAACACGCCGCGGTCGGAAAACGGCAGCACGCCGATCAATTTCCAGCGGTCAGCGTTCAGGCAACCGACCACCAATTCAAGAGAAGCCGCCACGTCTTTCTCGGCGAACGACGTGCTGCAAACGTGATCGGCCACCTGATCGTCATGGGGCTGAATCTGCTCGACCAGCAAGATTAGCCGGGCGTTGTAGAGCGACTTGCACAGGTCGCGCAGTTTCTGGATGTCGTTGACCCGACTGCCGTTGTAACCGACCACTACGACACAAGAAGTCGTATTCATGATGCCCCCGACCTGCAAAGTGAAAACCGAAGTTGCGATATCTCAATCGTGTAGCGATGCAATGGATTTACGGTTGAACCAGTACCAGGCCAGGATCCCGCCGGCACCGATGGCAGCCAGTACCAAGGCGTTATAGGGTGGCGGCACGACCCGCATGAGCAACACGGTCAGCCCGGCACCGACGCCCAGGGACACTTCCTTGACGAACATGTTGTTCTGCTTGACCGAGAAGTAATCGAGGTAGCTGAAGGCGCATTCGGCGATGGACAGCAACGCCACCCAGATCAGCGCGCCGACCAGGGTGTCGACATGGAACGCGGCCGGTGACGACAGCACGGCAAAGCCTGCGGCGATAATCCCGATCACCGCCAGCACCTTGAAGCGCCCCGTGCGCTCGATCAGTTTCATCACCGGCACCTGGGCGAACACCACCACGGCGCTGTTGAGGATCAGCATCAGGCCGTACCAGGCGGGCAATTCACCGGTCTCGAGCAGGATCGCTTGCGGCAGGATCGAAAACACCCCAAACAACTTGATGCCCATGATGACCCCGGCGATCACCCACGGCAGTTTGTTGCGCCAGCCACTGCCGTCGTGACTGACCGGACTGGCCGCCACCGGTTCCGAAGTGAAGGTCGCGCCCATGGCGATGGGCAGGCACAGCAGGACGAAACTCGCGGCACCGAGAAAGAACATGGTCGGGGTCAACAGCGGCGACAGCAAAATCAAGCCGGCAATCAGGCTGCCCATGTTCATGGCGACGCGGTTGTACGCTGCGCCTTCCTTGGTCTGCGCCGCTTCGCTCTTGATCAGGTAACCGGCAATCGCGATGCCGTAGGCAAACAACGCCGCGGCAAACATCACCACGCCCTGATTGTGGGTGACCGCCAGCAACACCAGCCCGAGGGCGGCGCACAGCAAGGTCACGCTCAAGGAGCGACGCCCCAGCACCAGCAAGGTCAGCGGCAGCAGCAACAGCAAGGCCCGATAACCGAGGGCGAGGATGCTGTTGGTCGCCGTGTCGAGCCAGACGTTGGCCTTGCCCAATACCGCGAACAGCGACACGGCGGTGATGATCCGGATCATGAACAGGCGGATGTTGATCACCGGTTTGGCAACGGCGGCCGTTGTTTGAACACTCATGCAGCACCTCTGGAACCAGCGATTGTCCGGGCGTTGCGCACGAACAATCAGGAAAGTCTGTAAGGTGATGGTAGAGAGGGACGCTTGATTTCATCAGAGCAAGTTCGTATAGAATCAAACGAACTTTACTGCCGGAGAGACCAGTAAAATGCAGGTTCAGCGCGCAGTGATCGCCGCCATCGAGTTCCAGCCGGGAGTGCCGCTGGTCCAGCAAATCGTTGATCAGTTGTCGACGGCGATCAGCCAGGGCGGCCTGCCCCACGGCTCGCGACTGCCACCGATCCGCGAACTCTCCGAGCTGATGAACGTGGGCAAGTCCACGGTGGTGGATGCCCTGGACCGCTTGCGGGCCAAGGGCCTGGTGGTATCACGCCAGGGGTCGGGGCATTTCGTGCACCGTTCCAGCACCCCGTTCAAGACCGAGAGCGGCCCGGACCTGCAACCTCAAGACACCCTCAGCGTGGTCCGTCGCGCGGTGCTGCAGGACACGGGGGCACTGCGTCCCGGCGCCGGCTTCCTGCCCTCCTCCTGGCTGCCCGCCGAAGAGCTGCTCAAGGCTGTGCGCGGCACCCTGCGCGCAGCCTCGCTGCAAATGGGCGAATACGGCGTTGCCGCCGGTTACCTGCCACTGCGCGAGGCGCTGCGGGTCAAGCTATCGGCCTTGGGCATCGAAGTGCCAGTGGAGCAGATCGTCACCACGGCCAACACCGTACAGGCCATCGACCTGCTGATGCGCCTGCTGGTCAAACCCGGCGACACCGTGCTGCTCGACGACCCATGCTACTTCACCATGCACACCAATCTGGCGTTGCATGGCGCCAGGGTCATCACCATTGCCCGTGGCGCTGATGGCATGGACATGGAAGCCTTCGAGCAATTGGTCAACACCCATCGCCCGGTGCTCTACATGACCAACAACGTCCTGCACAACCCGACCGGACATTCGTTTTCACCGGCGCAGGTCTATCGCTTGCTGGAGCTGAGCCACCGCTATGGTTTCCACATCGTCGAGGACGATCTGTACTGCGACCTGCAACAACGAATGACACCACGCCTGGCCGCGGGCGGGCTGGACAATGTCAGCTACGTTTCCGGATTCTCCAAGACCCTGACGGCCAACAGCCGAGTCAGCTTCGCGGTGCTTTCACCACAACTGGCAGCCCGCATGGTCACCCTGAAAATGGCCTGCGGCGGCATGACCTCGGAACTGGCGGAGCAGATCATCTGCGCCATGCTCAGCGATGGCAGCTACGCCAAGCACACCCGGCGCACGGTGGATCGGCTGTACGAGTCGAGCAGCCGGGTGACGAACTGGCTGGTGGAGGCCGGTTGCTCGGTTTCATCGCTGCCCCACGAAGGGCTGTTTATCTGGACGCAATTGCCCGAAGGGTTTCACGCCGAAACCCTGGCCAGAAAAGGCCTGGACATCGACCTGGTACTGGCCCCCGGCACCTTGCTGAGCAAAGCCCCGAATGCCAGTCAGTTTCTGCGCTTCAACGTCGGCCACAGCGATAACACCTTGGTGCGCGAACGGTTTTTGCGGTTGCTTGATACCCCACTCAATTAACCGACTGCCCCACTGTAGGAGCTGTCGAGTGCAACGAGGCTGCGATCTTCTGCTCTGCATTCTTGGCGCATTTGAGATTGCCGAAGATCAAAAGATCGCAGCCTTCGGAAGCTCCTACAGGGCTTACGTGTCGTTGCCTGGGGCGTGCACGGCACAAATCATTGTGGAAGCGAGCCTGTTCGCAAAGGCGGTGACTCGACCCACCGGAAAAACCGAATAAAAAACCCCGCTTTTCTTTCGAAGAGCGGGGTCTTGCAAGTCTTCGATGCTCGACTAGACGACTGCCAAGCGATCAACCATATCCGGGAATTTCTCTACCAGCCTGATCAACAAGGCAGCCTGAGCATTAGGCTTGGATTTTTCCTGCTCCCAGTTTCTCAAGGTGCTGGGACTCGTTCGAATCCGCTTGGCGAAAACAGCTTGGGACATGTGTAATTTTTCTCGTAATGCAACGATCTCTTGCGCCCCCACCTCTGGCGCAGGAATGTCCTCAATGGACGTGTTGCGCAACGTAATCTTGCCTTCGCGTTGAGCCGCCATCTCATCAACGCCCTGCATCAATTCTGCAAACAGGTCGCGTTTTTTCATGGGGTACCTCGTACTTTCAACTCTGTTTCTATGGCTTTCTTGAGCGCTTTCTCTTGGTCAGCAGTCAAATTCTCAAGCTCATCTTTGTCATAAATTGCAAACATCCAGAACTGGCCATCATTCATAAGCCAATAATAGATAACCCGCAAGCCACCTCGCCTACCTTTACCTCTACGCCCATCCGCCCAGCGCAATTTTCGAAAGCCACCAGTGCGAGGCATGACATCCCCCGCCTGTGGATTCAGCTGCATATGGGTTTGCAGTGCACGATACTCATCGTCCGTCAGATAATTGCCAACGGTGGCAGTGAAGGAGGAGGTTTCAAAGAATACAGTTCGCATCGGCAAACTATATGCAATTTGCCTATAGTCAAGCAACTGAGGAGTCACCTACCTGACGAACCGTCTTGGCAACTCGGTCCTCCAGAAATCCCCCAACAAAAAACCCCGCACCTTCTCTCGAAGGGCGGGGTTTTTCTTTTCAGCATCCGACGCTTAAGGCGCGTACGTCAGCAGCAACTCGGTCGGCACTTTGAAGTCCAGGGACATCGCCACGCTCAACGCGGTAATGGTGAAGATCGAGAACACGAACAGCTTGCGTGCCCAGACCGTATCATCCACTGCCTTGTAGCCGGTCCAGGCCATGTACAGCCAGTACATGCCCATGGCCGCTGCGACGGCGAGGTAGCTCATGCCGGCGTAGCCGCTGAAGGTCAGCATCAAGGTCGCCACGAGGAAGGCCAGGATGTAGATCAGGATGTGCTTCTTGGCCACCTGGATTCCGCGCTTCACTGGCAGCACCGGAATCGATGCGGCCAGGTAATCGTTGAAGCGGAAGATCGCGATGGCGTAGGAGTGCGGCATCTGCCACAGGCTGAACATCACCAGCAGGGTCAGCGCGGCCATGTCGAAGGTGTTGCTCACCGCGACGTAACCGATCACCGGCGGCATGGCGCCCGACAGGCTGCCCACCAGCGTGCCGTGAACCGACTTGCGCTTGAGGTACAGGCTGTAGAAGCCGACGTAGATGACGAAACCGATCACCGCGAACAACGCGGCCAACGGGTTGGCCACCTTGTACAACAGCGCAACGCCGACGACACCCAGGACGGTCGCATAGGCCAGGGCCAGTTTCAGGGAGATAAGGCCCTGGACCAGCACCCGGTTCTTGGTGCGTTCCATCTTCAGGTCGATGTCGCGGTCGATGCAGTTGTTGAACACGCAACCGGAGGCAACCACCAGGGACGTGCCGATCATGGCGGCCAGGAAGATGGCCAGATCGACATGCCCTTTGGAGGCCAGGAAAAATCCGCCTGCCACAGAAAGCACGTTACCGAAAATGATCCCCGGTTTGGTGATTTGGATAAAGTGCTTAAAGGACATCCGGACTTACCTCACTTCGCCATCATGAACGTGTGGATGCTGAACATGATCCAGATCGACAGGCCAACCAGCAGGACAATCACAATCGCGGCAAAGACAAACGCAATCACGTTGTTACGCTGCGCGGCCGAACGGTCCAGGTGCAGGAAGTACACCAGGTGCACCAGCACCTGGATCACGGCGAAAGCCAGGACGATCATCAGCGTGATCGACTTCGGCAGTGTCGGGTACATCACCAGACCGAACGGAATCAGGGTGAGGATGACCGACAGGATGAAGCCAATGGCGTAGGACTTGACGCTGCCGTGGCTGCCGTCGTCGTGGCCATTGTGGGAATGAGCGTTAGCCATTTACATAGTCCCCATCAGGTAAACAACGGTGAATACGCAGATCCACACCACGTCCAGGAAGTGCCAGAACAGGCTCAGGCAGCTCAGGCGAGTCTTGTTGGTCGCCGTCAGGCCATGCTTGTTGACCTGATACATCATGATCGCCATCCAGATCAGACCGCTGGTCACGTGCAGACCGTGGGTACCGACCAGGGTGAAGAAGCCGGACAGGAAGCCCGAACGGCTAGGACCGAAGCCCTCGGAGATCAGCAGGTGGAACTCGTTGATCTCCATGCCGATGAAGCCGGCACCGAACAGGAAGGTCATGGCCAGCCAGCCCAGGACCTGCTTCTTGTTGCCACGGAAGAACGCCAGCATGGCGAAGCCGTAGGTGATCGAACTGAACAGCAGCAGAGCGGTTTCGCCCAGTACGTAAGGCAGTTCGAAGATGTCGTGGCCCGACGGGCCACCGGCTACGTTGTTAACCAGCACCGCGTACACCGCGAAGATCGACGCAAACAGAATGCAGTCGGTCATCAGGTAGAGCCAGAAACCGTATACGGTCATCTCGCCCGAGTCGTGGTGGTGGTCATCGTGCCCATGGTCATGACCATGGGCGTGTCCAACATTGGTCACTAAGTTCGACATGGTTTAAGCCTGTTCCAACGATTTTTCAACACGGGTGGTGGTGGCGCGGACTTTACCGGCCGCTACCAGACGCTTGTGCTGCTCGGCTTCGATGCGCTCGATCACGTCGACCGGCACGTAGTAGCCTTGATCATCACGGGCCGCGTGGATCGCGAAATAGATCACGGTGCCAGCGAGGCTCGCGATTGCCAGCCACCAGATGTGCCAGATCATCGCGAAACCGAACACGGTCAGCAGTGCACCCATGACCACACCGGTCGCGGTGTTGTTCGGCATGTGGATCGGTTCGTACTTGGCCGGAGTCTGGTACGCGGTACCGTTTTCCTTGGCTTCGGTGAACGGATCGACGCCATCGGCTTTTGGCAGCACGGCGAAGTTGTAGAACGGAGGTGGCGACGAGGTCGACCATTCCAGGGTGTGTGCATTCCACGGGTCGCCGTGTTCGCACATGTTCTCTGGCTTGTTGCGGTCACGCACACTCACGTAGAGCTGGATCAGCTGGCAAGCGATACCCACGGCGATCAGGATCGCACCGAACATGGCGACGTACAGGTACGGCACCCACTCAGGGTTGGTAGTGGCGTTCAGACGACGGGTCATGCCCATGAAGCCCAGTACATAGAGCGGCATGAACGCAACGAAGAAGCCGGTGATCCAGAACCAGAACGCTGCCTTGCCCCAACCTTCGTGCAGCTTGAAGCCGAACGCTTTAGGGAAGTAGAAGCCGAAGCCGGCGATGTAACCGAATACCGCACCGCCGATGATCACGTTGTGGAAGTGCGCGATCACGAACAGGCTGTTGTGCAGAACGAAGTCGGCACCCGGGATGGCCAGCAGTACGCCGGTCATGCCGCCGATGGCGAAGGTCACCATGAAGCCCAGGGTCCACATCACCTGGCTGGTGAAGCGCAGACGGCCTTGGTAAATGGTGAACAGCCAGTTAAATAGCTTCACACCCGTCGGGATGGAAATCAGCATCGTCGCCAGACCGAAGAAGGCGTTAACGCTGGCACCCGAGCCCATGGTGAAGAAGTGGTGCAGCCAAACCATGAAGCCCAGGATCGAAATCGCGCCCGATGCGTAGATCATGGAGTGGTGGCCGAACAGTTTCTTGCCCGAGAAAGTCGAAACGACTTCGGAGAAGATACCGAACGCCGGCAGAATCAGGATGTAAACCTCAGGGTGACCCCACGCCCAGAACAGGTTGACGTACATCATCGGATTGCCACCAAGTTCATTGGTGAAAATGTGGAAATCCATGTAACGGTCAAGCGTCAGCAGTGCCAGGGTAGCGGTCAGGATCGGGAACGAAGCCACGATCAGGACGTTGGCCCAGGTGCAGGTCCAGGTAAAGATCGGCATGTCCATCAGCTTCATGCCAGGGGTACGCATTTTCAGCACGGTGGCCAGGAAGTTGACCCCCGTTAGCGTCGTACCTAGCCCGGATAGCTGTAGCGCCCAGATGTAGTAATCCACACCCACGCCCGGACTGTATTGCAGGCCCGACAAAGGCGGATAGGCAACCCAACCGGTCTTGGCGAACTCACCAACACCCAGGGACAGGTTGATCAGCACCACGCCGGACACCAGCAGCCAGAAGCTGAGGGAGTTCAGGAACGGGAAGGCAACGTCACGCGCGCCGATCTGCAACGGCACTGCAAGGTTCATCAGGCCGGTGAAGAATGGCATCGCCATGAAGATGATCATGATCACACCGTGAGCGGTGAAGATCTGGTCATAGTGTTCAGGAGGCAGGTAGCCCGGCGAACCCTCGGTGGCCATGGCCAACTGGGAACGCATCATGATGGCGTCGGCAAAACCGCGCAGCAGCATGACCATGGCGACGATGATGTACATCACGCCGATTTTCTTGTGGTCGACCGACGTCAACCACTCGGTCCACAGGTAGGTCCACTTCTTGAAATAGGTGATACCCGCGAACAGTGCCACGCCACCGAGCGCGATCATGGCGATGGTCACCATTACGATCGGCTCGTGGAACGGGACCGCTTCCCAACTTAATTTACCAAACATCGTTTACTCCTCTGCCCCGGCAGCTGAATGCGAAGTCATGTCCGTAGAGGCCACTTCTTTCTCTTTCTCTTTCTTCTCGTGGTGCACCTTCGGACCCGGTTTCATGCCTTCGTACTTGTCGACGATGATCTGGAACAGGTTTGGTGTAACCGAGGAGTAGAGCTCGACTGGGTTGTTCTGGCTCTGCTTGGCAAGCTCTGTGTATTCAGCCTGTTCAAGCTTTTTAGGTGCCTTTTTGACTTCACTTACCCAGGCGTCGAATTCTTCCTGAGTGGTTGAGATCGCTTTGAATTTCATACCGGTGAAACCGGCACCGCTGTAGTTGGCAGAGATACCATCCATTTCAGCGTTTTCGTTGGCGATCAGGTGCAGCTTGGTCTGCATGCCCGCCATCGCGTAGATCTGGCCGCCCAGCGCCGGGATGAAGAACGAGTTCATCACTGCGTCAGAGGTGATGCGGAAGTTGATTGGCGTGTGCGCCGGGAACACGATCTTGTTGACCGTGGCGATGCCTTGTTCCGGGTAGATGAACAGCCACTTCCAGTCCAGTGCGACCACTTCGATGGTCACAGGCTTGACGTCGGATTCCAGCGGCTTGTACGGGTCCAGGGCGTGAGTCGACTTGTAGGTGACGTAACCCAGGGCAATGATGATCATGATTGGCACCGCCCACACCGCGATCTCGATCTTGGTGGAGTGGTTCCACTTCGGCGTGTAGGTGGCGCTGGTGTTGGATGCGCGGTATTTCCAGGCGAACAGGAAGGTCATCACGATGACCGGAATCACGACCAACAGCATCAGCAGCGTTGCGGTGATGATCAGGTTTCTCTCGTCCAGGCCTACCTGGCCCTTGGGATTGAGCAAGGTCATGTTGCAGCCTGACAGCAACAGCGTGCCGATCAGCGGCAATAAGCCTAGTAGTCTGGGGTACCTGTTTTTAATCATCTCACGACCTCTAAAGCAGCTTGCGCCATGCAGTTGGGTTTTGATCGCCAACACTTCACCCTGCCAAGGGTTGGCATTTTTCTTGGATTGAATAAGGGCTGTCCCGTCGTGCGTCAGACGCGTTTCGACAAATCCTGGGCTAGCGTTGAGTTCTTATTCGAATTCGTGGTCAAAGGCCTTGTTACAGACCAATTCCATTTGGTGCGGATAGTTGGAGGCACCGACACCTGGAGTCGCATGAAGCCACCTTGGCCTCTCGACACCCTGCATCTGCTCATGCTCCTCAGCGAGGAAGAGCAGCGTCGGGATTTTCAGTGCGGGCGATTGTAGATATGTAACGTTTTATAAACCATGTCTCATCCCGAAATAATTTATATCCCAAGCGGCAACAATGCTTCGCCGAACGTGTAAAAGTGGCGCATCTTAACGAAATTGATTCTCAACAAAAACACCAAAAATAGTAGGCCTACCGTCCGCATTTCAGACAGCATCGAGCGCCGAGCGCCTGCTCCAAACCTGGCTAAAGTCCCCATATGACAAGGGCTCTGGCAAATCGCCAGGCCCTGTTAAAACTGCCTGCTCCAGCCTGGCGACGGTGAAATGGACTCGCTGAAAAACAGGCCAATTTCATTGCTTGATCACGTGCCAATCCGGCGCCGTGAAAGTCGGTGCGACACTCAAGATGTGACAACATGTCGCACACCTGTCGCACCCTTCGTTGCCGCATATCACGGACTTTTTACCTGGCCTCTGAAAACGCAAAACGCCCCGGTCCTCTGCTGAAGGACCGGGGCGTTTTTTGATGCCTTTAAGCGCTTGCCGATGATCTCAGCGCAGCGCTTTGCGGTTACGCACAGTGAGCAGCGGCACCAGAATCACTACCAGCACGAAAGCCACCAGCGCCCATTGCGCCAGGGACAAACCGAGGATCGGTGGGTACGGCGTCGAACAGAAACCATCGACCTGGAAGCCCAGCGGGAAGATCTTCGCCAGCGGCAAATCATCGACAATCGGCTGCAACACATCGATGCCGCAACTGACCGCAGGATAGAACTGTGTATAGACGTGATGCCCCGCCACCCCGACGCCTGCCAGGGCGCAGATCACCACCAGGGTTTCAAACACCGTGATACTGCGACGGCTGCGCATGGCTGCGCCAATAAAGGCGAAGATCGCGATCAACAGCAGGGCATAACGTTGCAGGATACACAGCGGGCATGGCGCCTCGCCCAGCACGATTTGCATGTACAGCGCGCCGCCGATCAGCGCCAGACAGATAATGCCCAGCAACACCAGATAGCGCCGCTCACGCCCCAACCGCATTGTTTCCTCGCTCATCGCGTTTCCCTTCAAAGTATCGATTGCCCGCCAGTCTACACGCTGAGTTTGCTCTTGGAGAGAGCCGGGGGATATCGGGGGAATAGACGATAGGCGGGTTAAGAAGGGATTAACTTTCGAGCGTTTTTCAGGTCAAGACCGCGATGAAAGCGACGCAGTGAGCCTGACTCACCGCGCCTGATCGTTTACTCCAGCGCCGCAGCCGGCCCGAAGAACTCGTAACGGCTTTGCTTCTCAGGCACACCCAGCGCCTTGAGGTGACGCTTGATCGCTGTCATGAAACCTTTCGGCCCAAGGAAGTAGGCATCCACGTCGCGCTCGGCAGGCATCCACTCGCCCAATTGTTCCTGGCTCAGCAAGCCAACCTTGTGCGCCGCCGGACTCACGCCGTCGTCTTCGTCATAGCAGTAGAAGCGTTTGAGTTGCGGATGACGCTCGGCGAGACCGTCGATCCAATCGCGGAACGCGTGGACCTTGCCGTTGCGCGCGCAGTGGATGAAGTGCACCGGACGCTTGGTTTCCAGCGCCGCTTCAAGCATCGCCAGGGTCGGGGTGATGCCGACGCCGCCACTGATCAGCACCAGTGGCTTGTCACTGGCAGCCAGCGTGAAATCACCTGCCGGCGGGAACAACTGGATGCTGGAACCCACGTGCAATTGATCGTGCAGGAAGTTCGAAGCCCGGCCACCTTCTTCACGTTTGACGCTGATGCGGTACTGGCCTTTGTTCGCCAGGGCCGACAGCGAGTAATTGCGACGAATTTCTTCGCCATCGAGGATCAGTTTCATACCAATGTACTGACCTGGCTCTGCCTCGAGAATCAGGCCTTTGTCCACCGGCTCGAAGTAGAACGAGGTGATTTCAGCGCTTTCCTCGACTTTCGCCGCGACGATGAATTCCCGCGCCCCGCGCCAGCCGCCCGGTGCCTGTTCTTTCTGGTCGTAGATGCTGGCTTCAGCGCCGATCAGGATGTCCGCCAGTTGGCCGTAAGCCGCCCCCCAAGCCGCAATCACTTCCGGGGTGGCAATTTCTTCGCCCAAGACTTCTGCGATGGCACGCAGCAGGCAGGAACCGACGATCGGGTAGTGTTCCGGCAGGATTTGCAGGGCCACGTGCTTGTTGATGATCTTGGCCACCAGATCGCCCAACTGGTCGAGCTGGTCAATGTGGCGCGCATACATCAGTACGCCGTTGGCCAATGCCCGTGGCTGATCGCCCGTGGCCTGGTGGGCCTGGTTGAACAGCGGGCGCACTTCCGGGTACTCGGACAGCATCATCCGGTAGAAATGGGTGATCAGGGCTTCGCCGCCGCTTTCCAGCAGCGGCACGGTGGATTTGACGATGGCACGGTCTTGGACGCTAAGCATAAAGTGACTCCTGAGTAACGAGGGTTTCTTAACTATTGCCCTATGCTTATCAGGTTCCGTGCCAAAATTTATTTTCTTATAAATCAATAACTTAATAACATTATAGTCATATCGACACAGTTTGCCTTATAGTCATACCGACTACACGGAGTCACTATGACTGCAAAATCCCTGCTTACCGCCCTGTTGCCACTGGTCTCGGACCTGTCCCGCGAACTCCCCGAAGGCGAGCGTTATCGACGCTTGCTCGAAGCCATGCGCGCCCTGCTGCCCTGCGATGCCGCCGCCCTGCTGCGTCTCGATGGCGAATGGCTGGTGCCACTGGCTGTCGACGGTTTGAGCACCGACACCCTCGGTCGACGTTTCAAGGTCAGTGAACACCCCCGCTTCAAGGCCTTGCTCAGCAGCCCCGGCCCGACCCGATTCGCTGCCGACAGCGACATGCCGGACCCTTACGATGGCCTGGTCGACGGTCTCGAAGACCATCTGGAAGTCCACGACTGCATGGGTTGTCCGCTGTTCATCGACGAGCGTCCATGGGGGTTGCTGACCCTCGACGCCCTCGATCCCGAGCGATTCGAACCGATCGAACTGGATGCCCTGGAAGCCTTCGCCAGCCTTGCCGCCGCCACGGTCAATGCCGCAGAACGCATCGAACGCCTGAACAATCGTGTCGAGGACGAACACCAGCGCGCCGAGGTGTACCGCCAGGCCAGCGGCCAGCAGAACCGTGAAATGATCGGCCAGAGCAAGGCCCACAAACGGCTGGTGGAAGAAATCAGTCTGGTGGGCGGCAGCGACCTGACCGTGCTGATCACCGGGGAAACCGGGGTCGGCAAGGAGTTGGTGGCCCAGGCCATCCACGCCGCCTCGCCCCGGGCCGACAAACCGATCATCAGCCTCAACTGTGCGGCGCTGCCCGATACGCTGGTGGAAAGCGAGTTGTTTGGCCATGTGCGCGGCGCCTTCACCGGAGCGCTTAACGAACGACGCGGCAAGTTTGAACTGGCCAACGGCGGCACGCTGTTTCTCGATGAAGTCGGTGAACTGTCGCTGACGGTACAGGCCAAATTGCTGCGTGTGCTACAAAGCGGCCAGTTGCAGCGCCTGGGGTCGGACAAGGAGCATCAGGTCGATGTGCGGCTGATCGCGGCGACCAACCGCGACCTGGCGGAAGAAGTACGCAGCGGCCGATACCGCGCCGACTTCTATCACCGCCTCAGCGTTTACCCGTTGCGGGTTCCGGCCCTGCGTGACCGTGGTCGCGATGTGCTGCTGCTCAGCGGTTACTTCCTGGAGCAGAACCGCTCGCGCATGGGCCTCAACAGCCTGCGCCTGAGCAGCGATGCCCAAGTGGCCTTGCTGGCGTACGACTGGCCGGGCAACGTGCGGGAACTGGAACACTTGATCGGTCGCAGCGCCTTGAAGGCTCTGGGCAATTGCAAGGAACGGCCGAAAATCCTCAGCTTGAGCGCTGCCGACCTCGACCTGCCCGACGGCAGCATTGAAATCACCGCCGAACAACCGGCCGTGGCAGCTGCGGCGATGGTGACCGGGGATTTGCGCGAGGCCACCGAAAACTATCAACGGCAGTTGATTGGCGCATGCCTGGAGCGGCACAACAACAATTGGGCCAGTGCGGCGCGGGAGTTGGGGCTGGATCGGGCGAATCTTGGGCGGATGGCCAAGAGACTGGGCATGAAGTGAGGCCCCCTTCGCGAGCAGGCTCGCTCCCACAGGGATTGTCGTTGCCTTTGTGGGAGCGAGCCTGCTCGCGAAGACGGACTACCATTCAACCGATTTTCTAAAGCCTGCCCCCAACAAGTCGATAACCCGGCATCGATAGCGGTTGGCGATCCTTGTGGTTGCCCCTCACCTTTTTCCAAAGAAGGTTTCTATGTCCACCACCAAAGCCCGCGCGGATTCACTTTCGCTTTTGCTGTTCACCTTGCGCAGTGGCAAGCTGATGGCGATCAACCTGCTCAAAGTCAGTGAAATCATTCCCTGCCCGCCGTTGACCAAGCTGCCGGAGTCGCACCCGCACGTAAAAGGCATCGCGACGTTGCGCGGTGCCTCGCTGTCGGTGATCGACCTGAGCCGTGCCATCGGCGAGCGTCCGCTGGAGGATCCGAACGGTGGTTGCCTGATCGTCACCGACGTCAGTCGCTCCAAGCAGGGCTTGCACGTCCAGGCGGTCAGCAAGATCGTCCACTGCCTGACCACCGACATCCGTCCGCCGCCCTTCGGTTCCGGCGGCGTGCGCGCCTACATCACCGGCGTGGCTTCGGTCGATGGCACCCTGGTGCAAGTGCTGGACATCGAAAAAGTCATCCATGGCATTGCCCCCGTGCAAATCGAAACGGCACCGACCGAACTGAGCATGGAAGACGCCGAAGTACTGGGCAATGCGCGGATTCTGGTGGTCGATGACAGCCAGGTGGCGTTGCAGCAATCGGTGCACACCCTGCGCAACCTCGGCCTGCAATGTCACACGGCCCGCAGTGCCAAGGAAGCCAT
Source organism: Pseudomonas baetica (assembly GCF_051216495.1). Taxonomy (GTDB): domain Bacteria; phylum Pseudomonadota; class Gammaproteobacteria; order Pseudomonadales; family Pseudomonadaceae; genus Aquipseudomonas; species Aquipseudomonas baetica_B. Next base: position 22,249 of record NZ_JBPKAM010000023.1, on the reverse strand, counting down.
CGACTGCCTGCTGGATCTGCAAGGCACCGCCCAGCAAATCAACCTGATCGTTTCCGACATCGAAATGTCCGAGATGGATGGCTACGCCTTCACCCGCACCTTGCGTGAGACCCCGGACTTCGCGCATCTCTATGTCCTGTTGCACACCTCCTTGGACAGTGCGATGAACAGCGAGAAGGCACGCCTGGCCGGCGCGAACGCGGTGCTCACCAAGTTCTCATCGCCGGAACTGACCCAGTGCCTGATCACCGCGGCCAAGGCTGTGGCCGAACAAGGACATTAAGCCTTGGCCGGGGCCTATTGCTGGCTAATGCGGCGCGACCTCACCAAGGTTGTGCCGGCCATCCACTGGCCAACCGGCAATCAGTTGACCCATTACCGCCCCGAACTCGCTGCTGCCGTGCATCAACTGATGGAACTGGGTTACCAAGAGGGCGGCGGGCGCGTGCCGTCGCTGGAAGTCTGGCAGCAGCAATATGAAACCGATCCTGAACACGACCCGGACCTGTGCTTTGTTCTCGTGGATGCCGAAGGCCTGGTTGCGGTGTGCCAGTGCTGGACCAGTGCCTACATCAAGAACCTGGTGGTACACCCGCGGGCCCGGCGACAAGGACTGGGACGTGCGTTGCTGTTGCATGCGTTCAACGTGTTTCAGCAGCGCCGGGAAGGGTTTGTGGATCTGAAGGTACTGGAAGACAACCTCCGGGCGCGGCGGTTGTACGAAAGTGTCGGGATGTATGAGGTCCGCCGGGAACTTGTGCCAACCTGATCCAGCGCTTTCGCGAGCAGGCTCGCTCCCACATCTGGAATGCACTCCCCCTGTGGGAGCGAGCCTGCTCGCGAAGAGGCCCATACAAACCCCATCAAACCGTCTGGCATACTCCAACCTTGGACATCACCCAAGGATCCTTAAGCATGAAAGCCGCCACCCTGACCGTCCTCTGCCTCACCGCCCTCACCACCCTGGCCCACGCCTCCAGCCCCGATGCCTGGGCCGCCTACGACAAAACCGTCCTGGCCAGTTGCACCAAAGCCAGCGGCCTGAAGAACGCCGGCCCCGTCGGCAACGCGGCGCAGTTCGATGATCGTGTCGGTTACACCGCCGTCCTGCTCCAAGGCCAGTACCCGCAAAAACACATGAAAGGCGCCCAGGGCACCGAGCTGTGCCTTTACAACAAGCAAAGCAAAACCGCGTACGTGACCGAATGGGACTCCATCCGCCCGGCCGCCAAGGCGCAGTGAGTGGCGCATAACTTGCTTCGTTAGCAGCCTTTGCGGCAACTTTCTGTCGCCGTTTCACGCCCTCGAATGCGATTGACCGCTCAATGAATACAACCTTTTCCTGTGTAGGCTGCGGCAAATGCTGCAATGACCACAATGTCTCGCTGACCCTGTCCGAAGCCCGCATGTGGGCCGCCGACGGTGGTCAGCTGATCGTGCTGGTGGAAGCCTTTTTGAGCAACGGCCTGGGTCTGCCGGCAGAACAACGTGAACACGCCCAACGCCGTTCCGCGCTGGTTCGAAGCGCCGATGCCGAGGCATTCGTCGCCATTACCTTCGCCGCCTACAACACTGGCGCCTGCCGAAATCTTGACGAAGACAATCGCTGCCGCATCTACGAACGTCGGCCATTGGTGTGCCGTATTTATCCGATGGAAATCAATCCGCACATCCCCCTGAACACGGCGGTGAAGGAATGTCCGCCCGAGTCGTGGCAAAAAGGTCCGGACCTGATTGTCGGCGGTGAACTGGTTGATCGGGAACTCTCGGAATTGATCCAGCGCTCCCGTCAGGCGGATCGCGATGACATTTTGCATAAGGATGCAATTTGCGCGTTGCTGGGTATTCGCACGACTGCGCTGAAGGGTGACGGGTTTACCGCCTACCTGCCGGACATGAATGAGTTCGTCACGATCTTCGACGAATTGAATGGGCAGACCTTGCCGCAGTGGAGCAGCGAATGGCAGTTTCACGTCTCGGGTGAGGATATCGCCGAGCAGGTTGTGGCGGCTGGCGCGCAGGTAGTGACAGAGGCGCCTGTGAACTATGGGTTTATTTCGTTACGGGCGGCTTGATTCAGAAGAGGTGCTGCCTCTGATGGCCTCTTCGCGAGCAGGCTCGCTCCCACAAGGAATCTCCAGTGAGCACAGATGCTGTGTACGACTTGGATCCACTGTGGGAGCGAGCCTGCTCGCGAAAGCGGTAGATCAGACACCTTGTAAAAAACTCAGCGCTTGCCCATCGACCGCCGAGTCCCCGGCGGTGCCATGCCCGGCGTCTTGGTGTGGCCGTTCTTGGCGCCGTTCTTGTACCAGGGCTGGCTGGAGCCTTTGGCGCCTTGAAGCTCACCCGGTTTGAACGGGAACTTGAACGCCGGGATCACGGCCTTGGTTTCGCTATCGGCGCTGGACTCGACGCCATCCGGCAGCGCGGACTGCTCGTCGCTCAAGGTTTCGGCAACCGGCGGTTGTTTCGGGGAAGTCATGAAAGCTCCGGGTGATACGTAAAGTGTCGGGCCCGGTCAGCGAGCCGCGAAAGGCGCCAGTATAGCTGAGGGGCAGCTACAAGCTTCAAGCGGCAAGCTACAAGTCGGACGCTTTAAAACTTGCAGCTTGCCGCTCGAAACTTGTAGCTTGCTAAGCATTCTCCTCCGCCCGACGAGCCTGCACCCATGAAAAAAACCGTCCTCGCCTTCAGCCGTGTCACGCCTGAAATGGTCGAACGCCTGCAACAGGATTTCGACGTCATCGTGCCGAACCCGAAAAACGGCGACATCAATGCCCAGTTCAACGAAGCCCTGCCCCATGCCCACGGCTTGATCGGTGTCGGCCGAAAACTCGGTCGTGCGCAATTGGAGAACGCCGCCAAACTGGAAGTCGTCTCCAGCGTCTCGGTGGGTTACGACAACTACGACGTCGCGTACTTCAACGAACGCGGGATCATGCTGACCAATACACCTGACGTGCTCACCGAAAGTACGGCCGACCTGGCCTTCGCCCTGTTGATGAGCAGCGCCCGACGCGTGGCCGAACTCGATGCCTGGACCAAGGCCGGCCAATGGCAAGCCACGGTCGGCGCCCCGCTGTTCGGTTGCGACGTGCATGGCAAGACCCTGGGCATCGTCGGCATGGGCAACATCGGTGCGGCCATCGCCCGCCGTGGCCGCCTGGGCTTCAACATGCCAGTCATCTACAGCGGCAACAGTCGCAAGACCGAGCTGGAACAGGAACTCGGTGCGCAGTTCCGCAGCCTGGATCAACTGCTGGCCGAAGCCGACTTCGTGTGCCTGGTGGTGCCGCTCAGCGAGAAAACCAAACACCTGATCAGCCACCGCGAACTGGCGTTGATGAAGCCAAGTGCGATCCTGATCAACATTGCACGCGGCCCGGTGGTGGACGAGCCGGCGCTGATCGAAGCGCTGCAAAGCAATCGGATTCGCGGTGCCGGGCTGGATGTGTACGAAAAGGAACCGCTGGCCGAGTCGCCACTGTTCCAATTGAAAAATGCCGTGACCTTGCCGCACATCGGCTCGGCCACCCAGGAAACCCGCGACGCGATGGCCAACCGTGCCCTGAGCAACTTGCGCAGCGCCTTGCTGGGCGAACGACCTCAGGACCTGGTCAACCCACAGGTCTGGAAAGGCTGATTTCCAAAAGACTTATTTCTTTGTAGGAGTTGCCGAAGGCTGCGATCTTTTGATCTTGTTTTTAAGGTCAAAACATCGCAGCCTTTGGCAGCTCCTACTGGGGCGTCAAGCAATACATAACTTGCAACTCAGTCTTCGGCAGGCTTACAAAAAACGTCTATAAACTCCGACAAACAAAAGCACCGATCGTGCACTCGGAGAAAACCTGCATGAATAACTTCACCACCGCCGGCGTCATCAGGCGGAGCAAAGTGTTGATTGTCTCGATGGCGGCGTTGTTCGGACTCATGACACTCATCAACAACTTTACCGATTACGCGGCATACTCCGACTACATCGGGCGAATACTCAGCATGAGCGATACCATTGGCAACGATTCCCGACGTTACCGGGCCGTCACCTCCACGATTTTCCATCACCGCTTTTACTGGGCAATCATCACGTTCGAGATCATTTTCACGTTCAGTTTCCTGGCAGGCACTTATCAGCTTTATCGGAAACTCACAGCATCACGCCGTGAGTTTCATGAAGCCAAAAAGTTTGCCATTATTGGTTTCAGTACCGCACTTTTTGTTTACCAGACTTTATACGTCATCATTCTCAACGAGTGGTTCGACATGGAGTATTCTGCCCAACGCAATGCATTTGAGTGGGCAAGAACCAACATTGAATACATGTTCCTTGGTCTCATATATCTATTAGTGGCGAAGGACAATTGAATAGCTTTTTGTTCATGCCAACTTGCCTGCTACCGAACTCACGCTCGGCTTTGGTTTGCGGAACACCAGCACATTCCCCAGCATGACCATCACCAATCCCGCCAGCGCCGGAGCGGTCCACTGGTAACCTTCGGCAAACGCCGAGACATTCAGCGCCACCACCGGGAACAGCACGGTGCAATAGGCGGCACGCTCCGGCCCCATGCGACCGACCAGCGTCAGGTAAGCAGTGAAACCAATCACCGAACCTGGAATCACCAGGTACAGCAGCGAGCCGATGTAGCGGGCATTCCACTCCATGTCGAACGGAATGCCTTTGACCAGGCACCACACCGACAGCATTGCCGCGCCGTAAGTCATACCCCAGGCGTTGGTCGTCAACGGTTTAAGGCCGGCTTTCTGTTGCAGACTCGACAGCATGTTACCCGCCGAGAAACACAAGGTACCGCACAGCGCCAGCCCCAGGCCGAGCAAGGTTTGCGGGCTGGCGGTGTGGCCAGCCAGTTCGGGCCAGAACAACAGACCCAGGCCGAGCAGGCCCAACGCACCGCCCATCAATACATTGCGGGCGATTTTCTGGCCGAAGAACACCCGCGCATTCAGCGCATTCCACAGCGTAGCGGTGGAAAACACCACGGCGACCAGTCCACTGGGAATCCATTGGCTGGCAGTCAGGAAGCACATGAAGTTCACGCAAAACAGGCACAGGCCCTGTGCCAGGCAGATCAGATGCCCACGCCGATTCATCACTTGCAGTTTTCGGCTGAGCAGCAAGATCACGAACAGCACCAGCGCGGCGAGGCCGAAGCGATAGACGATCGATACGGGAATCGCCACCAAACCCAATTGCCATTTGAGGGCAATCCAGGTGGTGCCCCAGATCAGCACGGTCAGCAGGTACAAAGAAAGGTTCATGGCAAAGGCTCCTCGATAGGGGCCCAGTGTCCCGCGCAGCAACCTGGCGCACTTGCATAAACTTGCGCTTTTGTCGCACGACAGGCTGGCAGGCGAGAGCCTACGGAGTAGGATGCAGGCATCAGAGAGCACCGAACATGTCCGCACTGGAAACCCTGCAAGTTTTTCAAGCCCTCAACCGCTCGCCCAATGCTCGCCTGGAGCACAGCGCCGAGCTCGGTGACGGCCTCTCTGCAGCCTTGTGGAGCAACCATCACGACGCCCAGGACTACGAAGCCCCGAGCCACCACACGCTGTCGTGCTACATCGCCGGTGGCACCGGCACCTTCCGTCGCGACCAGCCCGGGACCAAGGGCGGTCCGGACAAGTTGTGCATTCTGCCGGCGGATCACCAGTCCGGCTGGGTGATCAACGGCGACATTCGCCTGGCTCACCTGTATTTCAGCCCCGAACAGTTTGCCCTTGGCTGCGTCACACTGCTCGATCGTGAACCACGGGAGTTGCAGTTGCGCGAGCAAACCTTCCTGGAGGACCCGCAGCAGGCGATGCGTTTTCGACAACTGATCGCCCTCAACTGGGACGAACCGGGTGAGCGCCTGCTCACCAGCAGCCTGGCCCACGAAATGCTCGGCCATGCCCTGCTCAGCCAGGTCAGCGCTCGACCGGGCCTGCGCCTCAAGGGCGGGTTAGCGGCGCATCAGCGACGGCTGTTGGTGGAGTACATCGACGCTCATCTGGCCGATGCGATAAGCCTGGGTCAACTGGCGGCGCTGTGTGCGCTGTCGGAGTACCACTTTGCGCGGATGTTCCGCGAAAGCTTCGGCTTGCCGCCGCATCAGTATGTATTGGCGCGGCGGTTGAACCGGGCGCGGGATTTGTTGCGCTCGACATCGCAGCCGCTGGGGGAGATTGCGCTGGCCTGCGGCTTTGCCAGTGCCAGTCACTTTACCAATCGGTTTCGGCAGACGTTGGGCGGGACGCCGGGGGAGTATCGGCAGGCGTTTTTGCGGTAGCCCCAACATTTTCGGCGCCAGTCAGACCGTCATCGCTGGCAAGCCAGCTCCCACAGTTTTTGGGTGTCGAAAACCCTGTGGGAGCTGGCTTGCCAGCGATGAACGATGACGCGGTGTCCCGTCAGAACTCCAGGGTGCTCGACAGGATCACCTGCCGCGAATCCCCCATCGATACGAAGAACCGACTCGCCGCCGAGGTGTAGTACGTGCGGTCGAACAGGTTTTTCACGTTGAGCTGGAACTTGACCTTCTGCCCGTCGAGTTGGGTGTCATAGGTCGCGAAGGCATCGGCGACGGTGTAGCTCGGCAGCTCGAAATCGTTCACCGCATTGCCCGCCCGCTCACCGACATAACGCGCTCCCGCGCCAACCCGCAGTTGATCGCCGCCGATGATCCTGCCGAAGTCATACACCGCCGACAGCGAGCCGCTGTTCTTCGCCACGTTTTGCAGTTTTTTGCCTTTGTAGTCCGGGTCCTCGGTCACCTCCGCATCGGTATAGGCGTAGCTGCCGATCATGCTCCAGCGGTCGCTGAGCTGACCGCTCACATCCACTTCCAGGCCACGGGAACGCACTTCACCGGCAGCGCTGTAGAGGGTCACCGGGCCTTCGGAGTTGGCGATCAGCACATTCTGTTTCTTGATATCGAACAGTGCGACGTTGCCCGTTACACGCCCAGGCAGATCGAGCTTGGCGCCAATTTCCCAGGACTTGGCTTCCTCCGGCGCGACACTGCCGTCCAGCACCACGGTACTGCCGCTCAATGGCGCAATGGTCGAGTTGGGTTTGAACGATTCGGTGTAGCTGCCGTAGAACGACAGCGCATCGGTATAGCGATACACCAGGCCGGCGCGCGGCACCCATTTCTGGCCGTTGCTGTCGGTGTTGGCATGGAACGGCACGCCTTTGCCGGCGTACTGGTCGTATTCCTGGAAACGTCCACCCGCCACCAGAATCCACTGGTCAGTGAGGTGAATGGAGTCTTGCAGGAAGACCGAGTCGCTGCGCAGCTTATCGGTCTGCGCACTGTCCGCCGGGCTGACAGTGGTGCCCTCGATTTCCCGGCCATACACGGGATTGAGGTAGCTGAAAGTGGTCAGGCTTTTCTGGCGGATCAGGTCTTCGCGGTAGATCTTGCGGTACTCGTCATCGATGCCGAACACCAGGTCATGGCGCATGCCCAGGACGTCGATGTTGCCTTCAAGACTGACCGTGGTGAAGCGGTCGGTACTGATCGCGTTCTGCGTGCCGTCCATGCTTCGGGTCAGCGTGCCTTTCTTGGTGTCGATGGCGGTCACACGCACCTGGCTGGCGTCGTAGGTCTCGCGGTTCCAGCTGTAGCCGAAATGGGCTGTCCAGTTGTCGTTGAGCTCGTGATCGGCCTCGAAGTGATAGAGGTCCGAGCGCCCTTCCATGTTGTTGAAGGGTTCGTCGAGCCGCCGCTCACGGGGGATGTCCAGCGGGTGGTTGTCACGCGGGTCGATCACCGTGCCACGGTCGAACGGGGTCAGGAACTCGCGGTGTTCGTAGGCGAACAGCAACTTGGTGCTCTCGCCGAACCAGGCCAGCGACGGCGCGACCAGGGTCTCGCGGTGCACGCCGTAGTTGCGCCAGTAATCTTCGTCCTCGTGGTCCAGCACCATGCGATAGGCGAACCCGGAAGTGCCCAAGGCGCCAGTGCTGTCGAAGGTGCCGCCGCTGCCGTTCTTGCCATCGCCATAGGTGGAACCGCGCAGGCTCAAGGCGTTGTATTGCTCCAATTCCGGCTTCTTGCTGACCATGTTCACCACGCCACCCGGGTCCTGAATCCCGTAGAGCAGCGAGGCCGGCCCCTTGAGCACTTCGACCCGGTCCACCGTGGCGTTCATGCCGCGCCCCTGCACGATCGGCATGCCATCGCGCATGATCGAGCCGTTGCGGTTATCGCCGAAGCCGCGGGTCATCACCGAATCCTGGGTACTGCCCAAGGTATTGCCCTGAGTGATGCCGCTGACATTGGCCAGGGCATCGTCCAGATTGCGCGGCGCCTGATCGCGAATGACCTGGGCTGCGACCACGTTAACGGTTTGCGGAATTTCCTGAATGGGTGCCGAGCTGCGCATCACCGAACTGGTGGGCGGTGGTTGGTAGCTTGTGGACTGATCCACCGTCGAGGTGATGGTGGTCGCGCCCAGGTTCAGAGCGCCCTCGGTGGGCAGCGGTTCCAGCACCAGGGTGTGGTCGTTGGTTCGGCGGAAAGTAAAACCGGAACCTGCAAGCAAACGTTGCAACGCCTGTTCGGCGCTCATCTGGCCGCTGATGGCTGGCGCATTGAGGCCATACGGCGCTTCATCGGTGTAGACCACGCTGATGCCGGTGACGCGGCTGAAGTCGCTCAGGGCCTGGGGCAGCGGTTTGGCGGCCATTGAAAAGCTGAATTGCGCCGGTTGCTGGGCACTGCCTTGTGCGGCTATCGCCACGTTCAGCGGCAGCATGACCATCGCCGAAAAACTCAGCGCAGAAACCTTGAATGTAGACGCAACCAACCACTGATTGACCGAACCCGATTTTGCCCTGGACTTCATGACTCATGACCTGTGTAGAACCGCAACGGATGCGAATGACTCGCAGTTTCAGTCACTACACGAATGGCGTTCGGTTTTACCTCAGCAGAAAGTTGAAAATATTTCTGCTCAGACGAAAGTGGTGTCTGATCAGGCCCCTTCGCGAGCAGGCTCGCTCCCACATTTTGGAATGCATTCCCCCTGCTCGCGAAAGGGCCGGCACCGTCACCGCAAAATAATCAGATGCCCCAGAACCTGATGCTGCTCAAACCCCAAAACGCCCTGCAGCGAACTCAACACCGCCTGCGGATCCTTGCTCGGAAAACTGCCACTGACTTTTCGCTGCGACAGCTCATCATTGAGCAGCACAATGCGCCCTGGGTAGTACCGCCGCAGATCCTCAACCACATCGGCCAATGTCGCCCTGTAGTAATTGAGCCAACCCTGACGCCAAGCCAATTGCGCCTCGCTGTCCACCCCGTGCAGCGGTTGCGCCGCGCCTTCGCCATACGCCACTTGCTGGCCGGCGGTGAGGATTTGTTGTGTAGCGTTTTTATCCGCCGTCACCGCGACCCGACCGGACAACACCGTGACCTGCGCACCACGGGGTTGCAGGCGCACTTCGAATTGTGTGCCCAGTACCCGCGCCTGGCCCTTCTCGGCATCGACTACAAACGGCTCGCCGGTGTGGGTCACACTGAAGAATCCGGCACCGCGTCGCACCTGCACATGCCGTTCACCACCGCTGAAATCCACGGCAATGGCACTGTCGGCGTCGAGGGTGACTTGCGATTGGTCGGCCAAGGTGACGGTGCGAATTTCCCCCGGTGCCGATACGTAGTCGGCGCCCAGGTCATCGATCCATCGCAAGGGCTGCCAGCCCGTGCCGAGACTGATCATCAACAGCAAGCAAGCCGCCATCGCCAAAGCACCGGACCAACGCCGGACACGGTTGCCGCGCGAGCGATTCATGACGTTGAGGTAACGCTGCAGGGCCAACGCGTCTTCGTCGGCCAGGGTCCGCGCCGGCACTTCGCTCAACTCCCACAGTACCTGGGCACGGGCGTAGGCCTCGGCATGTGCCGGGTCAGCCTGCAACCACTGACTGAACGTGGCCTGATCGCCACTGCTCGGCTGGTCATGCAACAAGCTCAGCCAGGCCAGCGCGGCCTGTTCCTGGGCGGGCGTCGGGGTGACGCTTTGAAGGTTGTTCACGGTGCTGTCCCTGGCGTACGCGGTTGCGGCTCCCGCAGGCTGGCTTTGCAGGCCTCGAGGGCGCGCATCATATGTTTTTCCACGGCACTTTGGGACAAGCCCATGGCCTTGGCGATTTCGGCGTACTTGCGGCCATGGATGCGATTGAGCAAAAAGATCTGCCGCGTACGCTCGGGCAATGCGCGCAACGCTGCTTCGACATGCCGCAAATCATTGCCTGCTTCGAGCGCTGCTTGCGGTTCACTGCCAACGCCGTCCGAAGGTTCCACCATCAGGCCTTCGCTGGCCCGCGCCCGCGTGCCTTCGCTGCGCAAATGGTCGATGGCGATGTTGCCGGCGCAACGCAACAGGTAGGTGCTGAGTTCCTCGACCTGCACCAGCGGCCGCCGCCAGAAACGCAAGAACAAGTCCTGCACCAGGTCGGCGGCGGTCGCCCGACAACCGACGCGACGGCTCACCAGTGCCTCCATTTGCGAGCGTTGCGAGAGAAACACCTGAAGAAAATGGGCACGGTCGCCGCGCGGTTCTTCGTGCGCAAGATCGTGGGGTTCGGGAGGACTCATGATCATCGGTTCGGTACTGCGCAAAGGGCAATCGGGCGGTCAGCGAGGCGTGATAGTAATGATAAATATTCTCATGCGCAAAGCTGTTGGAAGAGTTCTGCGCGGGGAAGCTTTTGTGGCGAGGGAATTCTGAGTGATCTTGGCAAGTCCCAGAAACAAAACGGGCCTGCATTGCAGGCCCGTTTTCATTGGGGGGTTAAATCAGGCTTCAGCCGAATTGCGCAGCCTGTTGGTTTTCCAGAAACTCTTCTTCCAGTTGCCTATCGGCACTGCGCTCGAATGGCACCAAGGCGGCGCGCGGTTTGCCGCGCAGTTTGCCGAACAGGTGCTCAAGCGCATGCTCGAGTTTCTCGGCGGCACCGTCAATTGCCAGTTCCAGGTTGGCGGCTTTATGGGTGACGGAAATCGGTTGATGGCCTTTTGGCCGCGCTTCCAGTAGGCAGCGCAAATCATGGGGACCGGGCTTGTCGCCGTTCTCATCCCGCAGGTGAACCTCGACGCGGGTCAAGTCCTCCTCATAACGTTCGAGCGTGCTCTCAATGGTGGTTCGTACCCACTCCTCCAGTCGTTTACTGCTTTGAATATGGTTATCGCTATTGACTTGGATTTGCATAGTTCATCCCTTATTTCAGCTAGCTCGCGAGAGGCCGGTCAGCTAAGCCCTTGGGCGTCGTCACCGTGACCTCTTGGTTACACAATCGGTCTGTACGCTGAACAATTCAACCCCTGAAAAAAGATAAATTTGTAATCGCAAAAAAAGCCGGACAACCGGTAAAAGCGCTGGTAAGGTCGGGAGTTGGGTCGCCCTGCTCCCTTGTCACAAATTCTCACATCTGCCCTTCCCCCAGCGGGTGCAGACCGCGAAAAATCCCCGCCTCTTCCACCAGCCAATCATGCACGGCGCGCACGCCGGGATGGCTCAGCGCACCCGGCGCGTAGAGCACCATGTAGCGCTTGTGATTGGGCACCGCCAGGCCAAACGGCACGATCAGCGCTCCGCGCTCCAACTCGTCGTTCAACAGCGTGCGCCGCGCAATGGCCACGCCCATGCCGGCGATGGCCGCTTCGATGGTCAGGTGATTGCGGTTGAACGTGTGCCCACGTCGCACATCCGCGCCTTCGAAACCGATGGCATTTAGATAGAACTCCCATTCCGCGTATTCGTAACTGCCGCGCCAGGCGGTAATGTCGTGCAGCAACGGAAAATGCATCAGGTCCGCGGGGCCATGCAGCGGCGGACGTCCGCGCAACAGACCCGGTGCGCAGACCGGAAAGATCTGTTCATCGAGCAAGGCTGTGGATAACAACCCGGGATAACTGCCGTCGTTGAGGTCGATGGCCAGATCGAAGTCGCCCTCATGCAGCGGCACGCTGCTGTCCTCGGCCACCAGGCGCAACTGGATATCCGGAAAACGCTGCTGCAAACGCGGCAGGCGCGGGGTTAGCCATTTGCTCAGGAACGACGGAATCGAACGCACCCGCAGCGTGCCGCTGATCATGCCCGCATCCAGCCTGCGCAACTCCGCATCGATGCTGCCATAGGCTTCGTTGACAGTGATGGCCAGTCGCTGCCCTTCAGCGCTCAACTCTACGCCCCGGGCACGTCGATGAAACAGGCGAAAGCCCAGGCGTTCCTCCAGTTGCCGGATCTGCTGGCTGACCGCACCCGGCGTGATGTGCAGTTCTTCGGCGCAACGGGTGAACGACAAGTGCCGGGCAGCGCAGGAAAACACCTGCAACCACACATAAGTCTGGGCGTGCAATTGACGGCTCATTGTTTAGTCCTGCTAAAGGCTGTCTTAGGAAGTTTCGTTGGTCACGTAGGACCGAGGTTGGCAGTATCGCTGAAAGTGCGCTTGTCCTACAAAAATGGCAGCGATTCATCTTCCATTGCAGGCATAGGCTTTAGCATGGCTATCAGTGTTTTCGATCTCTTCAAAGTCGGCATCGGTCCGTCCAGTTCCCATACCGTAGGTCCCATGCGGGCAGCGGCGACCTTCGCCCAGGCACTGGTCGATCAGGGTTTGGTTTCCGACGTGCGGCGCGTAGAAATCCGACTCTATGGCTCGCTGTCGGCGACCGGCGTCGGTCACGCCACCGACCGCGCCTGTGTCATGGGCTTGATGGGTGAGTGGCCGGACCGTATCGACCCCACCACCATCGACAGTCGCATCCACACCTTGCGTGAAACCGGCGAACTGTCCCTGGCCGGGCAGGCAACGATCCCCTTCCAATGGTCCCGCGACCTCCTGCTGCTCGATGAGAGTCTGCCCTACCACCCCAATGCCATGTCTCTGACAGCTTTCGGCGAAACCGGCCAGCTGTTCGAACAAACCTATTACTCGATCGGCGGCGGTTTCATCATCGAAGCGGCCGAGGCCGAGTCCGGTGTCGCACCCGCCAGCGACGTGGTGTTGCCGTACGATTTTTCCAGCGCTGTCGAATTGCTTCAGCTCTGTGATCAGCACGGTTTGCGGGTTTCCGAATTGATGATGGCTAACGAACGGGCCTGGCGCAGCGACGAAGACATTCGCCAGGGCCTGCTGCACATCTGGTCGGTGATGCGCGAGTGCGTCGAGCAAGGGCTGCACCACGAAGGCATCCTGCCCGGCGGTCTGAATGTTCCGCGTCGCGCAGCGAAATTGCATCGCAACCTGTTGGCAATCGGCAAGCCGAACGTCATCACCTCCACCCTGTCGGCCATGGAGTGGGTCAACCTGTACGCCCTGGCGGTGAACGAAGAAAACGCCGCCGGCGGACGCATGGTCACGGCCCCGACCAACGGCGCGGCGGGGATCATTCCGGCAGTGCTGCATTACTACATGAAATTCAATCCGGACGCGTCGGACGATGATGTGGTGGCGTTCTTTCTGGGCGCGGCGGCCGTCGGCATTCTCTGCAAGAAGAACGCCTCGATCTCCGGTGCCGAAGTCGGCTGCCAGGGCGAAGTCGGCTCGGCCTGCGCCATGGCTGCTGCCGGTCTGGCCGAAGTGCTGGGCGCGACGCCGGAGCAACTGGAAAACGCTGCGGAAATCGGTCTGGAACACAACCTTGGCCTGACTTGCGACCCGGTGGGCGGGCTGGTTCAGGTGCCGTGCATCGAGCGCAACGCAATTGCCGCAGTAAAGGCGATCAACGCCACGCAAATGGCCCTGCGCGGTGATGGCAAACACTTCATTTCCCTGGATCGGGTGATCCGCACCATGCGCGATACCGGTGCCGACATGCATGACAAATACAAAGAGACATCACGGGGCGGTCTGGCGGTGAGCTGGGTGGAATGCTGACCGGTTTGGAGGCACGACACGCTTAATTGCCCTGAAACGGGCGCAAAACCTGTGGGAGCGAGCCTGCTCGCGATGACGGCTACACAGTCAACATCTGCTTGTCTGACAGTCCGCTATCGCGAGCAGGCTCGCTCCCACAAGTTTTTGGGCTCCGCGACTATTGTCCGACAATCTATCCGGCATGCCCCTTGCTTCACCCCTGTTGCAAGCATTGATGGCGATGTGGCCATGGAGGCCGATGGTCTGCTGTTGCGAACTAATCCCGATCACGACCGGTCAACAACTGCACGTTCAATCAGGCGGTGACGCATCATGGACAACCCTTTTCAGCTCATTACCGATGCTTTTGCAGCGGATTATCAAATCAACCTGAGCATTCAGGGACTCGATGGCAGCATCATGCTGACCCTGTCCAACGGTGGTCGAATAGTGGCCAAACGCATGATCAGCGCCGAACAACGCAATGACCCCGCGCGCCTCAAGCGCCTGGTGCAAAGCATTCAGTTCGGCATCGCCATCGAACAGGGCCACAGCGCGGTGGCCATCCTTGAATCCATGACCGACGGCGGCACGCGCAACCTGCCGCCACCGACGACCAAAGGCCGCCCCCGACCCGCCATGGGCCTTTAAATCTCACCCTTCTCCACTTCCGGATGTTCACTGGAACCCGTACCGGTCTTGCGATGCGGGTTTTCAATTTTCACCGATGGAAATTGCGACGAAGCGTAACGCACCACCAAGATCGCGAACGCCAGCAGCAGAATCCCGCCACACAGGTAAATGATCCCCAGATCCGGCGGGTTGTGGTGCGACACGTTGGAAATCAGCAAGCGCGTCAGCGCGGTGATCGCCACGTAGATCAGGAAGCGCACCGGCATGTGGTTGGTCTTGAAGTAAATCCCGACCATCGCCCCCAGTTCCAGGTAGATGAACAGCAGCAGGATGTCATCGATCTTGATGTGCCCCTGTTCGATCATCCCGAGAAACTCCATCACCGCCGCCCACGCGGTCACGGCACCGATGGCGAACAGTGCCAGGTAGTGAAAGGTCTCGACGAACAGGTTGCCCAGGGACTCCGCCAGCTGGTGCACGTTCTGCCGCAGGTTTTCGGCCCAGTTGATTTTCACGATGATGCTTCCTTAGGTCGGTTCGACCGGATAATGCGGGTTGGACGTGACGTTTGTTCTGCATGCAGAATCAAGGCCACGCCATCATGGCGAGCCGCTGATCATTGCGCCCCGTGGCGTTTGGTCGCACCTGCCTTTTCCTGTGGGAGCGAGCCTGCTCACGAAATGGGCGACTCGGTAGGGCTGACAAAAACCCGATTGCAGCTACATTAAAAAGCCACTACCCAAACTCCAGCGATTCGCTTATCCTTTCGCTGTATATAAATACAGTAGTCGAATCAGACAACCCAATGTGAAGGCATGTGAGGTGGTGAATGGCCGTCGAAGTGGTATACCGCAGCAGCCGAGATCTGGAGCGCTTGTTCATGGATAAAGCCGAAGCTGACCGTCATGACAAAATGCTCGAGCTGGCCGAGTTGCTGGCTGAAGTGTTGCAAAAAGCCGTTCCGTCCCTGACCGAACAGCAAGTGGAAGAAGCCGGGATCTACATGGCGAAAAATCGCGATGTGTTCGCCAAGGCGTTCAAGAGCCAGCCGGACGCCCTGTCCGAGTTGCTCAACGCACCTGTTGAAGTGCCGCAACCGGTAGAAGTCGCCGCCCCTGTTGAGGAGGCCATTGTCGAGCCGATTGCGCCGGCCAAGCCAGCCAAGGCCGCCAAAGCAGCAAAGTAAGCGACAGCCGAATTGAATAGGCCCTGAGTCGAATGGCTCAGGGCCTTTTTCATGCCGAGTGAAAAAACCGGTACATCAGCGGTACAGGACTTTTTCCGCGAGTTCGTCCGCTACTCGCGCCGGCGAACGCTTTTCCGCCTGGGCGTGGGCAAACACTTCGGTCAGTCGCGAGCTGATTTTCGACAGGTGCGCGGTGATGGTCGTCAGTTCCTCACCACGATGCTTGAGTGAAACGTAGATCAGCCCGCCGGCATTGATCACATAATCCGGTGCATACAGGATGCCCCGCCGCTCCAACTGATCGGCGACGTCCAGGTGAGTCAGCTGGTTGTTCGCCGAACCGGCCACTGCCGAACAGCGCAATTGCGTCACGCTATGGCTGTTGAGCACGCCCCCCAGGCCGCACGGCGCGAGAATGTCGCACGGCGTGCTAAGCAGTGCGTCATTGGCAATCGGGTGAGCACCGAGTTGTTCCATCGCCAGTTGCACCTTGCCGTGGTCGATGTCGCTGACCAGCAGTTCGGCACCGGCGGCATGCAACTGTTCCGCAAGGGCATAGCCGACATTTCCCAGACCTTGAATGGCCACGCGCAGGCCTTCGAGGTTATCGCTGCCCAGCCGCGCCATAGCAGTAGCGCGAATGCCGGTGAACACGCCCATCGCCGCATGGGGCGCAGGATCTCCCGCGGAGGTGGTGCTGGTGACGTGTTGGGTTTGCTGAGCGATGCAATCCATGTCCGCCACGGAAGTACCGCTGTCAATGGCGGTGATGTAGCGCCCGTCGAGCTGCTGAATGCAGCGCCCGAAGGCTTCGAAAAGCGCAGCGCGATTGGCCACATGCGCGGGGCGTACGATCACCGCCACCCCGCCGCCCTGCGCCAGACCGGCCAGTGCAGCCTTGTAACTCATGCCTTGGGCAAGGCGCACGGCATCCTCGACCGCGGACTCGTCGCTGGGGTAGGCAAGGTAACGACAACCACCCAGGGCAGGCCCCAGGCGACTGTTATGAATGGCAATGACCGCCTTCAACCCGGTGGCCGGGTCGACGCTCAGATGCAGCGATTCAAGGCGAGTGCTTTGCATGAGAGCGAACATCGTAAGGCTCCCGAATCACTTCTTGTAGTCGCCAGTATAGGCTTGCGCCCAAAAATTGCAGAAGCGCACCGGAATAAGCGTAGCGGCCATTCAGGTATTCGGAAATAACCCGAGGAGTCCCCTGCGCAGCACTGGACGAATGGCAGAGACCGGGCTAAAACGAGGCATTGACCGGAGATTTTGATGACCCCGCGCCAATCGTTCTTCGCCTGCCTGCAACGTTCACCGCCCGCGCTGTTCGAGGCGGGACTGTGGATTGCCGCCGAACATGACAGCGAGTTGAACCCCGAGGCGTTGCTGGAGAACTTCAAGTCGCTGCAACAGCGAATCAGTGGCAGTTTGCCGATGTTGCCGGTCAGTGAACTGGCGCAACCCCTGCTGCGGCGCATGAATGACCTGGGGTTCGCCCAGGACGACTTCACCCCGTTGCGCCCACAGGTGGCGCTGCTCAATCGCGTGCTGGAGCGTCGGCGGGGACAACCGCTGGCCCTGGCCCTGATTGCACTGGAGTTGGCCGCAAGACTGGAAATCCCCTTGGTCGGGGTCAACTTCCCCGGCCACTTTCTATTGCGCGTGCCAGGCGCCGATCACCTGCTTGATCCGTGCGGCGGTCGCCGCCTCTACCCCAACGATTGCCGGGAACTGCTGCACCGCCAGTACGGCCCGAACATGAAACTCAGCGCCGAACACCTGGTCACCGCCGAGCCCGTGCAAATGCTGCAACGCCTGTCGCGTAACTTGCGCCAATTACATCTTTCCAACGATGACTACATCGGCGCCCTGGTCGACGCCGAACGCGTGCTGGAGCTGGGCAACGGCACCGCCGCCGACTACCTGGCCAGGGCCAGCCTCTATCAACGACTGGATTGCCCCAACGCCGAGCGCTTCGACCTGGAACATGCCCTGCTGCTCAGCGACGACCCGATCCAGCGCATACGCCTGACGGAGCGGCTCGGGCATTTGCCGCCCAATTCCATCGTTCACTGAACACGATCTCTGTAGGAGCGAGCATGCTCGCTCCTACAGGGATGGATCGTGAGGGTGATCAAGGGGTGTCTGGCTGGTTAGCCGGGTGCGCCTTGATGAACGCCGGATGCGCGGCCGCCAGTGCCGCCACGCGACGAATCCGTGGATACGCTTCCAGGGAAATGTTGAAGCGCTCCGCCGCATATAACTGTGGAATCAGGTACACATCCGCCAACCCTGGCTGCGACCCGAAGCAATACCCATCGTCACCGATCAGTTGCTCCACCGTCGCCAGTCCTTGGCCGATCCAATGACCGATCCATTCGACCACCTGCGTTTCATCGTGCCCCAACTGACGCAGCCGGTTGAGCACGCTAACGTTGTGCAATGGATGCACATCACAACCGATGACCGCCGCCACACCGCGCTCACAGGCACGGGCAGCGAGATCTGTGGATAGCAGCGGCACCTGTGGATAACGTTCTTCCAGATACTCGATGATCGCCGGTGACTGGATCAGCAAGTCACCTTCATCGGTGCGCAAGGCCGGCACCCGGCCTTGCGGATTGATGCTCAGGTACGGTGGCTGGCGGTGTTCGCCACCTTGCGGTGCGATCAGGTTGATCGGCAGCGCCTGGTAATCCAGCCCCTTCAACGCCAGCGCGATGCGTACCCGATAGGACGAGGTCGAGCGGTAGTAGGTATAGAGTTCCATGACCCGTTCCCCTTAGCGCGCCGGCAACACTTTGCCGCGGCATTCGCCGAAACCGATTGAGGCAAAACCTTCTCGGCTGCAACGGCCGCGCAGGATGATTTCGTCACCGTCTTCCAGGAACTTGCGCACCTCACCCGAGGCCAACTCGACCGGCTTTTTGCCGCCTTCGGTGATTTCCAGCAGGCTGCCGAACTGGCCGCTTTCCGGCCCCGACAGCGTGCCCGATCCGAACAGGTCACCGGCCTGCAACTGACAGCCGTTGACGCTGTGGTGCGCAACCATTTGCGCCACGGTCCAGTACATGTGTTTCGAATTGCTCAAGGTCAGGCGATGGGCTGGCAGATTCTGCTCGCGCATGGCTTCGGTCAGCAGCAGCACTTCCAGTTCGATGTCGAAGGCACCGGCGGCCTGATCGCGCTTGTCGAACAGATATGGCAGTGGCTGCGGATCACCTTCCGGGCGCGCAGGCTGGGCACGGCGGAACGGCTCAAGCGCTTCGGCGGTCACCACCCACGGGGAAATGCTGGTGATGAAGCTCTTCGACAGGAACGGACCCAGCGGCTGGTATTCCCAGGCCTGGATGTCCCGCGCCGACCAGTCATTGAGCAGGCAGAAACCGGCAATGTGATCGGCGGCGTCACCGATGGCGATCGAGTCGCCCATGTCATTGCCCTGGCCGATCCAGATGCCCAGCTCCAGTTCGTAGTCCAGTCGCGCGCACGGACCAAAGGTCGGCTCGGTTTGGCCGGCCGGCAAGGTCTGGCCTTTCGGGCGACGCACATCGGTGCCGGACGGACGAATGGTCGAGGCGCGACCGTGGTAGCCGATGGGCACGTACTTATAGTTCGGCAGCAGCGGGTTGTCGGGGCGGAACAGTTTGCCGACGTTCTGCGCGTGCTCGATGCCGACGTAGAAGTCGGTGTAGTCGTTGATTTTCGCCGGCAGGTGCATCTGGCAATCCGCCGCCAGTGGCAGCAGTTTTGCACCCTGGGCCTCGATCTTGCCGTGCAGGGTGCTGCCCTCGCTCAGCAGTTCCAGCAAGCGCTCGCGCAAGGCCACGCGTGCCTCGCGGCCCAGTTCGAAAAACGCATTGAGCTGGCCGCCACGGGCGGCTTCGACGGCTGTTTTTGCTGCACCGTCGAACAGGCCGGCATCGAGTGCGGCCTCCAGATCAAAGATATGTTCGCCGATAGCCACGCCGCTGCGTGGCGCCGAGCCTTTCACGCTGAACACGCCCAGCGGCAGGTTTTGCAGCGGGAAATCAGCATGGCCGTTGGCGGAGGCAACCCAGCTGCGAGTGATGGAAGTCTGCGTCATGGGTTATCTCCGGGTCGGGTCGAAAGTAGCGGGCAACGTGGCCCAGCAGGCGTCGTAGTTGGTTTGCAGTTGCGGGCAATCGAGGGCGAAACGGCTCGGACGCAGCACTTGGCTGGTCTCGAACATGAAGGCCATGGTGTTGTCGATTTTTGCAGGCAAGAGATCCGCGTTGATCGCTTTGGTGCAGGTCTCGCCATCCGGGCCATGGGCGCTCATGCAACTGTGCAAGGAGGCGCCGCCAGGGACAAAGCCTTCGGCCTTGGCGTCGTACTCGCCCTGGATCAGGCCCATGAATTCGTTCATCAAGTTGCGGTGGAACCACGGCGGACGGAAGGTGTTCTCGGCGACCATCCAGCGTGGCGGGAAGATCACGAAGTCGAGGTTGGCCAGGCCGTGGACGCTGGTGGGCGAAGTCAACACGGTGAAGATCGACGGGTCCGGATGATCGAAGCTGACGGTGCCAATCGTGTTGAAACGACGCAGATCGTATTTGTACGGCACGTTGTTGCCATGCCAGGCGACCACGTTCAGTGGCGAATGATCGAGTTCGGTGGCCCACAACTGACCGAGGAATTTCTGCACCAGGGTCGTTGGTTGCGCAAGGTGCTCGTAATGAGCAACCGGCGTCAGGAAGTCCCTAGGGTTGGCCAGGCCGTTGCTGCCGATCGGCCCCAGATCCGGCAGGCGCAGCGGTGCACCATGGTTCTCGGCGATGTAGCCACGGGCTTGCGGGTCGAGCAACTCGACGCGGAATTTCAAACCCCGTGGCAGTACGGCAATTTCCAGCGGTTCCAGCTCCAGCACACCGAGTTCGGTGGCGATGCGCAGACGGCCCAGCTGCGGCACCAGCAGCATTTCGCCGTCGGCATTGAAGAACACTCGCTCCATGGAACGATTGGCGCGGTATTGGTGGATGCTGATCCCCGACGGTTTATCCGCACCGGCGTTGGCGGCCATGCTCACCAGGCCGTCGATGAAATCCGTTGGCTCAGCGGGAACATCCAAGGCATTCCAGCGCAGGCGATTAGGGGTTACTTCACCCAATGGCCCTCCGGCCAGTTGCCGATCGAGTTTAACGAACGCCGGGTGATTGGCCGATGGCTGGATGCGGTACATCCAGGTCCGCCGCGCTTCGCTGCGGGCCATGGTGAAAGCGGTGCCGGATAACAGCTCGGTGTAGAGGCCGTAAGGGGCTTTTTGCGGCGAGTTCTGGCCGACCGGCAATGCGCCGGGCAACGCTTCACTGCTGAATTCGTTGCCGAAGCCTGACTGATAAGCCAGCGCTGGCGCCGTTGAATCGAGGTTCATGGTGCCTCCTGAACAGGGAGTTGGCCGTGGCCTGTCGCTCTGCATCAGAGGTCTTGGCACGCCGGAGTTGTTTTTATCGTAATTCAATTACGAATAACGTAATTTGATTGGTATTGACCGTCAAGCTATAAAGACGCCCACTCATCCCCGGATCTCCCCCTTGAAAGACGGCGCCACCATGGAAAAGCCCAGCGACAGCACCGGTAAACAGAAAGTCCGCTCCGCCGAGGTGGGTACCGACATCCTCAAGGCGCTGGCTGAATTGTCGCCGTCGACCTCACTCTCGCGCCTGGCCGAACACGTGCAGATGCCGGCCAGCAAGGTTCACCGTTATTTGCAGGCACTGATCGCCAGCGGCTTTGCCGAACAGAATCCCGCGACCAACCATTACGGGCTGGGCCGCGAAGCCTTGCGCGTGGGGCTGGCGGCACTCAACAGTATGGACGTGCTGAAAGTCGCTGCCCTGCCCTTGGCCGAGTTGCGCGACGACCTGAACGAGACCTGCTTTTTGGCTGTATGGGGCAATCAGGGCGCGACCGTGGTCCACATCGAGCCGGCGGTACGGGCGGTTACGGTGGTGACTCAGTTGGGCTCGGTGCTGCCGCTGCTCAGTTCTTCGACTGGCCTGGTGTTTGGTGCGTATCTGCCCAAGCGCGAAACCGTCGAGTTGCGTGAGCAGGAACTGCAGGCTCAGACCAGTCACGCGCTGACGGACGATCAAGCCTATGCCGACCTGTGCGAACAGATACGCACACGTGGCTTGCACCATGTGCACGGCTTGCTGATGCCGGGGGTGGATGCCTTGTCGGCGCCGGTATTCAACGCGATGGGGCGTGTTGTGGCGGTACTGACGGTAGTAGGCCCGACGTCGCTGTTCCATGCCGACGAAAATGGCCCGGCGGCCCAACGCTTGCTGTCTGCCACTCGCGCGGTCAGCTGGCGAATGGGCTTTGAAGCGGACAGCGGGCCTTGTGACTGATGAGCACTTGTTATTGGTTGCCCTTCAGGATGCTTTTTTATGGCTGAACCTCAATCTCCAATACACCACTGATTCCCTGTGGGAGGGGGGGGGGGGGGGGGGGGGGGGGGGGGGGGGGGGGGAGGGGGGGGGGGGGGGGGGGGGGGGGGGGGGGGGGGGGGGGGGGGGGGG
>NZ_JBPKAM010000239.1:0-1601 GCF_051216495.1 Pseudomonas baetica | reverse complement strand
CATACGTGTTGGTGGGCTGGTATACCCGTTCCTTGGGGGAGATTTTTCCCACAAGTTGTGGAAGCCCCCTCTCTGGGGGGACCCCCCCTTCTCTCAAAAGCGGCCTGACAGGCAACACACGCTCCCGCTATCATGCCGCCCATTCCTTCGATCGATAGCGAACCCCGCTCATGCACACCCTTGCACAACTGCGCGCCGGCACGCTGGCGGGCATCACTCGCCTGGACCTTAGCTGCGGCCTGACCGAATTTCCCCGGGAAATCTTCGACCTGGCGGACTCCCTGGAAGTGCTCAACCTCAGCGGCAACGCCTTGAGCAGACTGCCCGACGATCTGCACCGCCTGACCCGGTTGCGTGTGCTGTTCTGCTCCGATAACCAGTTCACCGAACTGCCGGCATGCATTGGGCAATGCGCAGCGCTGACCATGGTCGGCTTCAAGGCCAACCGCATCGAACACGTACCCGGTGAGGCCTTGCCACCCCTGTTGCGCTGGCTGATCCTGACCGACAACCGAATCAACGCGCTGCCCACCGAACTGGGGGAACGCCCGCACCTGCAAAAACTCATGCTGGCGGGCAACCGGTTGCAACAGTTGCCCGACAGCCTGCGTCACTGCCACCGGCTCGAACTGATCCGCATCGCCGCCAATCGTCTGACCGAACTGCCCGAATGGCTGCTGTCCCTGCCGAGCCTGACCTGGCTGGCCTACGCCGGTAACCCGCTGGAAACCGAAGCCGCTTTTGAGGCGACGGCGGATATCCCCTGGTCGAATCTGAGTCTGGAACAGACACTCGGCGAAGGTGCCTCGGGTGTGATCCATCGCGCTATCTGGACACCACCGGGACATGGCGCCACACCGGTTGCCGTCAAACTCTACAAAGGCGAAATGACCAGCGATGGTTCGCCCCTGCACGAAATGAACGCCTGCATCACCGCAGGCCTTCACCCCAACCTGATCCGCATTGAAGGCCGGATCATCGATCACCCGCGACAAACAGCCGGGCTGGTGATGCAACTGATCGGACCTGAGTTTCGCAACCTCGCCGGATTGCCGAGCCTGGCGTCATGCAGTCGTGACGTCTACGCCGATGACACTCGCTTCAGCGCCGATGGCGCCCTGCGTATCGCCCGAGGCATTGCTTCCGTCGCTGGGCACCTGCATCGCCAAGGCATCACCCATGGCGACCTCTATGGCCACAATATCCTGTGGAACGAGCATGGCGATTGCCTGCTGGGCGACTTTGGTGCGGCGTCTTTCCATGCCACGCAGGACAGCCTTGAAAGCCGAGCGCTGCAACGCATCGAAGTCAGAGCGTTCGGGATTTTGCTGGGGGAATTGCTGGAGCGGATCGATTCGGGGTTGAGCGAGGAACAGCGATTGGCGCTGGAGGACTTGCAGCAGCGCTGCTGTCAGCCGGAGGTGTTGGCGCGGCCGGGGTTCGGCGAGATTGTTCAGGCCTTGGCTGCGCTGAACTAATGGATTGCAAGAAACCTGTGGGGGGGGGGGGGGGGGCGGAGGGGGGGGGGGGGGGGGGGGGGTGTGTTGGGGGGGGGGGGGGGGGGGAAGAGGGGGGGGGGGGAGGGGAAAACCACGCGAGAT
>NZ_JBPKAM010000238.1:0-1611 GCF_051216495.1 Pseudomonas baetica | reverse complement strand
AAGGCGGCTCGGATCGTCTGATCGAAAGTCGTGTCGCTGAAGGGGGTTCGGATCGTTTGATCCAGAATCGTGTCGCTGAAGGAGGCGCTGATCGCCTGCTGGAAAAACGCGCTGTCGCAGCTGATGGCTCGGATCGTTTGCTGAAACAACGTGCTGTCGCAGCTGATGGCTCGGATCGTTTGCTGGAACAACGCGCTGTGGCGGCCGATGGTTCGGATCACCTGCAACGCAATACCTTCGCCTGATGACATCGCTTCACCGCAACAACGAAAGCCCGGCCTGATCAGCCGGGCTTTTTCATGCCTGTGTCAATCTCGTTCAGCGAACCATGCAGCGCTGATAACGCTCATCAACCCGCTTGGCAAACCACGCCGTGGTCAGTTTGCGGGTGATTTTCGGGCTTTGCAGCACGATCCCCGGCAGTACCGCACGGGGCAAAGGACGGCCCTCAGCCTTTTCGGCCAACTCGAAAACCCCTTGATAGAGCTTGCTGCTCTCGAAGGCTAGCGTATTGCCTTCCTCCAATTGATCCCGAATCGTCGTATTGCGCATGCCCAATGACTTGCCGAGGGTGCGCACGGCCTTTTCCGTGGTACCGGGCATGATCGAACCGTAGTTGACCAGATCGCCATCCAGCGCCAACGGGATCGCCGAGGCCCGACTGACCGCGTTCTGGAAGGCGGCGTTGCGACTGGCGTACCAACCGGCGTTGAAATCGGCGAAACGATACAGCGGCTGCGGGTAGTTCACCGGATATCCGAGCAAATGCGCGATGCCGAAGTACATACCGCCACGGCGGCTGAAGACTTCACGGCGGATCGAACCGTCCACCGGGTACGGATAGTCTTTGGCATGCTGCTCGGCAAACTCGATGCTGACCTGCATCGGCCCGCCTGTATGCACAGGGTTGAAACCCGCAAACAGAGTCTTGCCCATCGGCACCATGCCGATGAAGTCGTCAAAAACTGCACTCAGTTCTTTTTCGCTGCGGGCGGCGTTCAGCCGGTCGCTATAACTTTTGCCAGTGGGCGAGCGCACCTGCAACGCACCGCTGACCAACAGGCCGGGAATGTGCGCTTTGGTCGCCCGACGGTCGATTTCATCACGGGCGATCTTGCCCAGACCCGGCACGGTCGGGTCAGCCTGGAAGGTAGATTCCTGCTCGGTAACAGCCAGTACCGCACAGAGGTTTTGCGTGGACGGCGTGATGTTCTGCGCCGCGAAGGCCGCCTGGATATCGGTGGCCCAACCCTGGCGGTCGACGGTTTTGGCCGGCAACAGGCGCAGGATTTCCGCCTTGACCTGGGCGGGCGTGCGCGCCGGGGGTTCCTGCGGCCGCTGACTGCCGCAACCGGCCAGCACCAGCAAGGCGGCGATGCTCATGATCAATCGATGGGCTTGCATGTTGCTCCTGATGATTCGGGGCGCCGAGTCAACCATAAGGCCGATGGCAGGGTGCTGGCTATGACTGTGGTGACAGCGCGCTGTTCCCCGGATTGACACAAACCCTGTGGGGGGGGGGGGGGGGGGGGGGGGGGGGGGGGGGGGGGGGGGGGGGGGGGGGGGGGGGGGGGGGGGGTGGGGGGGGGGGGGGGGGGGGGGGGGGGGGGG
>NZ_JBPKAM010000237.1:0-1612 GCF_051216495.1 Pseudomonas baetica | reverse complement strand
CGATTCTGTTGAAAAAGTAGCTCCCCTGTCTGGCCTGCTGCAAAATCTCTGCATTGGCCGGTGGGGGATCACACAGCATGATGGGACAGTTATCGAGTGGGCAGGAGCGACTGTTTTACTCGTTCAACCTTGAAGATCACATCCCAGCCAATCATCTTCTGCGTAGCATTGATCAGTGTCTCGATCTGAGCGACCTGCGCCATTACCTCGCCGATTTCTACAGCCCGATTGGACGTCCGTCGATTGATCCCGAACTGATGATTCGCATGCTGATTGTGGGCTATTGCTACGGCATTCGCTCAGAGCGGCGGTTGTGCGAAGAGGCTCATTTGAACCTGGCGTATCGTTGGTTCTGCCGGTTGAGCCTTGAAGATGAAGTCCCTAATCACTCGACCTTTTCCAAGAACCGACACGGCCGTTTTCGGGACAGTGATCTGTTTCGCTGGTTGTTCAATGAAGTGCTGCGCCGCTGCATGGACGCCGGCTTGGTCAAGGGCGAAGGCTTTGCCGTGGACGCCAGCATCATCAAGGCGGATGCCAGTCGGCAGCGCGGTGTACCAGGTGATGAACCGGTCAACTGGAGCGATCCGGCCCTGAGTACCCGCGCTGTGCGTGAATATCTTGAAGCCCTAGATGAAGAGGCTCTGGCCGAAACGCTACCCAAGCGCCTGTCGCTGACGGATCCCCAAGCTCGCTTGACGGCAGCTCCAGGCGGCCCAGCGTTTTATGCTTATTCGACGAATTATCTGATCGATACCGAGCACGGCGTGATCATGGATGTGGAGCCGACACCGGCTCATCGAACCGCAGAAGTCGAGAGCACCAAGACCATGATCGACCGCGTCGAAGCCCTGTTCGACATCAAGCCGAAGCGCCTCATCGGCGATACCGCGTACGGTACTGCGCCGATGTTGGCCTGGATGGTGGAGGAAAAAGACATCGAGCCACATGTGCCGGTATGGGACAAAACCGAGCGCAAGAACGACAGCTTTTCGAGTAACGATTTTCACTGGAATGAAGAGGCCGAGGAATACCGCTGCCCAGCCGGCAACGTATTACGCAGCGAATGGCGAGCCTTCAAGAACGAGCGTTCGCACGTCACCAAAGCCAACACCATCATCTTCCGATCCCGACAGACTGACTGCGCTGCTTGCCCGACGAAAGCCAAGTGCTGCCCGAACACTTCGATTCGCAAAATCGTCCGCAGCGTCCATGAAGCTGCGCGTGACGTGGCTCGACGCATTGCAGCAACGCCGAAGTACGTGCGCTCTCGCCACGAACGCAAGAAGGTCGAAATGCTGTTTGCCCACCTCAAACGCATCCTGAAACTGGATCGCCTGAGACTACGTGGCATGAGTGGCGCGACTGATGAGTTCACGTTGGCCGCTGCGGTACAGAACCTGCGACGGCTGGCCAAAATTACCTCTCAAGGCCCACCGGTCACGGGATAGGTGCGCCTGCACTAAGCAAAAAACCTCAAACTAACCCACTAACTGAGCAGCAAAGGTCAACGAAGAGCCGAAAAACCACTCGATGTGGTGAGTAGATTCTTCGGTGGTGATCGTGCGTGAGTTCAGGCGAGCCGAAAATCCGACTTTTTCAACAGAATCGG
>NZ_JBPKAM010000236.1:0-1662 GCF_051216495.1 Pseudomonas baetica | reverse complement strand
GTCTCCGCCTCCCGCTGTTCGTTCCGGCTTCTGCCGGGGACCCCCCTCCCCCCCGAAAGCGGTGGTGAAATTTACAGCAGGCTGATCGGGTAGCTGATGATCAGACGGTTTTCGTCGAACTCGTTGTTGCTGTAATCGCGGCGCATGGTCGAGTTGCGCCATTTGACGTTCAGGTCCTTCAGCGCACCGCTTTGCACGGTGTAGCCCAGTTCGCTCTCGCGCCCCCATTCCTTACCATCGGTGATGCTGCCGGTGTGTACGTTGTCGCCGCTGATGTAGCGGTTCATCAGGGTCAGGCCCGGCACGCCGAGGGCGGCGAAGTTGTAGTCGTGGCGCACCTGCCAGGATTTTTCCCGGGCATTGTCGTAGCTGGAGTTGTAGCTGTCGTTGGCCAGGGTGCCGCCGCTGGTGCCGTTGACCCGCATCCACGGGCTGTCGCCGGTGAGCTTTTGCAGGCCGACGTAGAAGGTGTTGCCGCCGTACTTCGCCGAGAACAGGCCGTACATCGTCTTGTTGTCCAGTTCGCCAGCGCGAGCGCTGCCGTCGTCCTTGCCGTAGAAGAAACCGAGGTTGGCACCTAGAGTCCAGTCGCCGATGGGCTGGCTGTGAATCAGGTTGATGAATTGCTGGCTGTAGATGTCCTTGAGCTCGGCGTTCCACACGGCGATCTGGGTGCGCTTTTCGTTGAACAGGTATTCGCCGCCCTGGAAGTTGAAGCGATCTGAAGTGAACGCTGCTTTGCCGGTCATCGACATGTCGTCCATGCTGCTGTCGTCCCGCGGGCTGTTTTGGCGGAATTGGCCGCCGTAGAGCGTCAGGCCGTTGATTTCCTTGGAGGTGATCTGTCCGCCGCGGAAGGTTTGCGGCAGCGAGCGACCGTCGTCCGAGCGCAGGATCGGCAGCACCGGCATCCATTCGCCGACCTTCACTTCGGTCTGCGACAGCTTCGCCTTGAACGCCACGTTGGTGCGGCCGTAGTTGTCCGCCGGGCGACCGTCGCTGTCCAGCGGCAGCAGCTGCGTGCCGCCGGTGCCTTTGCCGCCATCAAGTTTCACCGAGTACAGCCCCAGCACATCCATACCGAAGCCGACGGTGCCCTGGGTGAAGCCGGATTTGGCGTCGAGGATGAAGCTTTGTGTCCATTCCTCGGCCTTGCCCTGGGCCTTGGTCGGGTTGGTGAAGTTGCGATTGATGTAGAAGTTGCGCAGGTTCAGGTTGACCTTGGCGCCTTCGACAAAGCCTGTCTCCTCGGCCTGGGCGGACAGGGCCGTGCAGGCCATGGCGAGGGCAAGCAGGCTGGGAGCGAAATACGGTGCGTTGGAAGGCGTCATGGGCTCGGGTCTCTCTAATTCTTGGGGGTGAAACGGGTCAGTGCCGCAGCCGGGAAGGGTGCAGACATGCAGTCGACATGTGTTTGGGTGAAGCCTGGGGATCAGCCGGACAGTGCAGGGCGCGGGGGCATGGTGTCGAACCTGTTGTTATTGGTTTTGTGGATCGAATGGTGATGTGAATGTACTAGATGGTTCAATCTAGAAAAGAGGGATTTGGGCGATTATCGAACATAAGTTTGACTTTGATTTTGTGCTGTTCTTTTGGGCCTCATCGCTGGCAAGCCAGCTCCCACAGGTTTTGTGAACGACGCAAATACTGTGGGAGCTGGCT
>NZ_JBPKAM010000235.1:0-1663 GCF_051216495.1 Pseudomonas baetica | reverse complement strand
GGCTCGCTCCCACAGGTGAATGCATTTCAAATGTGGGAGCGAGCCTGCTCGCGAAGACGATGTTACTGACAACACAAATCCCGGAATTGTCATCAACCTCGACTAGGCTCAGCGGGTTAATCCCCATGAGCCCACGCCATGTTCAAAGGCTTGCCCCTGCTTTTCATGCTGCTGTTCAGCCTCTCGGCTTACGCCGAAATCTGGCCCGCCGAACAATGGCAGAACGGTTCGACCATCGCCGGGCCGGCAGTTAAAGCACTTGAGGCCTACGCCTTCCCACCCCGCGATGACACCACTCGCAAAGGCATCCGCACCGACGCCTTGCTGGTGATCCGCGACGGTCAATTGATCTACGAACGCTACGCTGGCCCGACCCGTGCCGACACCCCGCACCTGACCTGGTCGATCAGCAAGAGCCTGATGGCCACGGTCCTCGATGTGGCCTATGGCGAAGGTCGCTTCAAGCTTCAGGACCCGGCCGCCAAATACTATCCGCCGCTGCAAAAACACCCGGACATGACCCTGGCCGATTTGCTGCACTGGGCCTCGGGCCTGGACTGGCAGGAAGACTACGAATACGCCCCATTGAAGTCCTCGGTGGTGGCCATGCTCTACACCCGTGGTCACCCGGACATGGCCACGTTCACCGCCGATCACGCCAGCTATGCCGCGCCGGGGCAGGCGTTTCGTTATTCCAGCGGTGACAGCAATCTGTTGTCCGCCACGCTGAAAACCATCGTCGGTCCGCAGCGCTACGGGGACTATCCGTGGACTGCCTTGTTCGAACCCCTGGGCATCCGCCATGCCGTCTGGGAAACCGACGCCACGGGCACCTTCGTCGCCTCGTCCTATGCCTATCTCACCGCGCGGGACCTGGCCCGCATCGGCCTGTTGATGGCCCGCGATGGTCGTTGGGGTGAGCGGCAATTGCTGCCCAGGGACTGGGTCGCGTTCAATCGCGAGCCGTTCGCTCGTTATCGGGACAACCAGGATGATGCTGTGCCGGGTGGTCATTGGTGGCTCAATCGGACTGCGGACGGTGCTGCAAAACCCTGGCCCGATGCCCCCATCGATACCTTTGCCGCGCTGGGGCATTGGGGGCAAGCGATGTACGTGATCCCCAGCGAAAAGCTGGTGATCGTCCGTTATGGCGATGATCGCGATGGCAGCTACCGCCACAACGAGTTACTCAAACTCGCCCTCAAGGCCTTTGCCGGGACGGTGCAGCCATGAAGCGCCGACGGTTTAGCCGTGTTCTGTCGTTACTGCTGATCGCCTTGCTCGGCTGGATCTGGCACGAACGAGTCGCGCTGTGGGCATTCCCCGACATCATCAGCGCCTACACCGCCAAGGAATATTGTTCGTGCCGCTATGTGATGAACAACGACGCCGAGTACTGCCGCGGCTACGTGAAGCAGTGGCTGCCCACCAGCGGCTTTACCGATGACGCCACGAGCAAGCGCATCACCGTCAGCGGCATGGGGCGCAGCAACAGTGCGGTGTGGATTGGCGAACATCAGGGCTGTCGCCTGTCCCCATAATCGACCTGTAGGAGGGGGGAGGGGGGGGGGGGGGGGGAAAACACCAGCGGGGGTGGGGAAGGCAGAAGTATTGCTGGTGAACACCATAAGTACTCGCGCTTCTCCCCATATCTTCTTTGTCC
>NZ_JBPKAM010000234.1:0-1738 GCF_051216495.1 Pseudomonas baetica | reverse complement strand
GGCGGGCGCCGGCAGTTTGCCTACGACGCGTTGGGGCGGCGGACCACGACCCAGGACGAGTTCGGTGCCATCACCCGTCACCAGTGGGACGCCGTCGGCCGCCTGTTGCAGACCACGCTGCCCAGCGGTGCCAGCCGCCGCTTCAGCTACAACGCCTACGGCCGGGTCATCGCCGAGCGCGACGAGCTGGAGCGCGTCACCCGCTACGAGTACGCCGACGACCTGCACCTGCTCAGCCGACGGATCAATCCCGACGGCAGCCAGCTCAAGTATCGCTACGACCACGCGCAGCTGTTGCTGACCGAGATCGAGAACGAAAGCGGCGATAAATACCGCCTGGACTACACCCCCGGGGGGCTGATCCGCGAGGAAACCGGTTTCGACGGCCGGTGCACCGCCTACGCCTACGACCTCAATGGCCAGTTGCTGGAAAAGACCGAATACGGCGATGACGGTGCGCAGCTGGTCACCGCCTATCAACGCGACAGCGCCGGGCGTCTGCTGGTCAAGACCCTGGCCGACGGGGTCAAGGTCGCGTACCGCTACGACGGTCTCGGGCGGCTGGTCAGCGTCGACGACGGCCAGGACCATCCGCTGGCGTTCGAGTACGACGCCCATGACCGGCTGATCACCGAACACCAGGGCTGGGGCACCCTGCGCTACGGCTACGACGCCAGCGGCCGGCTGCAGCACCTGCGCCTGCCGGACAACAGCCGGCTTGAGTATCACCGCGCCCAAGGCGGGGCGCTGACCGCCATCGACCTCAATGGCACGCGGCTGACCCAGCATCAATACCAGTTCGGCCGTGAACGCCAGCGCCAGCAAGGCCTGCTGCACAGCGACTATGCCTACGACGACCAGGGCCGTTTGCAGGCCCACGCCGTCAGCCAACAGCAGCGCCAGCTGTACCGCCGCGATTATGCCTACGCCGCCAACGGCCACCTCCTGCAGATCGGCGACACCCGCCACGGCCTGCGCCGCTACCAGTACGACCCGCTCGACCGCCTGACCCGGGTGCACCACGCCCGCGAACACACCCCGGAACACTTCAGCCACGACCCGGCCGGCAATCTGCTGATCCACGACCGCCCCGGCCCCTGGCACCTCAAGGGCAACCGCCTGCTGCGCCACGGCGACCGGCACTACGCCTACGACGCCTTCGGCAACCTGATCCGCGAGCGTCGCGGCGATGCGGTCACCGACTACCGCTACGACTGCCAGCACCGCCTGATCGGCCTCAGCCTGCCGGATGGCAGCGAAGCGTCCTACCGTTACGACGCCTTCGGCCGACGCATCGCCAAGACCGTCGACGGCCACACCACCAGCTTTTTCTGGCAAGGCGACCAGCTCGTCGCCGAAAGCAGCCGCACCCACTACCGCAGCTACCTCTACGAACCCGGCAGCTTCCGGCCCTTGGCCATGCTCCACGGCAAAGGCCCAAAAAACGCCCGCCCGTTCTACTACCAACTCGACCACCTCGGCACCCCGCAGGAACTCACCGCCCACGACGGCGAGATCGTCTGGTCGGCGCAATACCACGCCTACGGCCAACTCCGCGAACTGCGCCACGGCAGCGGTGAACCGCTCGAACAACCGCTGCGCTTCCAGGGCCAATACTTCGACACCGAAAGCGGCCTGCACTACAACCGCCACCGCTACTACCAACCGGGCAGCGGCCGCTACCTGACGCCGGATCCGGTGAAATTGGCGGGTGGGTTGAATGCCTACCAGTACACGC
>NZ_JBPKAM010000233.1:0-1752 GCF_051216495.1 Pseudomonas baetica | reverse complement strand
CCCCCCCCCCCCCCCCCCCCCCCCCCCCCCCCCCCCCCCCCCCCCCCCCCCCCCCCCCCCCCCCCCCCCCCCCCCCCCCCCCCCCCCCCCCCCCCCCCCCCCCCCCCCTCCCACAGGTGGTCGGTTACGTTGCCCGCAACAATCAGTTGTGAGCGTGCAGCGCTTCGTTCAGTTCGATGGCCGATTTGTGGGTTTTGCATTCCACGGCACCGGTCTCCGAATTGCGACGGAACAGCAGGTCGGTCTGGCCTGCCAATTCACGCGCCTTCACGACTTTGACCAGTTGGTTTTTCTCGTCCAGCAGCGCCACTTTGGTGCCGGCGGTGACGTACAGGCCCGACTCAACGGTATTGCGGTCGCCCAACGGGATACCGATACCGGCGTTGGCGCCGATCAGGCAGCCTTCGCCGACCTTGATCACGATGTTGCCGCCACCCGACAGGGTGCCCATGGTCGAGCAGCCACCGCCCAGGTCCGAACCCTTGCCGACGAACACGCCAGCGGAGACGCGGCCTTCGATCATGCCCGGGCCTTCGGTGCCGGCGTTGAAGTTGATGAAACCTTCGTGCATCACGGTGGTGCCTTCGCCCACGTAGGCGCCCAGACGCAGACGGGCGGCGTCAGCGATACGCACACCGGCCGGCACCACGTAGTCGGTCATTTTCGGGAACTTGTCCACCGAGAACACTTCCAGCAGCTCGCCACGCAGGCGCGCTTCGAGTTGATGCTCGGCCAGTTCGGACAGGTCGATGGCGCCCTGGCTGGTCCAGGCCACGTTCGGCAGCAGCGGGAAGATGCCGGCCAGGTTCAGGCCATGTGGCTTGACCAGGCGATGGGACAGCAGGTGCAGCTTGAGGTAGGCCTCAGGGGTCGACGACAACTGGGCATCTTCGGCCAGCAGGGTGGCGACCAGCGGCTTGTGGCTTTCGGCCAGGCGGGTCAACAGGGCAGCCTGGGCAGCGTCGACGCCTTTGACGGCTTCCGCCAATTGCGAGGCCTGAGCGGTGGTGAAGGCGATGGCCTGGTTGCCTTCGCTGTAGCCCAGGATCGGGGCAACGGCGGCGACCAGTTCGGCCGACGGGTTGAGCAGTGGCTGCGCGTAGAATACTTCCAGCCAGGCGCCTTCACGGTTTTGAGTGCCGACACCGAAGGCCAGGCTGAACAGGGTAGTGGACATGTTGATACCTCTAGCAAATTGAAACGGGCTGCTTACTTCAGAGCTGCCGCGTAGATATCTGGCTTGAAGCCAATCAGGGTTCGGTCACCGAGATCGAGCACCGGGCGCTTGATCATCGAAGGTTGTGCGAGCATCAGTTCGATGGCTTTCGACTGGTCGAGATCGGCTTTGCGTTCGTCGTCGAGCTTGCGAAAGGTCGTACCTGCACGGTTCAACACCACTTCCCAACCGTGCTCGTTGCACCATTGGGTCAGGTGTTCACGGTCGATGCCGACCGCCTTGTAATCATGAAAGTCATAGCTGACAGCGTGTTCATCGAGCCAGGTGCGCGCCTTTTTCATGGTGTCGCAGGCTTTGATGCCGAAAAGGTGCAACGTTTTGCTTGAAACGGTCAAGGAATCGCCCCCTTTACAGGTGCTGGAGAAAAAAGGTGTCGGATTATGCCATGACCGGACGGTTTCGCGGCGGCTGTGGTCGGGTTTGTATGTGTGCCCTGGCATAAAACCTGAACCTTAACCTGTGGGAGCGAGCCTGCTCGCGAAAGCGGTGTGTCAAACAACGGGGATGTTGAATGT
>NZ_JBPKAM010000232.1:0-1768 GCF_051216495.1 Pseudomonas baetica | reverse complement strand
CCCCCCCCCCCCCCCCCCCCCCCCCCCCCCCCCCCCCCCCCCCCCCCCCCCCCCCCCCCCCCCCCCCCCCCCCCCACAGGATTGGGCCTCTATAAGTTTTCAGGAACAAAAATATGTCAACGCGTCGCGAATTCATCAAACAGGTATCGGTTGCCGCCGGTATGGGAGCCGCCTTCATGGGCCTGGGCCTTAAGCCATCGTCAGTACTGGCGGCCAGCGCGGGCCATTGGTACATGCCGGATGAGGGCGACAAGCATCAACAGGCGTTCATCGCCTTTGGCGCGCAGGACGCCATCTGGGAAGACTTCACCCCGGACGTGCAAGCGGCGCTCGGTCGAATTGCGCGGACCATCGCCGAATATGAACCGCTGACCGTGTTCTGCCGCAAGAGTGAGCGGGACCTGGCCGAAGAGCATTGCGGAACAGCGAATGTCACCTACGTCACCACCGAGCTCGACGATATCTGGATGCGGGACATCGGCGCCAATTTTGTCGTCGATGGCAAAGGCGACCTCGGCGCCGTGGATTTCAATTTCAACGGCTGGGGCAACAAGCAGCGCCACAGCAAGGATGCGAAGTTGGCGAAGCTGGTGGCCGGGCGCGAAGAGGCCAGTTACCAGCGCAGCGAACTGGTGGGCGAGGGCGGTGGTATCGAAGTGGACGGCCACGGCACCGGGATCATGACCGAAAGCAGCTGGATCAATGCCAACCGCAATCCCGACTGGAGCAAGGCCGAAGTCGAGGAAGAGCTCAAGTTCCGCCTGGGCCTGCGCAAAATCATCTGGCTGCCGGGCATCAAGGGCAAGGACATCACCGATGCC
Organism: Pseudomonas baetica; assembly: GCF_051216495.1. Lineage (GTDB taxonomy): Bacteria > Pseudomonadota > Gammaproteobacteria > Pseudomonadales > Pseudomonadaceae > Aquipseudomonas > Aquipseudomonas baetica_B. The sequence goes on along the minus strand of NZ_JBPKAM010000232.1, from coordinate 947 downwards.
CATGTCGATTTCTATGCCCGTTTCGTCAAGCCGGGCGTGGTGATCGCCAACCTCGACACCGACCCCGAGTCCTACGACAACAAGGTCACCCGTGCGCATCTGGATATCCTGAAGAACGCTACCGATGCCGATGGCCGAAAGCTGCAAGTGCACACCGTGTCGCCGCCACTGAAACCGCGAAGCAGCAAGTTCAACCGCGATAACCCAGACTTTGCCGCCGGCTACATCAATTACTTTGTGATCAATGGGGCGATCATAGCGCCGGAGTTCGGCGACAAGGCGGCCGATCGCAAGGCCTTTGATCTGCTCTCCAGGCTGTATCCGGAGCGTGAGGTGGTGCAACTCAACATTGACGCCATCGCGGCCGGAGGCGGTGGTATCCACTGCGTGACCAGTCATCAGCCGCTGGTTTAGCGATGGACATGGGGGCGTCTGGTAAACTGCGCCCCTTTACCTCCTCAGACAAGAGAGCCCCATGGCCAACCAAGACATCGTCTTCACACCCGATCCCGACCAGGATTCCATTTCCTCCGACGTTGCCGCGTTCAATGGCATCCTGATGTCCACCCAGATCCCGACCCGTGCCGACGGCAGCCTGGAACTGGGCGACATCACCCTGCAAAGCGAATGCACCCTGCAGGCGCTCAAGGTCGCGTTGGAACGCGCCGGCAGCTCCATGGACCGCGTCATGCACCTGACCATCTACCTCACCGACATGGCCGACCGTGCCGCATTCAACGAGGTCTACAAGCGCTTCTTCGCCAAGCCGTGGCCGGTGCGTGCCGCCGTGGGTGTCGCCGCTTTGGCCGTCGAAGGCATGAAAGTGGAAGTCGTGGCCATGGCCGCCAAGGCCTGATTCCAGCCGCACCTCGCCCCCTGTGGGAGCTGGCTTGCCAGCGATGGCGTCGGCACATCAAACATTGATGTCGTCTGACTCACCGCTATCG
>NZ_JBPKAM010000231.1:0-1794 GCF_051216495.1 Pseudomonas baetica | reverse complement strand
CCGGCGCACCACGACCAATCCTTCTGCTAATCCCTGTGGGAGCGAGCCTGCTCGCGAATTCGGTATGCCAGCCACTTTGATGTCGGCTGACAGATTGCTTTCGCGAGCAGGCTCGCTCCCACAGGTTTTTTGCCTTTGGCAGGCTGCGGATTTCCAGCCATGATGAGCTGACTTGTCATGTATTCATGGAGGCCCGGCACGATGCCACTTGCAGCTCGATCAATGCTCCTGCTCCTTTGCTTGCCTGTCCTGGCCAATGCTGAAGACAAGCCCGACCACATGGTGTATCTGCGCACCCTCGATCCCTCCATCGAACAAGACATCCGCTACGCCAGCGCCCATAACTTCACCGGCCACCCGCTCGACGGCTACGAAGCACCGGAGTGCTTGTTGTCGTCGGACGCCGCCCAGGCCCTGGCCCGGGTGCAAGCGGCATTAAGGGCCCAAGGCTATGGTTTGAAGGTGTTTGACTGCTATCGGCCTAAACGAGCGGTGGCAGACATGGGACGCTTTGCCACGCAGCCCGGCGACCCACGAAAGGCCGAGTTCTATCCTCGGGTGGATAAACAGGACTTCTGGCGCCTGGGGTATGTGGCCCGAAACTCCAATCACTCCAAAGGCAACACCGTCGACTTGACCATGACCGGCCCGGGTGCCCTGCCCGCCGACACCTGGACGCCTTCAGCCACACCTGTCGATTGCACCGCCGATTATGGACAGCGCTGGCACGATGGCGCCGTCGACATGGGCACCGGATTCGATTGCTTCGACGAGCGCGCCCATACCGACACGACACTGATCAATGGCAGTGCCATGGAGAATCGCCAGCGACTCACCCGTGCCATGGCGCAAGAGGGTTTTATCGGTTATTCGGCCGAGTGGTGGCATTTCACCTATAGCCGCGATGCGTCGTTGAAGACGGCCATGGATTTCCCTATCACGCCGCTTGAGCCCAAGCCATGAACCGACTGCTCAGGGCATGCGCCCTACTGCTGTTGCCCTGTACAGCCATGGCGCAGGGGCTGGACGACAGTCAGCAACTGATTGTCGTGACCAGCAAGCATTGGGATGACATCCAGGGTACTGCCCAGCGCTATGAACGGCACGGCGACACCTTTGAAAAATACGAAGCCTCTTTTCCCGTGGTTCTCGGCAAAAACGGATTGGCCTGGGGCAAGGGACTCAACAACGTCGAGGATTTCCAGGGCCCCATCAAACAGGAAGGCGACGGCAAGGCCCCGGCCGGCCTCTTCAAGCTAGGCACGGCATTCGGTTACGCCGCTGTCGCCGACACCCGACTGTCCTACCTCCCACTGACCTCGAGCATCGAATGCGTGGATGACAGCCAGTCCAAACGCTACAACCAACTGGTCGACGGCTCGACGGTCGACAAGGACTGGAGCAGTTCAGAACGCATGCGGCGCAACGATGAGCTGTATCGCCAGGGCGTTTTCATCGAGCACAACACCCCGGCATCTCCCACCGCCGGCTCCTGCATTTTCCTCCACATCTGGCGCGGCCCCACGACACCAACCCGTGGCTGTACCGCCATGGCCCCGGCGGATATCGCGCGGTTATTCAGTTGGCTCGACCCGCGCCAGTCCCCGCTGCTGGTGCAATTGCCCGAGGCGCAGTACGAGCAGTTGCGCGAACGCTGGAAGCTTCCCCCGCGTTGATCAGCGTTGCAAAAACTGTGGGGGGGGGGGGGGGGGGGGGGGGGGGGGGGGGGGGGGGGGGGGGGGGGGGGGGGGGGGGGGGGGGGGGGGGGGGGGGGGGGGAGGGGGGGGGGGGGGG
>NZ_JBPKAM010000230.1:0-1811 GCF_051216495.1 Pseudomonas baetica | reverse complement strand
GACTTTTTCGAGAGCAGTCTTCCCCCCAAGGGAACTCCCCCTCCTCTGTGGGAGCGAGCCTGCTCGCGAAGAACGATAACGCGGTCCAACTGCCCTCCAATCCACCCGACCAACGCCAATTGCTTTCCCTCCCCCGCCTCTGACACAATCGCGAACAATTCTCGTTAGTTAACACTTCCCAATCGGTGATGCTGCGTGTCGTCAGTCCCAAGCCCTCAAAGTGAGCTCGTCGGTGCGTTATATCGCGACCATCGCGGTTGGCTATTGGCTTGGCTTCGTCGCAACGTCGCCTGCCCGCAGCGGGCCGAAGACCTGAGCCAGGACACCTTCGTGCGTCTGCTGGGGCGTGAAGAACTCAAAGCTCCGCGTGAACCGCGGGCGTTTCTGGTGGCGATCGCCAAAGGCCTGCTGTTCGATTATTTTCGCCGCGCCGCGCTGGAGCAGGCCTACCTCGCCGAACTGATGCTGATTCCAGAAGCCGAGCAACCCTCGGTGGAAGAGCAGCAAATGGTCCTCGAAGACCTGAAAAACATCGATCGCCTGCTCGGCAAGCTGTCGAGCAAAGCCCGGGCGGCGTTTCTCTACAACCGTCTCGACGGCCTCGGCCACGCAGAAATCGCCGAACGCCTGGGTGTGTCGGTGCCGCGCGTGCGCCAGTACCTGACCCAGGGTATTCGTCAGTGCTACATCGCGTTGTACGGGGAGCCAACATGAGTCCGCTCAGCTCCAAACCGGTCTCGGCACAGGTGCTGGACGCGGCGATTGCCTGGCAATTGTCGCTGGATTCCGGCAACCCGGTGGAACGCGAAGAGTTCGCCAAATGGCACGCCGCCCACGAAGAACACGCTCGCGCCTGGCGCCAACTGGGCATGCTCGACCAGCGCTTCAGCGTCGCCAGCGGCCCGGCCCGCACCGCACTGCTGCAATCACGCGAAGGCATCCGCCGCCGGGTGCGCAAGCTGGGCAGCGGGTTGGCCAGTGTCGTCGCGGTGATTGGCCTGGCGTTATTTGCCGGTGAACACTATTTGCCAGTCGGCTATTGGCTGGCCGACCAGCGCACCGCCACCGGCGAACAACGCACGATTCGCCTCGCCGACGGGACGCTGATCAACCTCAACACCCACAGTGCCGTGGACGTGCGCTTCGACGAGAAGCAGCGGTTGATTGTGCTGCAGGAAGGGGAAATCCTGGTTGAAACCGGTCATGGCGATGCCCGGCCGTTCATCGTCGAAACCCGTGAAGGCAGCATGCGCGCATTGGGTACGCGGTTCCTGGTCAAGCGCGAGGAACAAGGCACACGACTGAGCGTGTTGCAGTCGGCGGTCGCCGTCCATCCGCAATCGAACCCTGACGAACAGATTCTGCACGAGGGTCAGCAAGTGCTGATCCGCAATGACGGCCTGGGGCCGATTACTGCGCTGAACATGGGCGCCGACGCCTGGACCCGCGGCATGCTGGTGGTGGACAACGCTCGGCTGGAAGATCTGGTCAAAGAACTCAGCCGCTATCGCCCCGGGCACCTTGGCGTTGCGCCGCAAGTGGCCGACCTGCGGATTACCGGCAGCTTCCCGCTCAAAGATACCAACCTGGCCCTGAATGCCCTGCTGCCGACCCTGCCGGTGCAGATCGAACAGCACACGCAGTGGTGGGTGACGGTGGCGGCCAAGACCGAGGCCAAACCCTGAGAGGTGTTGCGCTTGGTGTGACGCCTTCGCGGGGGGGGGGGGGCCCGCCAAAAAAGACCCACACCCTTCTGGGAGGACGTTATCCCTAGCGGGTGGGGGAAATATCACCACACCCCCAACCCGGTT
>NZ_JBPKAM010000022.1:0-69579 GCF_051216495.1 Pseudomonas baetica | reverse complement strand
CGCTCCCACAGGAAGCACACAATTCCCTGTGGGAGCGAGCCTGCTCGCGAATGCGCCGGAACAGTCGACACAAAATCCGGATCAGTCCGAACGGCTCAACGACGTCCAAAGCAACTGCGCCGCGTACCCGCGATAAGGCCGCCACGCTTCAGCCCGCAACGACAACTGTTGCGCTGTCACCGGTCCACCTTCCAGCGCCGCCAACGCATTGATCAACCCCACATCCCCCGTCGGGAAGCCATCCATCTCGCGCAACTGCCGCAGGGCAATGTATTGCGCCGTCCAGTCACCAATACCGTACAACGCCAGCAACCGCGCCACACCACCCTGCCGGTCCGGCTCAAACAACAATGGATCATCGAGCAACGCCTGGGCCACGCCCGATAACGTGCGGCCACGGCTTTTCGGCATCCCCAAGGTCGCGAGGTCCGCAGCCGCCAACACTTCAGCCTCGGGAAAGACATGGCTCAGGCCTCCTCGCGGCGAAGGCAACGGCGCGCCGTATTGCACGACCAGCTTCCCGGCCAGTTTGATCGCCGCCGTCACCGTGATCTGCTGGCCCAGCACCGCACGAATCGCCAACTCCAGTCCGTCCCATGTCCCCGGCACACGCAGCCCCGGACGTTCGGCGATCAACCGCGCCAGCAGCGGATCAACCGTCAGATGCCGATGCATCGTGGCGAGATCGGCATCCAGATCAAACATTCGCCGCACTCGCGCGACGATTTCGGGCACCGCCGTCGGGTCGGGAAAATCGAGGTCCAGTTCCAGTGTGTCCGCTGATGCAGGCTTGATCGACAAGGTGCCGTGAATCCCCCTCAAGCCAATGCTGCGCGAATAAACGCCATCGACCACCTCTTCCATGCCGGTAATCGCCCGCGCCGACAAAAAGCCGAGCATGGCGGGCCAGTCGTAGGGTGGTTGAAACGTCAGCAACAACTTCATGGTGGTCCCTCAAATTGCTCAGTGTGACCAGATTATCCTTTGTGGGAGCGAGCCGGCTCGCTCCCACGGGATTTCACCAATCGCCCGCCCCAAGGCATACTTGCCACCCTTCATACGCCAGAATCCAGAACCGCCCCATGCGTATCCACGTCAGCTTCATCGACCGCGTTGGTATCACCCAGGAAGTCCTGGCCTTGCTCGGTGGGCGCAATCTCAATCTGGATGCGGTGGAAATGGTTCCGCCCAACGTTTACATCGATGCCCCGACCCTGAGTCCGGACGTTCTCGAAGAGCTGCGCGATGCGTTGCTCAGCGTGCGCGGCGTGCAGGCGATGACGGTGGTCGACATCCTGCCCGGCCAGCGCCGGCACCTGCAACTCGATGCGCTGCTGGCGGCCATGACTGATCCGGTACTGGCACTGGACAGCGCGGGTAAGGTGCTGCTGGCCAACCCGGCGTTGATCGCCCTGTACGGCCGCGAACCGGCCGGTGAAAGCGTTGCCGACCTGTTCGCCGACCCCGCCCTGCTCGACACCTTGCTCGAACACGGTTTTCGTTTGCCACTGCGGGAAATCACCGTCAACGGCCAGACCTTGTTGCTCGACGCCACACCGATCACCGATGCCGGCGCCCTGCTGACCCTGTACCAACCGAACCGCATCGGCGAACGTCTGTCGGCGCTTCACCACGACCATGCCGAAGGTTTCGATGCCCTGCTGGGCGAATCGCCGGTGATCCGCACGCTCAAGGTTCGCGCTCAACGAGTAGCAGCCCTCGATGCGCCCTTGTTGATCCAGGGCGAAACCGGTACCGGCAAGGAACTGGTGGCCCGCGCCTGCCACGCCATCAGTGCCCGGCACAATTCGCCGTTTCTGGCGTTGAACTGTGCGGCACTGCCGGAAAACCTCGCCGAAAGCGAACTGTTCGGCTACGCCCCCGGCGCCTTCACCGGTGCACAACGCGGTGGCAAGCCGGGGCTGATGGAACTGGCCAACCAGGGCACGGTGTTCCTCGATGAGATCGGCGAAATGTCGCCGTATTTGCAGGCCAAACTGCTGCGCTTCCTTAACGACGGCAGCTTCCGTCGGGTCGGCGGCGATCGCGAAGTGAAGGTCAACGTACGCATTCTCAGTGCGACCCACCGCAACCTGGAAAAAATGGTCAGCGAAGGGCTGTTCCGCGAAGACCTGTTTTACCGCCTCAATGTCCTCAACGTCGAAGTCCCACCGCTGCGCGAACGTGGCCAGGACATCCTGCTGCTGGCCCGCTACTTCATGCAGCAGGCCTGTGCGCAGATCCAGCGCCCGGTCTGCCGTCTGGCGCCGGGCACTTACCCGGCCCTGCTGGGCAACCGTTGGCCGGGCAACGTACGTCAATTGCAAAACGTGATTTTCCGCGCCGCGGCCATTTGCGAAAGCAGCCTGGTGGACATCGGCGACCTCGACATTGCCGGCACCTCGGTGGCGCGACAGAGCGACCACGACGTCGACAGCCTGGAACAGGCGATGGACGAGTTCGAGAAAACCCTGCTGGAAAAACTCTACGTCAGCTACCCCTCGACCCGGCAACTGGCCAACCGCCTGCAAACCTCCCACACCGCGATCGCCCATCGGTTGCGCAAGTACGGCATACCCAACAAGCCATAATCCTTACAGCTGAAACACCTCTCCCTGCCAACAAAATCTACTGTGGGAGCCAGCCTGCTGGCTCCCACAGGTTTTGAGTTCGACCCGGAAATTTCACTCTAAAACCGACCTCCACCTGTACTGAAAGCGCTACAGCGGAACGATATCGCTACACCCTCCTCCGAACAGCGCCGTGCAAGGCTTTGATCCACTTCAGCTTTTTTCTTCGCCTGCACCTGTAGCGATTTCGCTACAGCAGGCCGATAAGCAATACCGAGAAACCAACTTAAGTTATTGATTTATAACGATAAAAAAACTTTGGCCGCGTTCTTGCTTAGTACCTGCCTATAAATCAGGGCAATTGCCCAAGCATTCAATCGCGTCCACCAGACGATTCTGGCCCCTTAGGAGTTTTCCATGAGCGAATTGCGTTTTACTGAAGATCACGAATGGCTGCGCACCGAAGCTGACGGCACCGTTACAGTCGGCATCACCGCTTTCGCACAGAACGCACTGGGCGACGTGGTTTTCGTGCAATTGCCTGAACTGCAGTCCTACGATAAAGGCGCCGAAGCGGCCACCGTGGAATCGGTAAAGGCGGCCAGCGGCGTTTATATGCCTTTGGACGGTGAAGTGCTGGAAGTCAACCCGGCGCTGGACAGTGCTCCGGAGCTGGTCAACGAAGATCCTCTGGGCGAAGGCTGGTTCTTCCGCTTCCAGCCAAGCGACGCTTCGGCGGTCGCCCAACTGCTGGATCAGGACGCTTACGACCGCCTGATCAAAGCCCAAGCCGAAGCCTGAGGAACACCGACATGACCCAAGTCAACCTGACGACTTCGAACGAATTCATTGCCCGTCACATCGGCCCACGCGCCGGTGACGAGCAAGCCATGCTCAACACCCTCGGTTTCGACTCCCTGGAAGCCCTGAGCGCCAGCGTCATCCCGGACAGCATCAAGGGCACCAGCGTGCTCGGCCTGGAAGACGGCCTGAGCGAAGCCGATGCCCTGGCGATGATCAAAGGCATCGCCGGCAAGAACCAGCTGTTCAAGACCTACATCGGCCAGGGCTACTACGGCACCCACACGCCGTCGCCGATCCTGCGCAACCTGCTGGAAAACCCGGCCTGGTACACCGCTTACACCCCGTACCAGCCTGAAATTTCCCAGGGTCGTCTCGAAGCGCTGCTGAACTTTCAGACCCTGATCAGCGACCTCACCGGCCTGCCGATCGCCAACGCATCCTTGCTCGACGAAGCCACCGCTGCCGCCGAAGCCATGACCTTCTGCAAGCGCCTGAGCAAGAACAAGGGCAGCCACCAATTCTTCGCCTCCGTGCATAGCCACCCGCAAACCCTAGACGTACTGCGCACCCGTGCCGAGCCATTGGGCATCGACGTAGTGGTCGGTGACGAGCGTGAACTGACCGATGTCAGCGCGTTCTTCGGCGCCTTGCTGCAATACCCGGCGAGCAACGGTGATGTCTTCGACTACCGCGAGCTGACCGAACGTTTCCACGCCGCCAACGCCCTGGTTGCCGTTGCCGCCGACCTGCTGGCCCTGACCGTGCTGACGCCACCGGGCGAGTTCGGTGCCGACGTGGCCATCGGCAGCGCGCAACGCTTCGGCGTGCCACTGGGCTTCGGTGGCCCGCACGCCGCTTACTTCTCCACCAAGGATGCGTTCAAGCGCGACATGCCGGGCCGTCTGGTCGGCGTGTCCGTGGACCGTTTCGGCAAGCCGGCCCTGCGCCTGGCCATGCAAACCCGCGAGCAACACATCCGCCGCGAGAAGGCCACTTCGAACATCTGCACCGCGCAAGTGCTGCTGGCCAACATCGCCAGCATGTACGCCGTGTATCACGGTCCGAAAGGACTGACGCAGATCGCTAACCGCGTGCATCAACTGACCGCGATTCTGGCCAAGGGCCTGAGCGCGCTGGGCCTGAGCGTCGAGCAGGAGCACTTCTTCGACACCCTGACCCTGAACACCGGCGCCAATACCACCAAGCTGCACGACCAGGCACGCGCCCAGCGCATTAACCTGCGCGTGGTGGATGCCGAGCGCCTGGGCCTGTCCCTCGACGAAACCAGCACCCAGGCCGACGTGGAAACCCTGTGGGCACTGCTGGCCGAAGGCAAGGCCCTGCCGGACTTCGCAGCCCTCGCTGCCTCGGTACAAAGCACCATCCCGGCCGCGCTGGTGCGCCAATCGCCGATCCTCAGCCATCCAGTGTTCAACCGTTATCACTCGGAAACCGAGCTGATGCGCTACCTGCGCAAGCTCGCCGACAAGGACCTGGCGCTGGACCGCACCATGATCCCGCTGGGTTCGTGCACCATGAAACTCAACGCCGCCAGCGAAATGATCCCGGTGACCTGGGCCGAATTCGGCGCCCTGCACCCGTTCGCCCCGGCCGAGCAAAGCGCCGGTTACCAGCAACTGACCGACGAACTGGAAGCGATGCTCTGCGCCGCCACCGGTTACGATTCGATCTCGCTGCAACCGAACGCCGGCTCCCAGGGTGAATACGCCGGCCTGCTGGCGATCCGCGCCTACCACCAGAGCCGTGGCGAAGACCGCCGCGACATCTGCCTGATCCCGTCGTCGGCCCACGGCACCAACCCGGCCACCGCACAAATGGCCGGCATGCGCGTGGTCGTAACTGCGTGCGACGCGCGCGGTAACGTCGACATTGAAGACCTGCGCGCCAAGGCCATCGAGCACCGCGAACACCTCGCCGCGCTGATGATCACCTACCCGTCGACCCACGGCGTGTTCGAAGAAGGCATCCGCGAAATCTGCGGCATCATTCACGACAACGGCGGCCAGGTGTACATCGACGGCGCGAACATGAACGCCATGGTCGGCCTCTGCGCCCCAGGCAAGTTCGGCGGCGACGTTTCGCACCTGAACCTGCACAAGACCTTCTGCATCCCTCACGGCGGTGGCGGCCCGGGCGTCGGCCCGATCGGCGTGAAATCGCACCTGACGCCTTTCCTGCCGGGTCACGCACAAATGGCCCGCAAGGAAGGCGCGGTCTGTGCCGCACCGTTCGGCAGCGCAAGCATTCTGCCGATCACCTGGATGTACATCCGCATGATGGGCGGTGCCGGTCTCAAGCGCGCTTCGCAGCTGGCAATCCTCAACGCCAACTACATTTCCCGTCGCCTGGAAGAGCATTACCCAGTGCTGTACACCGGCAGCAACGGCCTGGTGGCGCACGAGTGCATCCTCGACCTGCGTCCACTCAAGGACAGCAGCGGTATCAGCGTCGATGACGTGGCCAAGCGCCTGATCGACTTCGGCTTCCACGCCCCGACCATGTCGTTCCCGGTGGCCGGCACTTTGATGATCGAGCCGACCGAAAGCGAATCCAAGGAAGAACTGGACCGCTTCTGCGACGCCATGATCCGCATCCGCGAAGAAATCCGCGCGGTGGAAAACGGCACCCTGGACAAGGACGACAACCCGCTGAAAAACGCCCCGCACACCGCGGCGGAACTGGTAGGCGAGTGGTCGCACCCGTACAGCCGTGAGCAGGCGGTATACCCGGTTGCGTCGCTGATCGAAGCCAAATACTGGCCACCGGTCGGTCGCGTCGACAACGTGTTCGGCGATCGCAACCTGGTCTGCGCTTGCCCGTCGATCGAAAGCTACGCTTAAAGCAACCACAAGCCTCAAGCCGCAAGCTACAAGTTAAAAGCCAGGAGCTCTTACTTGCAGCTTGTGGCTTGTGGCTTGCAGCTCGCAACTTGCCGTTGTGCCTATAACAAGAAACCGGAGAACAACCATGTCGCTTAGCGTGTTCGACCTGTTCAAGATTGGCATCGGTCCCTCCAGCTCCCATACCGTCGGCCCCATGCGCGCAGCCGCGCGTTTCGCCGAAGGCCTGCGTCGTGAAGGGCTGCTGACGGCGACTAACTGCGTCAAAGTCGAGCTCTACGGTTCGCTCGGTGCCACCGGCAAGGGTCACGGCAGCGACAAAGCCGTGTTGCTCGGACTGGAAGGCGAACACCCGGACACCGTGGACACCGAAACCGTCGCCGCCCGCCTGCAAGGCATTCGCGGCAACGGACGCTTGAACCTGCTCGGCGAACACAGCATCGCGTTCAACGAGAAAGAACACCTGGCGATGATTCGCAAGCCGCTGGCCTATCACCCCAACGGCATGATTTTTCGTGCATTCGACGCCGCGGGCCTGCAAATCCGCAGTCGCGAGTATTACTCGGTCGGCGGTGGTTTTGTCGTCGATGAAGACGCCGCTGGCGCCGACCGCATTGTCGAAGACTCGACCCCCCTGACTTTCCCTTTCAAAAACGCCAAGGAACTGCTCGGTCATTGCGCCACCTATGGCCTGTCCATCAGCCAGGTGATGCTGACCAACGAAAGCGCCTGGCGTCCGGAAGCGGAAACCCGTGCCGGCCTGCTGAAGATCTGGCAGGTCATGCAGGATTGCGTCGCCGCCGGTTGCCGCAACGAAGGCATCCTGCCCGGAGGCTTGAAGGTCAAGCGTCGGGCGGCTGCGCTGTACCGGCAATTGTGCAAGAACCCGGAGTCGTCCCTGCGCGATCCACTGTCGGTGTTGGACTGGGTCAACCTGTATGCCCTGGCGGTCAATGAAGAAAACGCCAACGGCGGACGCGTTGTCACAGCGCCCACCAACGGTGCGGCCGGCATCATCCCGGCGGTGCTGCATTACTACATGCGCTTCATTCCCACGGCGAACGACGACGGGGTGGTGCGCTTTCTGCTGACCGCCGCAGCCATCGGCATTCTGTACAAGGAAAACGCTTCGATTTCCGGCGCTGAAGTCGGCTGTCAGGGCGAGGTCGGCGTGGCCTGCTCGATGGCCGCCGGTGCCTTGTGCGAAGTCCTTGGCGGTACGGTGCAACAAGTGGAAAACGCCGCGGAAATCGGCATGGAACACAATCTGGGCCTGACCTGCGACCCGATTGGCGGCCTGGTGCAAGTGCCTTGCATCGAGCGCAACGCCATGGGATCGGTCAAGGCCATCAATGCAGTGCGCATGGCCATGCGCGGCGACGGTCAGCACTTCGTTTCCCTCGACAAGGTCATCCGCACCATGCGCCAGACCGGCGCCGACATGAAAAGCAAATACAAGGAAACCGCCCGTGGCGGTTTGGCGGTCAACATTATCGAGTGCTGATGTGCTCACCACACCTGCACACTTTTTCAGGAGCTGAATATGTCCACCGAACAACTGTTGAAAACCCCGTTGCACGCGCTGCACATCGAACTGGGCGCGCGCATGGTGCCGTTCGCCGGCTATGACATGCCTGTGCAATACCCGCTGGGCGTGATGAAGGAACACCAGCACACCCGCGATCAGGCCGGGCTGTTCGACGTTTCGCACATGGGCCAGATCCGCCTGACCGGCGCCAATGCCGCCAAGGCCCTGGAAACCCTGGTGCCGGTTGACATCATCGACCTGCCGGTGGGCATGCAGCGCTATGCGATGTTCACCAACGAGACCGGCGGAATCCTCGATGACCTGATGGTCGCCAACCTGGGTAACGATGAACTGTTCCTGGTGGTCAACGCCGCCTGCAAGGACCAGGACCTGGCGCACCTGCAAAAGCACATCGCCGGTCAGTGCCAGATCGAGCCACTGTTCGAAGAGCGCGCCCTGCTGGCCTTGCAAGGTCCGGCAGCGGTCACTGTACTGGCGCGTCTGGCACCGGAAGTGGCAAAGATGACCTTCATGCAGTTCACCCGCGTGAAGTTGCTGGGCGTGGATTGTTTTGTCAGCCGCTCGGGTTACACCGGTGAGGACGGTTTCGAAATCTCCGTACCCGCGGCTAACGCCGAAGCCCTTTCCCGCGCCCTGCTGGCGGAACCGGAAGTCGAAGCCATTGGCCTTGGCGCTCGCGACTCGCTGCGCCTGGAAGCCGGCCTGTGCCTGTACGGCCACGACATGAACACCGACACCACCCCGATCGAAGCCAGTCTGCTGTGGGCCATCTCCAAGCCGCGTCGTGCCGATGGCGCGCGCGCTGGCGGCTTCCCGGGCGCTGAAAACGTATTCGCCCAGCAACAAAGCGGTGTCAGCCGCAAGCGTGTCGGCCTGCTGCCGCAAGAACGCACCCCGGTGCGTGAAGGCGCTGAGATCGTCAACGAAGCCGGCGAGATCATCGGCAGCGTCTGCAGCGGTGGTTTCGGACCGACCCTGGGTGGTCCTTTGGCGATGGGTTATCTCGACAGCGCTTATATCGCTATCGATACACCGGTATGGGCAATTGTTCGTGGGAAAAAGGTTCCTTTGCTTGTAAGCAAAATGCCATTTGTTCCACAACGCTACTATCGTGGCTGATTGACTGTTTCTATAAGTAACGCGATTGCGTTATGCCTGCACTAATGTGTAACGCAATCGCCATAAAATAGTGCATCGATTTTTCATTCCATTCGAATATGAACTTGGCTTATAACGTTCGAAAACAATTGAACAAGGCAATCGAATAAGCCTGTACTAGTGAACCGACTAAGCCAGCGAACACAGGAAAACCGGGGCCTTCACAGGGCTTGTTTTTTCTCCCGTAGTTGGCGTAGAGTTTGTTCACTGTGTTTGCATGGGTCGCTTGGAATCGTGACCTGGGCAGTAGCCTACAAGTTAGCTACATCCCGTTCGACGTCTTCTTACTCTCCTGCAACCAGCCCCAGTACTCTGTCATGAGATAGAGACTGTCATTAATTTTAGCGTCAAAGGAAATAAGAAATGTCCCAACGTCAGAGCGGTACCGTCAAGTGGTTTAACGACGAGAAAGGTTTTGGTTTTATCACTCCAGAAAGCGGTCCGGATCTGTTCGTGCATTTCCGCGCTATTCAGGGCAACGGCTTCAAGAGCCTGAAAGAAGGCCAAAAAGTGACCTTCATCGCCGTGCAAGGCCAGAAAGGCATGCAGGCTGACGAAGTTCAAGCAGAAGCTTAATCTTCTGTAACGAAAAAGCCCCTGATGCTGACATCAGGGGCTTTTTTGTGCGCGTAAATCCGTAAAATGGCTTCTTTTTTCGCCGAGAGCCGCCATGTCGAAACACCTGCTTAACCCCCAGGGCGAATTTCCTGCCGTTGGCTTGGGTCGTCGTCTGGCCGCGATGTTCTATGACTTCCTGCTGTGCACTGCCCTGCTGATCGTCACCAGCGGCGTTTATAAAATGATCCAGATGGCGATCATTGGCGAAGACAAGATGCGCTCACTGACAGAGTCCGGAGCGCTCGACGGTGACCCGCTGCTCTCGACCGTGCTGCTGTTCGTGCTGTTTGGCTTCTTCGCCAAGTTCTGGACCCACTCCGGCCAGACCCTGGGCATGCAGGTCTGGGGCATCCGCGTACAGAACGCCGATGGCTCTGCGATCAGCCTGTGGCAGGCGCTGCTGCGCTTTGTGGTGTCGATCGCGTCCTGGCTGTGCGTTGGACTGGGATTCATCTGGTCACTGTTCGACAAGCAGAAGCGCAGCTGGCACGACATCTACTCCGACACCCGGCTCGTGCGGATCCCGAAGAAGACCAAGTAATTCTGACAAGCACATACCAATGTGGGAGCGAGCCCGCTCGCGAAAAAGGAGTATCAGCCAATATTAATGCTGCTGATACACCGCTTTCGCGAGCAGGCTCGCTCCCACAGTTTTTTTGCGTTGCGACTGAACGGTGTTAAGCGTTCCCGGCCAACTTCATCCTGGCAGCCTGGGTAAAGTCCAGCATGCGCTTGAGCGGCCGAATGGCCTGAGGAATCAGCGCCGGATCGACAAAGATTTCGTTCGCCCCTTCCTTCAAGCTCTTGAGCGTACGCTCAAGGGTGTTCATCGCCATCCACGGGCAGTGCGCGCAACTACGGCATGCAGCGCCGTTACCGGCCGTGGGCGCTTCGATAAAGACTTTGTCCGGGCACAGCTGCTGCATCTTGTAGAAGATGCCACGGTCGGTCGCAACGATCAGAGTCTTATTCGGCAACGTCTGTGCTGCCGCGATCAACTGACTGGTAGAACCAACGGCATCCGCCAACTCGATTACCGAGGTCGGCGACTCAGGGTGCACCAGGATCGCGGCATCGGGATACAGCGCCTTCATGTCTTCAAGCTGTTTGGACTTGAACTCTTCGTGAACGATGCAGGCACCGTCCCACAACAGCATGTCGGCACCGGTCTGGCGCTGGATGTAGGTGCCCAGATGCTTGTCCGGTCCCCAAATGATGGTTTCGCCGTTGTCCATCAGGCTTTCGACGATCTCCAGCGCGCAGCTCGACGTCACCACCCAATCCGCCCGCGCCTTGACCGCCGCCGAGGTGTTGGCATAAACCACCACGGTACGCTCGGGATGCTGGTCGCAGAACGCGGAAAACTCGTCGACCGGGCAGCCCAGGTCCAGCGAGCACGTTGCCTCCAGCGTTGGCATCAGGATACGTTTTTCGGGGTTGAGGATCTTGGCCGTCTCGCCCATGAACTTGACCCCGGCAACCACCACGGTCTTGGCCGGATGAGCATTGCCGAAGCGGGCCATCTCCAGCGAATCGGAGACACAGCCACCGGTTTCTTCAGCCAGGGCCTGAATGATCGGATCGCAATAGAAGTGAGCCACCAGCACCGCATCCTGAGCCTTGAGCTCGGCTGCAATGGCGGCACGGTAATAGGCCTCCTCGTCGGCCGTCAGCGGCTTGGGCTGTTTGGCGTCGAGGTGGGCTTGAACCAGAAGGCGTTCGGAAATCTGCGTCATGTTCGCAAGACCTGCAGGCGCATTCGCGCGAAAGTCGAGTATACACCCGGCTCCGGACCCATCAGGGTACCGCCGGGAAAGTGAGTATTCATCAGGCACGGACAGCGTTGAAGCTGCGCAAGGCTACAGAATATCCCGAGGATGCAAAAGATGATTCTGACCTGCGTCGTGCAGTGCAGCCCAAGAACCGGACGGGCTTAAATCGCAGACAAAAAAAAATCCGGAAATCCTCACTTTCGTGGGCCTTCCAGACTTTTAAAACAGCTTGAAAATGGTGGGTCGTGTGGGATTCGAACCTACGACCAATTGGTTAAAAGCCAACTGCTCTACCAACTGAGCTAACGACCCGCTGTGTGGTGGCGCGTATAATACTGATTTTTAAGGACTATTCAACACCTATTTTAAAATAATTCAAAAATAAGGTGTCGGGTCGCTGATTCCGGCCGCTGCAAAGCCTTCCGCACGCAGTCGGCAGCTGTCGCATTTGCCGCACGCACGGCCTTCATCGTCGGCTTGATAGCACGAAACGGTCAGACCGTAATTCACGCCAAGCTTCACGCCAGCCTGGACGATCTGCGCCTTGCTGAGGTTTTGCAGCGGTGCCTGGATACGGAAACCCTGTCCTTCCACACCAGCCTTGGTTGCCAGATTGGCCATGCGCTCGAAGGCTTCGACGAACTCCGGACGGCAGTCCGGGTAACCCGAATAGTCGACAGCATTCACACCGATAAAGATATCGCGTGCGCCCAACACTTCGGCCCAACCCAACGCCAGCGACAGGAACACCGTGTTGCGTGCCGGTACGTAAGTCACCGGGATGCCTTCCCCTGCCTCTTCCGGCACATCGATACTGCTGTCAGTCAGTGCCGAACCGCCGATGCCGTTCAGGTTCAAACCAATCACTTTGTGCTCGACCACACCCAGGTCACGAGCAACACGCTCGGCGGCAAACAGTTCGGCGTGAGAACGCTGACCGTAATTGAAACTCATGGTGTAGCAGCTGTAACCTTCGGCGCGCGCCATGGCGACGACCGTGGCCGAATCCAGGCCACCCGACAACAAGATGACCGCACGTTTTTCCGCAGTGTTCAGTTGTTCCGTCATTTCAGCGCCCCGGCTCGTCATTCCAAAGATATTTATGCAGCTGCAATTGCAGGCGCACTGGCAGATTGTCCGCGACCACCCAGTCAGCCAGGTCCCGCGCATTCAGGTCGTGGTGACTTGGCGAAAACAGGACTTCGCCAGCTCGCTGGTCCAGACCGTACTGGATGAGCTTGGAAACCGACCAGTCATAGTCCTCACGCGAGCAGATGACAAATTTCACCTGATCGTTGGGGGTGAGCAGTTCAATGTTTTCGTAACGGTTGCGATGCGCCTCTTTCGAACCCGGGGTTTTCAGGTCGACGACGCGACTGACCCTGGGATCTACCGCCGAGATGTCGATTGAGCCACTGGTTTCCAGTGACACTTCGTAACCGGCATCACACAACCGCTTGAGCAATGGAATGGCGTTGGGTTGCGCCAGGGGCTCGCCGCCCGTGACACAAACATAACGCGGGCGAAAACCGGCGACTTGCTCGAGGATATCGTCGAGCGTGCGGATAGTCCCGCCCGTGAACGCGTAGGCGCTGTCGCAGTATTGGCAACGCAACGGGCAACCGGTCAGGCGCACAAAAACCGTGGGCAAGCCGGCAGTCCGAGTTTCACCCTGCAACGAGTAGAAAACTTCGGTGATTCTCAATGTGTCTTGCATAGTCGCCACGGGCGTAACAGCTAAACAGGCTGTCCGCCTCCGTCAGGCACTTCAAGGAACCCCGGCAATGCGTAGATCCCAAAAAGCGTGTTTCAGAAAAAGGGTGTGAATTCTAACGAAAAAACCCGCGACAAGCGCGGGTTTCTTCGAAACGGGTCAAGCAGGCTTACATTTTTTGCAGATCGCGCTGGGCCAACTGAGCAGCGGAAGTCCCCGGATACTGGGACACCACCTGCTGCAGAATGCCTTTGACACGGTCGGTGTGACCGAGGCGGCGCTCTACATCAGCAAGCTTGTACAGCGAATCAGGCACTTTGGCATGCTTTGGATAGAGCTGTGAAACCTTGGCAAACGCCTGACCTGCACCCTGCAGATCGCCTTTGGCCAGGTTGACTTCGCCCAACCAATACTGCGCGTTGCCCGCGTATTGGCTATTGGGGTATTTGCGCAGGAATGCGGCGAAAGCCTGGCTGGCCTTGTCGAAATCCTTGGCTTTGATCAGGTCGAAGGCAGCGTCGTAGTAGAGCTTTTCCTTCGCCGGATCTGCCGGCTCGCCACCCGCGGCAGGTGCTTGAGCTGCTGCCGCCCCCGCGGCTGCGCCTGCTGCACCGGGGGCATTCAAATCACCACCAGTGGAAGAATTTTCTGGAGTCGCGGCTGGTGCAACGCCGGACCCGATGCGCCGATCAAGATCCTGGTATCGCTCCAGGCCTTCCTGCTTCAGGCGTGCTACATCATTTTGCAGAACTTCGATCGCATTTTGCTGGCGCTCGAGCTGTTGCTGCATCGATTGCAGTTGGTTGAACAGCTCGCCCTGTGCCGAGACAGGGGCCGAAACCCCTCCCCCGGCATAGGCGCCGTTCGTACCGTAACCCGCAGGCGGATAACTGCTCCCGCTATTGCCGGAGTCATTATCGACCACAGGAACCGCAGCCCACACCGCAAGCGGTGCGAGACTGAGAGCCAGAACAGTTACAGCACGACGGCACGTTCGCATGACGAATTACTTACGCAGTTCGACGCGACGGTTTTGAGCCCAGGACTGCTCGTCGTTGCCGGTAGCAACTGGACGCTCTTCGCCGTAGGAAACCAGTTCCAGCTGAGCTGGGGAAACGCCTTGCAGTACCAGGTAGCGTTGAACGGCTTTCGCACGACGCTCGCCCAGTGCCATGTTGTACTCACGAGTACCACGTTCGTCGGTGTTGCCTTCCAGAACAACGCGAGCGCCGTTTGCTTTCAGGTCTTTGGCGTGAACGTCCAGAGCGCGCATGGCTTCTGGCTTCAGGTCCGAACTGTCGTATTCGAAGTAGAAAGTGGTGATAGCGCGCAGGGCAGCTTCTTCGCTCAGGGAGCCGTCAACTGCACCAGTGTTTGCGCCGTAACCAGCGTTTGGATCTACCGCGCCTTCACCGGCATTGTCGCCGCCTTTGGACGAGCAACCTACAGCTACAGCCATGGCGAGAGCCAGCGCAGCAAATTTACCAAACTTCAGCATTTCCATCGTGAAACTCCTAATGAACCCCAGTGTGTTAAGTAAAACGTAAAGCGCCGCGTCAGTTCAGGTAAGGGGACCAGGAAGGTTCTCTGACTTCGCCTTGTGCGGTAGGAAGCGGGAGCCTTACGCGTCCATTGATGGACACGAGCATCAAGACTCCCCGGCCCTGCTGGCGGGTGGCGTAGATTACCATGGTGCCGTTGGGCGCGACAGTGGGCGACTCGTCCAGAGTGCTATCAGTGAGGATTTTTACACTACCGCGCTGCAAATCCTGGGCCGCCACTTTGAAATTGGTGAAACCGTCCTGCCGGTGAATCATCACCAGGGTCTTTTCGTCTGCCGACAGTTTAGGGTTGGCGTTGTAGTTACCGACGAAAGTTACACGCTCTGCACCACCGCCACCCACGCTGGTTTTATAGATCTGCGGTTTGCCACCACGATCGGAAGTGAAGTAGATGGTCGAACCATCCTTGCCCCAGAACGGTTCGGTGTTGATGCCAGGACCGTTGGTGACACGAGTGATCTGACGCGAGCCCAGGTTCATCACGTAGATATCCGGGTTGCCGTCTTTCGACAGCACGAACGCCAGGCGATTGCCATCCGGCGACCAGGCTGGCGCACCGTTCAGGCCTTCGAAGTTGGTGATCTGCTCACGGCGACCGGTGTCGATGTTCTGCATGAACACACGAGGACGCTTCTGCTCAAACGACACATAGGCAATGCGCTTGCCATCCGGTGCAAAGCGCGGCGACAGGATCGGCTCGCGCGATTGCAGCAGGGTCACGGCACGGGCGCCGTCATAGTCCGAACGCTGCAGGGTGTAACGCGTGTTTTTCTCGGAGAAACGCTCGGCGGTTACGTACAGCAGGCGAGTCGAGAACGCACCTTTGATGCCGGTGAGTTTTTCGAACGACTGGTCGGAGATGTAGTGCGCCATGTCGCGCAATTGATCGACACCACCCGACACGCTACCGGTCAGCACTTGCTGCTCGGTGGCCACGTTGAACAGCGCGTATTGAACCTGCAGACGGCCGCCCGCTGGAACAATGCTGCCAACCATGACGTACTGGGCACCCAACGCCTTGAAGTCACGGAAGATGATTTCGCTGGCCTGGCTTGGCTGGCTGATCATGTTCTGTTTCGGAATCGGCGAGTAGTAACCCGAGTTGCGCAGGTCGTTACCGATAATTTCAGCCATGTCGTCCGGTAGCACGCTACCGCCCTGGAAGCCGAACGGAACAACCGCGATCGGAGTGGCCCGATCACTGCCGCTGGTGACCAGAATGTTTTTCTCATCTGCCATCGCGATCCCTGCCATGCAGCAGATCACGACGAGCATTCCTCGAAGGAGGTTTCTCACGGGGCTAGATCCTCAGGTGTGAATGTCATCTTGAATGAACGATACGGAGCGAAATCGCTCGGCTTCATTCCCTGCATTTCTGTCAAACGTCCAATATTCTTCACTGCCGCTACGGCTGAAGCGTCAAATGGACCGTCGCCACTGGACTTGAGCACCTTGACCGAAGTCACTGTCCCGTCCGGCAACATGCCGATTTGCAGCTGAACCGTCATGCCTTTGCGGGCCGAAGGTGGACGGGCCCAGCCTTCCGCTGCACGAATTCGAATCAGGTCATCGAAACTGCCGGCGACTTCGTCACCCTGCTCATCGGCCAAGGCCTGCTGACGCTGTGGCGTGTCGGAAAGCAAATCTGCCAGGGCCTGGGCCTTTTTGTCTTCGGCGGACTTTTTCGCCGCATCCTGCGATTTCTTCTTCGCAGCATCGGCAGCAGCTTTCTTCTTAGCTTCCTCGGCGACTTTCTTCTTCGCCTCTTCAGCTTCAGCTTTCTTCTTGGCGTCTTCCGCGGCTTTCTTCTTCGCGTCTTCGACGATCTTTTTCTTCGCTTCTTCAGCAGCTGCTTTCTTGGCCTCTTCTTCAGCAGCCTTCTTGGCTTCTTCTTCCGCTTTCTTCTTGGCTATATCAGCCAATTGTTTCTCTTCTGCCTTCTTGGCTTCGGCGGCTTTCTTCGCGTCATCGGCTTTCTTGGCTTCGTCAGCCTTCTTCGCCTCTTCCGCTTTCTTCGCCTCATCGGCCTTCTTGGCTTCCTCGGCCTTTTGAGCCGCTTCTTCTTTCTTTTGTTCCGCAGCCTTCACCGCTTCCTGCTCGACCTTCTTCTGTTCCAACTGCTCTTCTTCGGTCTGGCGCGCGGCGGATTTCTTCGCCTCACCCGCAATCTTCTGATTGGTCTGGGTGGTTGCCTGACTTTTCGATTTCAGTTGGTACAGGGTCGCCTGGACGATCGGCTTGGCCGGCGGCAGCTCCGGCGTGAAGGCAAAACTGACGAACAGCATGCCGAACACCAGCACGTGCAAGCCAATCGCCCAGACACTAGGCCAGAAGTAGCTTTCCGAGGCGGACGGCTCTCGCTGTTGCTGCATCAGGGCGCCTCGGTAATCAAGCCAACATTACCGACCCCGGCTTTCTGCAACCCGCCCATGGCGCCCATGACAGCACCATAGTCGACGCTCTTGTCGCCGCGAATGAAGACCTGGGTACGCTTGCCGCTTTCATTGCCGACGCGAATGATCTTGGTGACCGCGTCAGTCATTTGCGGCAGGGTCATGGCGCGGTCTTGTTGCTTCTCTGTGTCGACTTCGCTGCCAAGGTTCCAGTAATAGGTCTTGTCAGCCTTGATCGAAATGGTCAGGACCTGAGTGTTGTTGTCCTGCGGCAAGGCTTCACTGGAAACCTTGGGCAGATCAACTTTCACGCCCTGATTGAGCATCGGCGCGGTCACCATGAAGATGACCAGCAGTACCAACATCACGTCGATGTAAGGCACCACGTTCATCTCGGCGACCGGCTTGCGCTTGTGTCGGGCTCGAGCGATTAAAGCCATTGGAAATTACCTGCTTATTCTTCGCTGGTGTGCACTTTGCGGTGCAGGATCGCCTGGAACTCATCGGCGAAGGTGTAGTAGCGGCTCAGCAGGGTTTCACTGCGAGCGGAGAAGCGGTTGTAAGCGATAACGGCTGGAATCGCGGCGAACAGACCGATCGCGGTGGCGATCAGGGCTTCGGCGATACCTGGCGCCACGGTGGCCAGGGTCGCTTGCTGGGCCGTCGCCAGACCACGGAAGGAGTTCATGATGCCCCAGACGGTACCGAACAGACCGATGTACGGGCTGACGGAACCGACGGTGGCCAGGAACGGCAGGCTCTGCTCGAGCTTTTCTTCCTCGCGGGAAATGGCAACGCGCATGGCGCGAGCCACACCTTCCATGACCGCTTCCGGGTCAACGCCAGGCTGCTGACGCAGACGGGAGAATTCCTTGAAGCCAGCGCGGAAGATTTGCTCGACACCCGAGTCCGGATCCGGGTTGCTGCCTGCTTGACGGTAGAGTTTGGACAGGTCGATACCCGACCAGAAGCGCTCCTCGAAGCTCTCCAGGGCACGTCGACCGGCGCGCAGCAGATTGCTGCGCTGAAAGATCATGATCCATGAGGTCACCGATGCGGCTACCAGGGTCAGCATCACCAGTTGCACAACGATACTGGCATTGCTGACCAGGCTCCACATGGAGGAATGGTCGACGACGTTAGCTTCCACGCTTTATCTCCTGCTTTGAGTGTGTACCCGCGCCGCTCACGTCGGCAAAGGCCGCTCGTAGAGCTTCGGGAATGGCCCGGGGTTTCAAACTGTTGGTGCGCACACAAGCCACCAGAAACTGCCCTTCGCAGAGCAGCGCATTATCCGCAGCCCGCCTGACCTGCTGTTTGAAGCGCAGGCTGGCACGGTTCAATTCGATTACTTCAGCGCTTACCAGCAGCTCGTCATCCAGTCGCGCCGGCGCGTGATAGCGCGCTTCGCTGGAATGCACGACGAACAACAGGTCCTCCCCTGCCAGCTGCGATTGGGCAAAGCCCAGCTCTCGTAGCCGCTCGGTTCGAGCCCGTTCCATAAACTTGAGGTAATTAACGTAATACACGATGCCGCCCGCATCGGTGTCCTCGTAATAAACGCGACAACGATGTGCGAAAGGCTCAAGCCCGTTTTGCGCGCGCATACTCTAGTGCTTACTCCTCGGGTTGCCAATCCGGCCAGGCAACTGTTTTTCAATGTTCTGCGGCTTTCTCGCGAAAGTACGGTCCTGGGACAGCACAATGCCCGAAAAATCAGCGCGCAAAAGTTAATTAATCGTCCACGGCATCGAGGAACTCGTCTACCACAGGCATCTCGCCCAATCGTGACGGAATGTTTAAGCCGAAGTGCAGGTACGCATGCCGCGTTACCACCCGACCACGCGGGGTGCGCATGATGTAACCTTGCTGAATCAGGTAAGGTTCCAGCACATCTTCAATGGTGTGGCGTTCTTCGCTGATGGCTGCCGCCAGGCTGTCCACGCCAACCGGCCCGCCATCGAACTTCTCGATCATGGTCAGCAGCAGGCGTCGATCCTGGTGATCGAAGCCACGCTCATCAACATCCAGCAGGTTCAGGGCCAGGTCGGCAATCGGCTTGGTGATATGCCCCTTGGCGCGAACTTCGGCAAAATCCCGCACCCGGCGCAGCAAGCGGTTGGCGATTCGCGGCGTGCCACGGGCACGTCGGGCGATTTCGAAGGCACCTTCCGGATCCAGCGGCAAGCCAAGGATGTTCGCCGAGCGGCTGACAATCGTCGACAGATCGGCATTGCTGTAGAACTCCAGGCGCTGGACGATCCCGAAGCGGTCACGCAACGGATTGGTCAGCATCCCCGCCCGCGTGGTCGCGCCGACCAAGGTGAAGGGCGGCAAGTCGAGCTTGATGGAGCGCGCAGCCGGGCCTTCGCCGATCATGATATCGAGCTGAAAGTCCTCCATGGCCGGGTACAGCACCTCTTCGACAATCGGTGACAGGCGATGGATTTCATCGATGAACAGCACATCGTGCGGCTCAAGATTGGTCAGCAAGGCCGCCAGATCTCCCGGACGCTCAAGGACCGGTCCTGAGGTGCTTTTGATCGAGACGCCCATTTCCTGGGCAATGATGTTGGCCAGGGTGGTTTTACCCAGGCCCGGAGGACCGAAAATCAGTGTGTGGTCCAGGGACTCGCTGCGCCCGCGGGCAGCCTGGATGAACAACTCCATTTGCTCGCGAACGGTCGGCTGGCCAATGTATTCGGCCAGGCTGACAGGACGAATCGCCCGGTCCTGGACTTCCTCGCGTTCACGGGGGCCACCGGTGGCGGCGATCAGACGATCAGCTTCAATCACTTAGATCATTCCCTTCAGGGCGCGACGAATCATGTCTTCACTGCTCAAGCCTTTCTCCTTGATCGCGGAAATCGCCTTGCTGGCTTCCTGCGGCTTGTAGCCCAGGGAAATCAGCGCGCTGACCGCATCGTTCTCGGCGGTATTGACCGGGGCAGGCCCGTCCGGCTGGTTCGGCACCAGGGCGAACATGGCGGGTACAGTCTCCCAGGCCTTGAAGCGATCCTTGAGTTCAACCAACAGACGCTCGGCAGTTTTCTTGCCCACGCCCGGCACCTTGGTCAGCGCCGAGGTGTCCTGGGACTGCACGCAACGGATCAGCTCGTCGACTTCCAGGCTCGACATCAAGGCCAGGGCCAGTTTCGGCCCCACACCATTAAGACGGATCAACTCGCGAAAAAAGTCTCGCTCGCGCTTACCGACGAAGCCATAGAGTAACTGCGCGTCTTCGCGCACGACCAAATGGGTGTGCAACGTCAGCGGTTCACCGACCGACGGCAAGCGATAAAGCGTGGTCATGGGCACTTCAAGTTCATAGCCCAGGCCGTTTACATCCAGAATCAGGTGCGGCGGCTGTTTCTCAGCCAGGGTGCCGCGCAAGCGTCCAATCACGTTACAGATCCTTGAGCGTTGGCCAGCACAAGGCCAGCGACTGACAGAGCAAGGATTTTGCGCCAGCCCGGACGCAAATCCCTCATTCCATAAAATTGACTGCTGATGCTATCAGAGACGCAGGCGCCCGCCACGACTGCGTGCCGCCCCCAGGCCATGGGGCAACAGGCTGGAACGGGTGTGAGCATGGCAAATGGCAATCGCCAGGGCGTCCGAGGCATCGATTTGCGGCTTGCTGGTCAGTTTCAGCATGTGCATGACCATCATTTGCACTTGCTCCTTGTTGGCGGCACCGGTGCCGACTACAGCCTGCTTGACCTGCGTCGCCGTGTATTCGGCAATCTCCAGGCTTTCCTCCGCGCCTGCAACGATGGCCGCACCACGGGCCTGCCCCAGTTTCAGTGCGGAGTCGGCGTTGCGCGCCATGAACACCTTTTCGATCCCCATGGTCACAGGCTTGTAGGTCTGAATGATCTCCCGCACCCCGCGATAGACAATCTGCAAACGCTCATGCAGCTCACCGGCGCCGGTGCGGATGCAACCGGAGGCCACGTACTCGCAGCCACGCCCGGTATCGCGAACCACGCCATAACCGGTGATGCGCGAACCGGGGTCGATACCAAGAATTAAAGTCATAACGCCTGCGGATCAGGTAAAAACACGATATCAAAAACAGCACATAACAAATGTGGGAGCGAGCCTGCTCGCGAAAGCGGCTTCACATTCAGCAACGATGCTGCCTGAAAATCCGTATTCGCGAGCAGGCTCGCCCCCACATCGGATCGTAGCCACTCCTATCCGAGCTGAGCGGCTACCGACTCCGGAATATCGGCATTGGAGTAAACGTTCTGCACGTCATCCAGATCTTCGAGCATGTCGATCAGCTTGAGGACTTTTTCCGCGCCCTCCAGATCCAGTTCGGCGCTGGTGGTCGGCAACATGACGATTTCCGCATCGGTACCTTTGAATCCTGCTGCTTCCAGTGCATTACGCACGGAATAGAAGCCGGCAAACGATGTGAATACGTCGATGGAACCGTCTTCGTTGGTCACGACGTCATCGGCGTCGGCCTCCATGGCCGCCTCAATCAGCGCATCTTCATCAACGCCAGGTGCGAAAGAAATTTGCCCCTTGCGTTCGAACAGATATGCGACCGAACCATCGGTACCGAGGTTACCGCCGCACTTGCTGAATGCATGGCGGACTGCCGCCGCAGTACGGTTGCGGTTGTCGGTCATGCACTCAACCATCACCGCTACACCGCCAGGTCCGTAACCTTCGTAGGTCAGTTCAACCACGTCGTCAGTGTCGGCAGCACCGGTGCCACGGGCGATGGCGCGATCGATGATGTCGCGGCTCATGTTCGCACCCAGGGCCTTGTCCAGGGCCAGGCGCAGACGCGGGTTGGAGCCCGGATCACCGCCACCCTGACGGGCAGCGACGGTCAGCTCACGAATCCACTTGGTGAAGATCTTGCCTCTCTTGGCATCCTGACGTTCTTTGCGGTGCTTGATGTTCGCCCACTTGGAATGACCTGCCATAACTCGCTCCGAATTCTCTTTGAATCATTGCCCGCCACGCTGCACTGCGCCGGCCGGCAAACAAAAAATCTCAACCTGTTCCCATTATAAAGAAAGGGCGCATCCACGGATGCGCCCTTCAGGTCAGCCTTACTCGGCCTTGGGCGTTTCACGCAGACGAATGTGCAGTTCGCGCAATGCCTTGGCGTCTACCTGACCCGGTGCCTGAGTCATGACATCCGCCGCGCTCTGGGTTTTCGGGAAGGCGATTACTTCACGGATCGACTGGGCGCCGGTCATCAGCATCACCAGACGGTCCAAACCGAAGGCCAGACCACCGTGCGGCGGCGCGCCATATTTCAGGGCGTCGAGCAGGAAGCCGAACTTCTCTTCCTGTTCCGCTTCATTGATACCCAGCAGACGGAACACCGACTGCTGCATTTCCTTGCGATGGATACGGATCGAACCGCCACCCAGCTCGGTACCGTTCAGAACCATGTCGTAAGCGCGGGACAGTGCGGTGGCCGGGTTGGCCTCCAGCTCTGCCGGGGTGCACTTCGGCGCGGTGAACGGGTGATGCAGTGCGGTGAAGCTGCCGTCATCGTTCTCTTCGAACATCGGGAAGTCGACGACCCACATCGGTGCCCACTCGCAGGTCAGCAGGTTCAGATCGTGGCCGACCTTGATCCGCAGTGCACCCAAGGCTTCGCTGACGATCTTGAACTTGTCTGCACCGAAGAACACGATGTCACCATCGACTGCACCGACGCGATCAAGGATCACGTTCAGGGCGGCTTCAGGGATGTTCTTGACGATTGGCGACTGCAGGCCTTCGACACCTTTGGCGCGCTCGTTGACCTTGATGTACGCCAAGCCCTTGGCACCGTAGATGCCGACGAACTTGGTGTAATCGTCGATTTTGCTGCGCGGCATGCTCGCACCGCCCGGTACGCGCAGTGCGGTCACACGGCATTTCGGATCGTTGGCCGGGCCGCTGAAGACCTTGAATTCAACTTCCTTGAGTTGGTCGGCAACGTCTACCAACTCCAGCGGGTTACGCAGGTCCGGCTTGTCGGAACCGTAGCGGCGCATGGCTTCTTCGAAGGTCATGTGCGGGAAATCGCCGAATTCCAGACCCAGCACTTCCTTGAACAGGTTGCGGATCATGCCTTCGGTCAGGCCCATGATGTCTTTTTCATCGAGGAAGCTGGTCTCGATGTCGATCTGGGTGAATTCCGGCTGGCGGTCGGCACGCAGGTCTTCGTCGCGGAAGCACTTGGCGATCTGGTAGTAACGATCGAAGCCGGCCACCATCAGCAATTGTTTGAACAGCTGCGGCGACTGCGGCAAGGCGAAGAACGAACCAGCGTGGGTACGGCTTGGCACCAGGTAGTCGCGAGCACCTTCCGGCGTGGCGCGGGTCAGGATCGGCGTCTCGACGTCGAGGAAGCCATTTTCGTCCAGGTAACGGCGGATGCTGGTGGTCATGCGCGAACGCAGACGCAGTTTCTCGGCCATTTCCGGACGACGCAGGTCCAGGAAACGATAGCGCAGGCGAGTTTCTTCACCAACGTCGGAGAACTCGTTCAGCGGGAACGGCGGGGTTTCCGCTTCGTTCAGCACTTCCAGCTCATAACCCAGCACTTCGATCATGCCCGACGCCATGTTGGCGTTGGTGGCACCGGCCGGACGCAGGCGAACTTTGCCGGTGACCTTGACCACGTATTCGCTACGCACGCGGTCGGCGACGGCGAAGGTTTCAGCGCGGTCCGGATCGAACACCACCTGGGCCAGACCATCACGATCACGGATATCGAGGAAAATCACCCCACCGTGGTCACGGCGACGGTGGACCCATCCGCAAAGGGTAATTTCCTGGCCGTCCAGGCTTTCGTTCAGTTGGCCGCAATAATGGCTGCGCATCATGGTCGTGGGTTCACTTCTATAATTCGTCATTCGGTTGGAGACCTTGCACATATCGGGTGTCCGATGATGCAAGCGCTCACGTGCTTGGTTCAGTTCAAGGCGCTCGATTCAGAGCATGAACCCTAGTCAGCTTTGTCGCCGCCGGCCAGGTTCTTCTTGGAACCGGTCTTGAAATCAGTCTCGTACCAACCGGTACCGCTGAGGCGGAAACCCGGCATGGACAGCATTTTTTTGAGCTCAGGTGCCTGGCATGCAGGGCAGTCGACCAGCGGTGCATCGCTGATCTTTTGAATGGCTTCCAACTGATGACCACAGGAAGCACATTGGTAATCGTACATCGGCATGGGGTTGTCTCGGCAATCAGATCGCTACCGCACACGCTGGGTTTGGCGGCAAAGAGCGGGATTATATCCATTAAATGCGGCCTGTGCAGCCGTAAGACTGCACAGATCGACACGCCGCCCTTCATTGCCGAGCCGGAGCGATGGTCATGCAACGGCCATCCTTGAGGCTGTGCACAACACAGACCACCCGCACCAGCGCGCTGAAGTTTTTCACCCCACCGTGACGCAAATGCACTTCACGATCCACGTGGGACAACAATGCGCTGACCGAGCAGCAATTCACCTTGGCGATTTCGCTCAAAATATCCCAGTAAACCTGCTCCAGCCGTAAACAAGTGGCGAAACCATTCAACCGCACCGACCGGGACATGGGCTGAGCCAGCCCCATATCGAACTCACTGACAAACGGATCAATCCTGATGTCCTTGAGTGGACCGACCCTCCCTTCCCTCTGCCTGTTTTCATGGACCATACCCTTGACACTCCTTTGCCATCCCTGGTTTCCATAAGAGTCTGTGCACTTATAAAACCGCGGGGGCAAAGTTATATCCAGATGACTTTTTGACCATCCGCGTAGGAGAAGCCAACAACGGATGGCAGATCATGGAGAGCGTCCTACGCTCGGGCATTTCCTACTCTGATCAGTGAAAAATCACTCAGTAGACAGGTGCTTTTTCGACGAGCAATGACAACACGCGAACAACACCAACAAGGCATCATCCGCGCGACAACGGATCACTGTTCCAGCAGGGCACGGAGCATCCACGCGGTTTTTTCGTGAACCTGCATACGCTGGGTCAGCAGGTCGGCCGTCGGCTCGTCACTGACCTTGTCAAGCAAGGGAAAAATGCCGCGAGCCGTACGTGTTACCGCTTCCTGCCCCTCGACCAGTTGCCTGATCATGTCTTCGGCAGCAGGCACGCCCTCCTCCTCTTTGATGGAGGACAACCGCGCATAAACGGAGTAAGCACCGGGAGCC
Organism: Pseudomonas baetica; assembly: GCF_051216495.1. Taxonomy (GTDB): domain Bacteria; phylum Pseudomonadota; class Gammaproteobacteria; order Pseudomonadales; family Pseudomonadaceae; genus Aquipseudomonas; species Aquipseudomonas baetica_B. The sequence continues at coordinate 44,404 of NZ_JBPKAM010000022.1, read as the reverse complement.
GGGAATCCGAGCGCGCGAATTCGTTCGGCAATCGAATCGACCGCCAGCGCCAGCTCGTTGTATTGCTCCTCGAACATCAGGTGCAGGGTCCGGAACATCGGGCCGGTGACGTTCCAATGGAAGTTATGGGTCTTCAAATAAAGTACGTAAGTGTCCGACAACAGGCGCGAAAGTCCGTCGACGATGGATTTGCGGTCCTCTTCACTGATACCGATATCAATTGCCATGTTTTTCCCCTAAAGGTGATGAAATTCATCCAACAAGTGCAGGAGCACTCTAGCAAGCCTGTTGCTGCGCCGCAGCCCTGAATACCCCGCGAACCTGCGACAAATCGCCCACCAAGCACCGCTGGACTCCTTGATTTGAGTAGCCACAAGCTTTGCTGTTAAATAGGCGGTGTGTCGCTAACGCCCTTATTTTCCGGGCGCTGCGCATAGGCTGATACCGGATACGTGCTCAACGCCTCTTCTTATCGTTCTGAAGCGAACCGTCTCCCATCAGCTCTTCCTTGTGATCCGTCTTAACGTGAGTCAATCAAAATGTTGAAAATCGTCCACCTGCTATTGGGCACGGCAGCCTTGCTGTTGTCCTTCATCCCTAGCCTGCGAGCCGAAGCCGTACCTTACCTGCAACAACCTGACGCCCTGTACCTGGCCTTGTTCGGCCTGCTCAACCTCACCCTTGCTCCAGTGATTCCCAACTGGAACAAAGGCCCGCGCCACCAACTGCAAAACCTGGTCAGTGCACTGCTGATTCTGGCTGTCGTTCTGCAAACCCTGACGCTGCTTGCGCCCATGCCTGTGATTGCCGGTCAACCTGCGGTTCTGTTCAGCCTGGTCGCAGCGCTGATCGCTGTGGTTCTGCACCTGGCCATCGGCTTCTACAAATCATCACCGGCCACCGCCGCGCCAAGCTATGACATGAGCAACCGCGATACCGGCACCGTCAAGTGGTTCAACACCTCCAAAGGCTTCGGCTTCATTTCCCGCGACTCCGGCGACGATATTTTCGTGCACTTCCGGGCCATTCGCGGCGAAGGTCACCGCGTCCTGGTCGAAGGCCAGCGCGTGGAGTTCTCCGTCATGAATCGTGACAAAGGCCTGCAAGCCGAAGATGTGATCGCTGCCCTGCCGCGACGCTGATCCAAAGCAATAAAAAACCGCGAGCAGCCTGACTGCTCGCGGTTTTTTATTGCCTGCATTTCAATAATGTGGCGGCGGCGCCTCTTCCTCGAAAGACTCGAATTGGCCGGCCATTTCCTCCTGGCGCTTGAGCAGCGCCGCGATTTGCAACTGAAGGCGCTCAACGGCCTTCTGTTGCGCCGCCAGCACATCATTCAACGCCTGGATGGTGTCATCCTGAAACGCCAACTGACTCTCCAGATCGGTAACGCGCTCTTCCAGGCCCATGGTTCAACCCTCCAGAAACGTGAAATCTTCGGTCAATACCAGACGCAGTCGCTCGCGAATCGCGGCAACCTGCTCGGCATTGTAAGGTTTGGCCGGGTGCCTGCCCCAGACCGGAGCCGGCCAGGCGGCGTCGTCCCGCTTGCGCACGATCACGTGCATGTGCAACTGACTGACCACATTACCCAAGGCGGCGACATTCAACTTGTCCGCATCGAACGAATCCTTGAGCGTTTCTGCCAATGCAGTCGTTTCCTGCCAGAGCTGCTGCTGGTCGGCGACATCCAACTGAAATATCTCGCTGATATCGTCGCGACGAGGTACCAGGATGAACCAGGGATAGTTCGAGTCGTTGGACAACAGCAACCGACAGAGCGGGAAATCGCCGATCAGTAAGGTGTCTTGTTGAAGTCGTGGATCTAAAGCGAACACTGCGCGCACTCCTGTCGGATCATCATTTTTCAGCTTAGCGCCCCTCTCGAGAGACCGCGCGCCAGGCGACTGGACGGCAGCATACCTGCGAACCTGGCTGCCTTCACGACGAAGCAGGGACAAAGCACGCTTGACCGACGCCAAACAGCCATCCACTCGCCCCGAGATGTGACACTTACAACCAAAACGCACCATTACGACACCAGCGCGACCTGCTAAATCGCTGGAATGACCAACCAGCGACGATTCGTTCCACCTACGGAAAAGGACAATCTGTATGAAATCAGTACAGCGGTTGAATTTTTTTGCACCAAAATCGCACAGTGCGTCTACGCTGAATCCTTCGAACATCCGCCGATTACTCACTGGCGGGGTGAACCGGTAACATTTTTGCTTGTCACGCAGCGGTAACACTGCGGTCAACACGATGCAAAGAATGGCGTCAAGCCCGAACACCAACGGGATGAACCCCCCGGTTTTATGAGGTTTTTACAGCGCCAGGCAGCCTTTCAGAAAAAAATATTGGCAGGCTTCTGATTTGTGCACGCTTGTTGCATTCACACCCACATCGTCTACAAGGCACCGCTGGAAGCGGGGGCCTTGAGACTAAAAAAACAGTGGCAGGGCAGCCCGATGGAGATTCAAACGTTTCACCAGGGACTCTTTTTACCGATGCACCAGCCTAGAAAAACAGCACTAAAGTTGTCAGTCCGGTTGCATCGAGGCTGTAAATTTGCGACATCTAGCAAGCTGATTACGACAGGGTCGTAAAGATGCTGAAAGGTTAGATGCGCAAGTATCGCCAACAATGTCGGCGTGATATAAGTTTGCGCCGACACAAAAAGAAAGAGCCGCCCAGATAATAAAACAGGTGGAGCGGCAGTACTCTTCTAAAAACCAAAGGAGCAAATCACGATGCGCGTGATGAAGTGGAGCATGATCGCACTGGCAGTTGCAGCAGCAGCCAGTACTCAAATGGCTACGGCCGCACCGTTCGTAAGTGACCAGGCTGAAGCCAAAGGTATTGTTGAAGACAGCTCGCTGAACTTGCTGGTTCGCAACTACTACTTCAACCGTGATAACAAAGATGGCAGCAACGACCAGAAAGACTGGACCCAAGGCATCTGGGGCAACTTCAGCTCTGGCTACACCCAGGGTCTGATCGGCGTCGGCGTTGATGCATACGGTTACCTGGCAATCAAGCTGGACGGTGGCGACGGCACCGGCGGCACCGGCAACATGAGCCGTAGCGACACCCCTAACGCCAACGGTCATCGCGAAGTTAACGACAGCCAGGGTAAAGCCGGCGGTGCCGTTAAATTCCGCGTTTCCAAAACCGAACTGAAAGTCGGCGACATGCAGCCAAGCACTTCGCCAGTGTTCGCTGTTGGCGGCTCCCGTATCCTGCCGCAAACTGCCACTGGTATCCAATTGCAGAGCAGCGAGATCAAAAATCTTGACCTCGAAGCCGGCCACTTCTACTCGGGTTCCAGCCAGGACAAAAACGCCCGAGACGGCGGCCTGTTTGCAACCTACGCGAACTTTAGCGCTGGTGAAGAAGCCAACAAGATCGACTACTTCGGTGGCAAATACGGTTTCACTGACAACCTGAGCGCCTCGCTTTACGGTGCCAAGCTGGAAGACATCTGGAACCAGTACTACGCTAACCTGAACTACACCCTTCCACTGACTGACAGTCAGTCGATCAACTTCGACGGTAACATCTACAACACTCAGGATACCGGCGACGCTAAAGTCGGCGAAATCAGCAACACCACCTTCTCGCTGGCCGCAGCTTACTCGTTCCTGCAAGCTCACACCATTACCCTGGCCTTCCAGAAGGTCAACGGTGATACGCCGTTCGACTACATCGGCGTCGGCAAGAACAACCGTGGTGGCGACTCGATTTTCCTCGCCAACTCCATTCAGTACTCCGACTTCAACGGTCCTAACGAAAAATCTGCTCAAGTTCGTTATGACCTGAAAATGGCTGAATACGGCGTTCCTGGCCTGAGCTTCATGACCCGTTACGTAAAAGGCTGGGACATCGACGGCACCAACACTCCAGCAGGCAGCGCCTACGCTGGTATGTACGGTGAAGACGGCAAGCACAACGAAACCAACTTTGAAGCCAAGTACGTTGTACAGAACGGCCCGGCTAAAGACCTGTCCTTCCGTATTCGTCAGGCATGGCACTTCGCTAACTCCGACCAAGGTGAAGGCGACATCAAAGAATTCCGCCTGATCGTCGACTACCCGCTGTCGGTTTTGTAATCGCATCCAGTTAGTTTGCGGTAACAAACAAAAGGCCCATCTTCGGATGGGCCTTTTTTTTCTACTGAACCTGCCTGACCGATAAGTCAAACATGGACTGAAAGATCAATCACTGCACTGCGGATTCCTGAACCACACGAACTACCCGCTGTGGAAATGGAATGTCAATACCCGCAGTTTTCAACCGATCACGGGACTCCTCGTTAAACATGAACATCACATCCCAGTAATCCGCTGTTTTAACCCAGACACGCAAGGAAACAGTGATCGAATGGTCACCCAAAGTCGAAATAACGGCTTGAGGTGCCGGATCTGCCAAAACACGCGGATCTTTGGCCAACTCCAGCAATACGTGACGGGCCTTTTGCAGGTCCGCTTCGTAATCGACCCCCACATCAAACACCACCTTGCGGGTCGGCTGACGGTTGGTGTTGGTGATGATGCCGTTCGACAGGTTGCCGTTTGGCACGATGATGGTTTTGTTGTCGCCGGTGCGCAGGACGGTGTGGAAGATCTGGATACTGTCGACAGTACCGGCTACCCCCTGGGCTTCGATCCAGTCACCAATGCGAAACGGACGGAACAGCAGAATCAGCACGCCGCCGGCGAAGTTCGCCAGGCTGCCCTGCAACGCCAGACCGATGGCCAGACCCGCCGCACCGATGGCTGCCACGAACGAAGTGGTTTCCACGCCGATCATCGACGCCACGCTGACGATCAGCAGAATTTTAAGAACGATGTTTGCCAGGCTGCTGATAAAGCCTTGCAGCGCCAGATCGGCATTACGCAACGCAATCAGTTTGCCAAGCTTGTGCGTGACCTTGTTGATCAACCACCAACCAATGGCGAGGGTGATCACCGCCAGCAGCACGCGGCTGCCGTATTCCATGATCATCGGGATCCAGGCCTGGGACACCTTGACCAGGTTATCTACTTCAGCATTCAAGTCCATCTACGTTCTCCTTATTTCCGGCCACGGGGCACGCGAAAAATAAACGGCAGAAAAGATCGAGCCCTTGCCGGGCCGACCGTTTCTACCGTTGCTTGGGCCTCGGACGCCGAAAACGCCGAGAGGTTCCCGCTTTTTACATCAGTCGCGGAAGTTGTTGAATTGCAGCGGCATCCCGAATTCCTTGGCCCGCAGCGCCGCAATGGCTTCCTGCAGATCGTCACGCTTCTTGCCGGTGACGCGCACTTGCTCGCCCTGAATGGCGGCCTGGACCTTGAGTTTGGCGTCCTTGATATGAGCGACGATCTTCTTCGCCAGCTCTTTATCGATACCTTCCTTGAGGATGGCTTCCTGTTTCATCAGCTTGCCCGAAGCAAAAGCATCCTTGACCTCCAGGCACTGCACATCGATCTTGCGCTTGACCAGGCACAGCTTGAGGATCTCGATCATCGCTTCAAGCTGGAAATCGGCTTCAGCGGTCAGGTTGACGGTCAGGTCCTTTTCCTTGAACTCGAAGCTGCCCTTGCCTTTCAGGTCATAGCGACGATCGAGTTCCTTGACGGCGTTCTCGACCGCGTTGGTGACTTCGTGTTTGTCCAGTTCGGATACCACGTCGAACGACGGCATGTAGTTTCTCCAAATAAAAGGCGCTCCCATGGAGCACGCCTGCTTGCGGTAAAAATCCGCGCTGATTATAACGGGTCTTTCCCATCATTCACTGCGAGCCGTCCATGCACGCGTCAAACAGAGCAAAAAACTGATGTCCACCACCTGGCATGTCCTGGGCGCCGGCAGTCTCGGCACGTTATGGGCTACGCGTCTGGCCCGGGCCGGGGTGCCGGTACGGCTGATCGTGCGCGACGCTGCGCGTTTGCAAGCCTATGAAGCAACGGGCGGACTGACGCTGGTCGAACATGGCGAAGCCCAGCGGTACCCGGTGCCCGCCGAAACACCCGATAGCCAGGAACCCATTAATCGCCTGCTGGTCGCCTGCAAAGCCTACGATGCCGAGCACGCCGTGGCGCAACTGGCGCCCCGCCTGGCCCCCGGCGCCGAGCTGATTCTGTTGCAGAACGGCCTGGGCAGTCAGGACGCCGTGGCAGCGCAGGTTCCGCAGGCGCGCTGCATTTACGCCTCCAGCACCGAAGGCGCTTTTCGCGATGGCGACTGGCGCGTGGTGTTCGCTGGCCATGGGTTTACCTGGCTGGGGGACTCCGGTCATCCCGTCGCCCCGATCTGGCTGGACGACTTGAACGATGCCGGCATTCCCCATGAATGGAGCCTCGAAATCCTGACCCGGCTGTGGCGCAAACTGGCGCTCAACTGTGCGATCAATCCATTGACCGTGCTGCACGAGTGCCGCAATGGCGGTTTGCAGGAGCATCACTGTGAAGTCGCCACCCTCTGCGGTGAGTTGACTGAGCTGCTTGAGCGATGCGGCCAGCCTGCCGCTGCCGAGAACCTGCAACAGGAAGTCGAACGGGTGATCCACGCCACCGCCGCCAACTATTCGTCGATGTACCAGGATGTCAGTAACCGGCGCCGGACCGAAATCAGCTACTTGCTCGGTCATGCCTGCAGAGTCGCAACCCGGCACCAATTGAACCTGCCGCACCTCAATCAGTTGCAGCAGCGGCTGATCGCTCGCCTGGACAGCCTTGGATTGCCCAGCGACTGAGCAGCGGCTACGCTGGCCACTTGTTCCTTTGCAGCGATAAACCCGATGCCATTGCGCCAGCGCCTTGAAAACCTTCCTGTCGGCCAGAAGCTGCTGGCCGCCCTGTTGGTGCTGTTGACCACTGTCCTGCTGGTCGCCAACCTGACCTTTATCAGTGCCTCGTATTACATCTCCCAGGAGAGCATGGCGCCCCAGGCCCTGCAAACCATCGGCCGCCTGGTATCCAATCCGAGCCTGATCTCCGAAGCGCTGGCATCGCCACAAAGCGCGCAACGCCTGCTCGATGAACTCAACAGTTATTCACCGTTGCGAGCCGCTGCCCTGTATGACGGCAAGGGCGAGCGTCTGGCGCAGCTGCAGCATGGCGATCATCTGGAACTGCCGGAACGTTACCGGCACATCGAAGCCTGGCAAGCCACCGAGTTTCGCAGCAACCAGGTCATTACCCTGCCCCGTCCGGGCGCGGCCCCCGGCCATCTGCTGCTGGTGGCCAGCAGCGAACTGCCCATGGCGTTCTATACCGGCACCCTGACCGCCAGCCTCGGCATCCTGATTTTCAGCGTCCTGCTCTGGCTGGTGATCGCTCGACAAATCAAACGCCTGATCACCCGACCGATTCATGAGCTTGAAGAGCTGTCCCGGCAAGTGACCCGGGAAGAGAACTACGCCCTGCGCGCCTCCCGCGGCAATCACGACGAAATCGGCAGCCTCGCCGAAGCCTTCAACACCATGCTCTCGCGTATCGAGGCGCGGGAGCAGCAACTCAAACGGGCGCGGGATGACTCCCAGGCCGCGTATGACCAGGCTCAGGGGCTGGCCGAAGAAACCCGGCACACCAATCGCAAGCTGGAACTCGAAGTCCAGGTGCGCAGCAAGATCGAGAAAAAACTCACCGGATTCCAGAATTACCTCAACAGCATCATCGACTCCATGCCCTCGGCGCTGATTGCCCTCGACGAACAGCTCTACGTGACGCAATGGAACCAGGAGGCCAGCGCCCTCTCCGGCACCCGTCTGGACGAAGCCCTGAATCAGCCGATCTTCCTCGCTTTCGAGCCGCTCAAGCCGTTTCTTCCACAGCTCAAGCAAACCGTCGAGCAGCACACCGTGGCCAAGATCGAGCGCGTCACCTGGGTCAAGGACGATGACGCCCGGCATTATGCCCTGACCTTCTATCCACTGATGGGCGGCGCCGGACGTGGCGTGGTGATCCGGATCGACGACATCACCCAGCGTCTGTCACTGGAAGAAATGATGGTGCAGTCGGAGAAGATGCTCTCCGTCGGTGGCCTCGCCGCCGGAATGGCCCATGAGATCAACAACCCGCTGGGTGCCATCCTGCACAACGTGCAAAACATTCGTCGCCGGCTGTCTCCCGATTTGCCAAAAAACCTCGAGCAGGCCGAACAGATCGGCGTCGAGCTGTCGACCGTCAACGACTACCTGCAAGCGCGGGAAGTGCCGCAGCTGCTCGACGGCATTCAACAGGCCGGCGCCCGGGCAGCGAAAATCGTCACCCACATGCTCAGCTTCAGTCGCCGCAGCACCCGGCAAATGGCCCCTTGCGACCTTCCGGCGCTAATCGATCAAGCGGTGGAAATCGCCGGTAACGACTTTGACCTGGCGATCGGCTTCGACTTCAAGGGCCAGGCCATCATTCGCCAGTTCGATCCGGCGCTGGGACCGGTGCCCGGCACGGCCAACGAACTGGAACAGGTGCTGCTCAACCTGCTGAAAAACGCCGCCCAGGCCATTCACCTGCGCGAAGACGACCGCGAACCGGGGCGGATCATCCTGCGCACCCGGCTCAATCCGCCCTGGGCGGAAATCCAGGTAGAAGACAACGGCATCGGCATGAGCGAAAACGTGCGCAAGCGGACGTTCGAACCGTTCTTCACCACCAAGGAAATTGGCCAAGGCACCGGCCTGGGCCTGTCGGTTTCGTACTTCATCATCACCAACAACCACAAGGGTCAGATGGAAGTGCAATCGACCCTGGGCCAAGGCACCTGCTTCACGTTGCGCCTGCCCCTGGCGGGTACCCCGCTCGTCTCCCAAGAACTCAATCAGCTATCGAGGTAACCCATGGGCTTTCGCCTGTCGAAGATTTACACCCGTACCGGCGACAAAGGTGAAACCGGCTTGGGTGACGGTCGCCGTGTGCCGAAGGATCACCCGCGGATCGAAGCCATCGGCGAGGTCGATACGCTGAACAGTCAGGTGGGTGTACTACTGGCCGCACTGACCGCGGAAAGCGCCAGGTACCCAGGATTGAAAGAAGTGATAGAGGTGTTGGCACCCTGTCAGCATCGATTGTTCGACCTGGGCGGTGAGCTGGCGATGCCGGAGTATCAGGCCCTGAACATCACGGAAATCGAACGCCTGGAAGCGGCGATCGATATCTGGAATGAAGAACTGGGACCGCTGGAGAATTTCATTCTGCCGGGTGGTTCACAGTTGATCGCCCAGGCGCATGTCTGCCGCAGCCTGGCCCGCAGTGCCGAGCGTCGCTGTCAGCATCTGAATGCGCTGGAGCCGTTGGCCGGAGTGGGATTGGCGTACATCAATCGGTTGTCGGATTTGTTGTTTGTCGTGGCGCGGGTGATTGCCAGGCGCCAGGGGGTTGCGGAGATTCTTTGGCAGCCCGCGGCAAAACCTGAAATTTGAGCGGCATATTCACTGGCCTCATCGCGGGCAAGCCCGCGATGAGGCCAGCAAGATCACCGCAGGATCAAATCTCTGGCCAGAATGCCCGAATCCCCGCCACACCCTGGGCACCCGCCGCCCAAGCCTTCTGAACCTCTGCCGGCCCAACGCCACCGAGCAGGAACACCGGCCTGCTGAAGCCCTCGATCAAGCTCGAAGCCTGCTCCCAACCCAGCGGCTGAGCATCAGGATGCGTCAGGGTCGGCTGCACGGGTGATAAGGTCACGAAATCCACGCCCATTTCTTCGGCCAACGCCAACTCCTCGGCGTTATGACAGGACGCCGCCAGCCAGCGCGAGGCGGGCAACGGGCGACCGGCAGCCGCGTACTTGCGCAACTGTGCCGAGGTAATGTGCCAGCCGGCGGAAGGGAAATCTCCGAGCCATTCGAACGGCCCCTTGATCATCAATTGCGCCTTGCCGGCACACAGCCCGACGGCATCCACCGCCAGATCGCGGTACTTGGGATCGTAACCGTTCGGTGCGCGTAGCTGGATCAGTTTGATACCGCCTGCGATTGCTTTCTGAATTCCCCGTAGCAGTTGCGGAGCTTCCAGGTCTTCCGGGGTGATCAGGTACTGCTCAGGCAAGCGGGCCGCGGCGACGATTGGCCGGTTGGCCTCGGGGAACTCGTAACCCGACAGTTCACGCGCCGTCACCCAGGCCAGTGGCTGACCTTCGGCGCCATGTGGCTCGCCGGTGAATGCCGAAACTTCCCAGACATCCAGCAACACCTGCTTGTCCGGGTAGTCGTGATGGACTTTGATCAATGGGCGCGCCGCGCTGACGACGATCCCCAGCTCTTCCTTCAGTTCGCGGGCCAGCGCGGTTTCGACCGATTCATCGGCTTCGACCTTGCCACCCGGAAACTCCCACAGGCCACCCTGGTGCTGAGTGTCAGCACGGCGGGCAATCAGGATCTTGCCGCCGCTGTCACGAATGACGGCAGCCGCTACGTGTACTCGTTTCACCGCTCGACCTCCTCCAGTCCGGCTTTCTGCCAGGCCATGAACGCTGGCCATTGGTAGAGGGTTTCAACATAGGCTTCGTCGACGGCCGACAGTTTCACCCGATAGGTGCGCAGGCGTACGGCGATGGGTGCGAAAAACACGTCGACCAGCGATACACGACCGAACAAATACGGGCCGGCTACGGTCGCCGCTGCGCGGCACTCGGCCCACAATGCCGACATGCGCTCGATATCGGCCTGAACATCCGCCGGGACTGGCGCCAACGGTGCGTCATGGCTCAGGTCAAATGGCATATTGCCGCGCATGGCGAAAAAACCGCTGTGCATCTGCGCGCAAGCCGAACGCGCCTGGGCGCGGGCGGCGATGTCTTTGGGCCACAGGTCCGCATCGGGGAACTGTTCTGCCAGGTATTCGGCAATCGCCAGGGAATCGGCGATGGTGCCGTGTTCGGTTTTCAGCAGCGGAACCTTGCCGGTTGGCGAATGCTTGAGCAGGCGCTCGCGGGTGTCCGGCTGGTTCAGCTTGATGAGTTCTTCGGTGTAGGGGGCACCGGTCAGGTCGAGGGCCAGGGCGCCGCGCAGGGACCAGGAGGAAAGCAGTTTGTCGCCGATGATCAGGTGCAAGGACATGTTCGGGACCTTTTTTGAGGGGTACAGGCCAGCATTTTTAGTGTCTGGTCGGCCGCCTTCGCGAGCAGGCTCGCTCCCGCAGTGGTTTGAGGTGTATACAAATCCAGTGTGGGAGCGAGCCTGCTCGCGAATGGGGCGACTCGGTCTTACGTACGGTACTCGGCGTTGATCTTCACGTACTCGTGGGACAGGTCAGTGGTCCAGATGGTTTCGCTGCAATCGCCGCGACCCAGCTCGATACGGATGGTGATTTCCTCCTGCTGCATCACCGCCGCGCCCTGGGCTTCAGTGTAGGTCGCAGCACGGGCACCACGGCTGGCGATGCACACTTCGCCGAGGAACACGTCGATCTTGCTTACGTCCAGGTTCGGCACGCCAGCACGGCCGACGGCGGCCAGGATGCGCCCCCAGTTCGGGTCGGAAGCGAACAGTGCGGTCTTGATCAACGGCGAGTGGGCCACGGTGTAACCGACGTCCAGGCACTCCTGGTGATTGCCGCCGCCATTGACTTCAACGGTCACGAACTTGGTCGCGCCTTCGCCATCGCGAACGATGGCCTGGGCCACGTCCATGCACACTTCGAATACCGCTTGCTTGAGCTTGGCGAACAACTCGCCTTCGGCGCGGGTGATTTCCGGCAATGCCGCCTGACCCGTTGCGATCAACATGCAGCAGTCGTTGGTCGAGGTGTCGCCGTCGATCGTGATGCGGTTAAACGACTTGTTGGCACCGTCGAGCATCAGGTTTTGCAGCACGTCGCGGGAGACTTTGGCGTCAGTGGCGATGTAGCCGAGCATGGTGGCCATGTTCGGGCGAATCATACCCGCGCCTTTGCTGATACCGGTCACAGTGACCGTTACGCCGTCGTGCTGGAACTGGCGGCTGGCACCCTTGGGCAAGGTGTCGGTGGTCATGATGCCGGTGGCGGCTGCTTCCCAGTTGTTAACCGACAGGTCGTCGAGGGCGGCCTGCAACGCGCCTTCGATCTTCTCGACCGGCAGCGGCTCGCCGATCACACCAGTGGAGTACGGCAGTACCTGGCTGGCATCGACGCCGGTCAATTCAGCCAGCTTGGCGCAGGTGCGCTCAGCGGCGGCCAGGCCCGGCTCGCCAGTACCGGCGTTGGCATTACCGGTGTTGGTCAGCAGGTAACGCACCGGACCTTGCACACGCTGCTTGGCCAGAATTACCGGGGCTGCGCAAAAAGCGTTCAGGGTGAACACGCCAGCGACTGTCGAGCCTTCGACACAGCGCATGACCACGACATCCTTGCGCCCAGGGCGCTTGATACCAGCCGAGGCGATACCGAGTTCAAAACCGGCAACCGGGTGCAACGTTGGCAAAGGACCAAGACCAACAGCCATGAATGCGCTCCTTACTAGATGATGTCTACACCGCGTCAGCAAGCGCGGTGGTTTAAATGGCAAAACGCCGCGACGGCATGAGCCGGTCGCGGCGCGGGTATTTCAGCGTTTGAACGGGGTTACTGGATCTGCCCGTGGCAATGCTTGAACTTCTTGCCCGAACCGCAGTAGCACAGCTCGTTACGGCCCAGCTTCTGCTCGTTGCGAACCGGTGCGGCGGCGAGGGCTACATCGACCTCTTCCCCGAGCGGCTCCACCTGCTCAAGACCAGGCGCTTCAGCGTGTTCGAACTGCATACGGGCGGCCAGTGCCTCGGCTTCCTGACGCAGGCGTGCCTCTTCTTCGGCCGGGTCTTCGCGACGAACCTGAACGTGGGACAACACACGGATCGAATCGCGCTTGATCGAATCCAGCAGTTCGGAGAACAGCGTGAAGGACTCGCGCTTGTATTCCTGTTTCGGGTTCTTCTGGGCGTAGCCACGCAAGTGGATACCGTGACGCAGGTGGTCCATGGTCGACAGGTGGTCTTTCCACAGGTCGTCCAGAACACGCAGAACGATTTGCTTCTCGAAGGTACGCAGCGCTTCGGCGCCCGCCTGATCTTCTTTCTCGTTGTACGCCGCCATGAGCTCCTGCATCAGTTTCTCGCGCAGGGTTTCTTCGTACAGGTGGTCGTCTTCGTCGAGCCATTGCTGGATCGGCAATGCCACACCAAAATCGCTCTGCAACGCAGCTTCCAGACCGGCCACGTCCCACTGCTCAGGCAGCGATTGCGGCGGAATGTGTGCGCTGACGGTCGCGTTGAGCACGTCCTGACGGAAGTCGGCGATGGTTTCACCGATGTTGTCGGCGGCCAGCAACGTGTTACGCATGTGATAGATCACTTTACGCTGTTCGTTGTTGACGTCGTCGAACTCGAGCAGTTGTTTACGAATGTCGAAGTTGCGGCCTTCCACCTTGCGCTGGGCCTTTTCGATGGCGTTGGTCACCATGCGGTGCTCGATCGCCTCGCCAGGCTGCATGCCCAGGGCCTTCATGAAGTTCTTCACCCGGTCAGAGGCGAAGATGCGCATCAGGCTGTCTTCCAGGGACAGGTAGAAACGACTGGAACCGGCGTCGCCTTGACGACCGGCACGACCACGCAACTGGTTGTCGATACGGCGCGATTCGTGACGCTCGGAAGCGATCACCTGCAAACCGCCCGACTCGAGCACTTGCTGGTGACGCTTCTGCCAGTCGGCCTTGATCTGGGCAATCTGCTCAGGCGTCGGGTTTTCCAGCGAAGCGACTTCCACTTCCCAGTTGCCGCCCAACAGGATGTCGGTACCACGACCGGCCATGTTGGTGGCAATGGTCAGCGCACCCGGACGACCGGCCTGGGCGATGATCTCGGCTTCCTTTTCGTGGAACTTGGCGTTCAGGACCTTGTGTTCGATGCCTTCCTTCACGAGCAGATTGGACATGTGCTCGGACGTTTCGATGGTCGCAGTACCCACCAGCACCGGACGACCGGCCGCCATGCTTTCCTTGATGTCATTGACGATGGCCGCGTACTTCTCGTCGGCGGTCAGGAACACCAAGTCGTTATAGTCTTTACGGGCCAGCGGCTTGTTGGTCGGAATGACGACAACCTGCAGGCCATAGATCTGATGGAACTCGAACGCTTCGGTGTCGGCCGTACCGGTCATGCCGGACAGTTTGGTGTACAGACGGAAGTAGTTCTGGAACGTGGTCGATGCCAGTGTCTGGCTTTCGGCCTGGATGTTCAGGTGTTCCTTGGCTTCGATGGCCTGGTGCAGGCCTTCGGACAAACGACGACCCGGCATGGTACGACCGGTGTGCTCGTCGACCAGCACCACCTGACCGTCCTGCACAATGTATTCAACGTTGCGATGGAACAGCTTGTGCGCACGCAGGCCGGCATAAACATGAGTCAGCAGGGGTAGGTTGTGCGCCGAGTACAGGCTCTCGCCTTCACCCAGCAGGCCCAGGCGGGTCAGCGCCTCTTCGACGAACTGGTGACCGGCTTCGTTGAGTTCGACCTGGCGGGTCTTCTCGTCGACGGTGTAGTGGCCGGCCTTGGTGACTTCACCTTCGACTTCTTCGATGTGCAATTCCAGCTGCGGGATCAGTTTATTGATCTCCATGTACAGCTTGGAGCTGTCCTCGGCCTGACCGGAGATGATCAGCGGGGTACGGGCTTCGTCGATGAGGATGGAGTCGACTTCGTCGATCACGGCGAAATTGAGTTCGCGCTGGAATTTCTCTTCCAGACTGAACGCCATGTTGTCGCGCAGGTAATCGAAACCGAATTCGTTGTTGGTGCCGTAGGTGATATCGGAGGCGTAGGCCGCGCGTTTCTCTTCCGGTGGCTGGAACGGCGTGACAACGCCGACCGTCAGGCCGAGGAATTCGTAGAGCGGACGCATCCAGTTGGCGTCACGACGGGCCAGGTAGTCGTTCACCGTCACAACGTGCACGCCCTTGCCGGACAATGCGTTGAGGTAAACACCCAGTGTTGCCACCAGGGTCTTGCCTTCACCGGTGCGCATTTCGGCGATCTTGCCTTCATGCAAGGTCATGCCACCGATCAGCTGGACATCGAAGTGGCGCATTCCCATGACGCGCTTGCCGGCTTCGCGGGCGACCGCAAAGGCTTCCGGCAGCAGCTTGTCGAGGGTTTCCCCTTTGGCGATACGAGCCTTGAACTCATCCGTCTTGGCACGCAATTGATCGTCCGAAAGGGCCACCATTTGCTCTTCGAAGGCATTGACGAGTTGCACCGTCTTGAGCATGCGTTTGACTTCACGCTCGTTCTTGCTTCCAAAAAGTTTCTTTAACAAAGGCGCAAACATATCGGCAGGATCTTCCACACTAAAGGGATGGAGGGCGGCCCCGTGAGTCGCCCGTGCAGCCCTCATGGCCGCATGCGAACGAGCATTCTACCCGGAAACGATGGTGAGGAAAGTGGCGTTATTCCACGATGCTGGCACAGCGCTGTGACGGGGCTCACTTAAAATAGGGGCAAATGGCTGAACTTCAAGCCATACGAGGCAGAAGTCATGGATTGATTTAAGGGGTAAATCGCGCGCAAAGCAATGGGTCGGTGCAGGTGCGGCTTTCTGCTAACATGGCGGCTCTGTTACTTCAGGTGTCTGATCATGGCATTTCGCCCTCTTACGGCCAGAGCACCCGCCGTCCTGCTTCGCGAAGCCAAGCCGCTCAAAGCCATCCTCGGCCACGCCCAACGCCTGGGCCATCTGCAACGCCTGCTGGAAAGCCAACTGCAACCCGCCGCTCGCGAACACTGCCATGTGGCCTCGTGGCGCGAAGGCAGTTTATTGCTGATTGTCACCGACGGTCATTGGGCCACGCGCCTGCGCTACCAGCAAAAGCGCCTGCAACGACAACTGCAGATGTTTGACGAGTTCGCCAACCTCACACGAATCCTGTTCAAGGTGCAGCCACCCACCGTTCAACGCGGCGCGACCGGGCATACCATGGATCTGTCCAACAATGCGGCGGAAACCATTCAGGCAACGGCTGATGGCATCAGCGATCCGAACCTGCGGGCGGCGCTGGAGCGCTTGGCGGCGCATGCCAGGCCCAAGACCTGATATAGCCCATCTGTGGGAGCGAGCCTGCTCGCGAAAGCGGTGTATCCGTCAACATATGCATTGAATGCCAGCCCGCATTCGCGAGCAGGCTCGCTCCCACAGTTTTTACCTATCGACGTTTGCTGCCACCGAGCAGAGACCCCATCAACCCCCGCACCAATTGCCGCCCCAACTGATTCGCCGCCTGACGCATTGCCGATTTCAACGCCTGCCCCGCCGCCGTGCCGAGAAACTCCCCGGCCTGCTCGGTAAAGCTCGGCTCTTGCGGTGTCGGTTTGCCCGGTGCCGCTTCCGGCTCCGGTGCCAGGCCCTTGCGCCCCATTAGCACTTCGTACGCAGATTCGCGATCGATTGGCTTGTCATACCGCCCCTGTAACGATGACCCAGCGATCAGCGCCGCGCGCTCGGCGTCGCTCAACGGCCCGATCCGCGATTGCGGCGGTGCCACCAGGACCCGCTGGACCATCTCCGGCGTGCCTTTATCCTGAAGCGTTCCAACCAATGCTTCGCCGATGCCGAGTTCAGTCAGCACCGACAAGGCATCGAACGCCGGATTCGGCCGAAAACCATCGGCCACGGCCCGTAGGGATTTTTGCTCTTTGGCGGTGAATGCGCGCAAACCATGCTGGATACGCAACCCAAGCTGCGCCAGCACGTCATCCGGCAGGTCACCCGGCGATTGCGTGACGAAATACACGCCCACGCCTTTCGAACGGATAAGCCGCACCACTTGCTCCAGGCGCTCCTGCAAGGCCTTGGGCGTGCCGGCGAACAACAAATGCGCTTCGTCGAAAAACAGCGCCAGCAGCGGTTTGTCCGCGTCGCCGCGCTCCGGCAACTGCTCGAACAGCTCGGCCAGCAGCCACAACAGGAAGGTCGCGTAGACCTTTGGCGCTTCGTGCACCAGACGACTGGCATCAAGCAAATGAATGCGTCCGCGACCGTCAGCGGTCGGTTTCAGAATGTCTTCGAGTTGCAGCGCCGGTTCACCGAACAGCGCCTCGGCGCCCTGCTGTTCAAGGGTCGCCAGGCGTCGCAACAGCGCCTGACTGGAACCGGTGGTCATCAGTGCGGCATCATCCCCGAGCAGTTCCGGATTGTCCTTGAGGTGATTGAGCAGCGCCTTCAGGTCTTTCAGATCCAGCAGCAACAAACCTTCGCGGTCCGCGACCTTGAACGCAGCATAGAGTGCCGACTGCTGGCTGTCGGTCAGTTCCAGCAAGCTGCCCAGCAGTAACGGCCCCATTTCGCTCAAGGTTGTGCGCAGCGGGTGGCCGGTTTGACCCTGTATGTCCCACAAGGTCACCGGATAGGCGGCCGGTTTGTGGTTCAGCCAAGGCATCCCGGCGATCCGCTCGGCGATCTTGCCCTGGGGATTGCCCGCAGCGCCCAAGCCACATAGATCACCTTTTATATCGGCGGCGAACACCGCCACACCGGCATCGCTGAAAGCCTCTGCCATGCGTTGCAGGGTGACGGTCTTGCCGGTCCCGGTAGCACCTGCGATCAAACCGTGACGGTTGGCCAGGCGCATGGCCTGGGAAATCGGCTGTCCCGAAAGATCGGCACCGATAACGAGTTGCAGTGAGTCAGGCATTTGGTCACCCAATGGTTAATCTTTTTCAGAATTGGCCGATAGACATCTGAACAGACCAGTCTGACAAATCGATCGGATATTTCCCTAAGGACAGCCGGAAATTTCAGTATTTACCCATGCCCTGCCGTGTGGACCAATAAGAACACACCTCTGGCATATAAGACCTTAGCGGAACCCCAAGCCATGAACAAAAATCTAAGATTCAGCCATAAAATCCTGCTTGCCGCCGCCCTCATCGTCACTGCCGCCTTCGCTTCATTTACGTTGTACAACGACTACCAGCAACGTAACGCGATCCGCAAAGATCTGGACAACTACCTGCAAGAAATGGGCAGGGTGACCGCCAACAACATCCAGACCTGGCTGAACGGACGCAGCCTGTTGATTGAAAATCTCTCACAAAACGTCGCACTGAATGCCGACACCAGCAACATCACCAAACTGCTTGAACAAAAGGCGATGGCCGCAGCGTTCATGGGCGTCTTCATGGGTAGCATCGACGGCACCTTTATCATCCGCCCGAACGCCAAGATGCCCGAAGGCTTTGATCCTCGCGTCCGGCCTTGGTACAAGAGCGCTCAAAACACCAGTGGCCCGGTACTGACCGAACCCTACATCGATATGGCCACAGGCCAACAGGTCATTTCCATCGTCCACAACGTAATCAAAGAGGGTCAAAGCATCGGCGCGGTCGGCGGTGACCTGAGCATGCAGATGATCATAGACAGCCTGAACGCACTGGACTTTGGTGGCATGGGCCATGCGTTCCTGGTCAGCGCCGACGGCAAGATCCTGGTGCACCCGGACAAGACACTGGTCATGAAATCCTTGTCCGAGGCCTACCCGAACAACACGCCGCGCATCAGTAGCGACTTCAGTGAAATCGAGGTCGATGGCAAAACCCGCATCGTCACATTCACCCCGATCAAAGGCCTGTCTTCAGTCAACTGGTACATCGGTGTGTCGGTGGATAAAGACAAAGCCTTCTCAATGCTCAGCGAATTCCGCGCCTCAGCGGTCTTTGCGACCATCATCGCGGTAGCCATCATCATCGCCCTGCTGGGGATGCTGATCCGCATCCTGATCCAGCCGCTACACGTCATGACCCGCGCCATGGCCGACATTGCCGACGGCGAGGGCGACCTGACCAAACGCCTGACAATCGTCAACAACGATGAGTTCGGCCTCCTTGGCAAAGCGTTCAACCGTTTCGTCGAGCGTATTCATGGCTCAATCCGTGAAGTGTGCTCGGCCACAGGACAGGTTAACGAAGTGGCACTGCGGGTGGTGGCCGCCTCGAATTCGTCGATGTACAACTCCGACCAACAGGCTTCACGCACCAGCAGCGTGGCGGCGGCGATCAACCAGCTCGGCGCTGCCGCCCAGGAAATCGCCCGCAATGCCGCGCAAGCGTCAAATCAGGCCAGCGACGCCCGCAGCCTGGCCGAAGATGGCCAGCAGGTGGTGGATCGCAGCATCGTTGCGATGAACCAGCTGTCGAACATGCTCAGCGCCTCCAGCGACAACATTGAGTCGCTTAATAGCAAAACCGTGAACATCGGGCAGATTCTCGAGGTCATCACCAGCATTTCCCAGCAGACCAACCTGCTGGCGCTCAACGCCGCCATTGAGGCGGCACGGGCAGGCGAAGCCGGGCGCGGATTTGCGGTCGTGGCCGATGAAGTGCGCAACCTGGCGCACCGTACCCAGGAGTCGGCGCAACAGGTACAGGCCATGATCGAAGAGTTGCAGGTCGGCGCGCGCGAATCCGTGAGCACCATGAGTGACAGCCAGCGCCACAGTCAGGACAGCGTGGAAATCGCCAACCTGGCCGGCGAGCGCCTGAGTAGCGTGACCCAACGCATCGGTGAAATCGACGGCATGAACCAGTCGGTGGCCACCGCGACCGAGGAGCAGACTGCCGTGGTGGAGTCGATCAATGTCGACATCACCGAAATCAATACGTTGAACCAGGAGGGCGTGGAAAACCTGCAATCAACGCTGCGTGCTTGTGCCGATCTTGAGCAGCAGGCGGCGCGCCTCAAGCAGTTAGTGGGCAGTTTCCGTATCTAGTTTTTCGCGAGCAGGCTCGCTCCCACAGTGTCTCGGTACTTCTGTGGGAGCGAGCCTGCTCGCGAAGATGATCTGAAATACTCCGCAATAACCCACTGGCACCCCACCCGCAAAAGCCCAACCGAACATCTATTCTTCATTTAGGTCAACCAAGGAGATCATTGGACCGGAGGGATGTTCATCGTGCATATCGCGGACATAACCATGTTCTACGCCCCCGCCAGCGGTGGCGTGCGCACTTATCTGGATGCCAAGCATCATCGTCTGTGCACAAGGCCGAACATTCGCCACAGCTTGCTGATCCCCGGAGCGATTTTCAGTGAAAAGGAGGGTATCTACACCGTTCCAGCTCCCGCCCTGCCCTTCGGCAAAGGCTATCGTTTCCCTCTCCGTCTGGCGCCCTGGCGCAATGTACTTCACGACCTGCAACCCGAACTGATCGAGGTCGGCGATCCTTATCTCACCGCGTGGGCGGCCCTGGATGCGCGTCGCCAACTGGATGTGCCGGTGATTGGCTTTTATCACTCGGACCTGCCACTGCTGGTCAGCAACCGCATGGGTCACTGGGTCACCCCCAACGTCGAAGCTTATGTCAGCAAGCTCTACGGCAACTTCGACCGGGTGCTGGCACCCAGTCGGGTCATGGCGGACAAACTGACCGGCCTGGGCGTGAAGAACGTTTTCGTGCAGCCCCTGGGCGTCGACCTGCAAATGTTCCATCCCGGTGCGCGCGATAACGGTTTGCGGGCCGAACTGGGCCTGGACGAAAACATTCATCTGCTGATTTTTGCCGGGCGCGGCTCCAAGGAAAAAAACCTGCCGGTCCTGCTCGATTGCATGAAACGCCTGGGCCGACGCTATCACTTGTTGCTGGTCGGCTCGTCGATGCCAGCCACTGTGCCAAGCAATGTTACCGTCATCGATGAATTCCGCCCTGCCCCGCAAGTCGCCCGCCTGATGGCCAGTGCCGACGCGTTGCTGCATGCCGGTGACCAGGAAACCTTTGGCCTGGTGGTGCTCGAAGCCATGGCCTGCGGCATTCCAGTGGTGGCCGTCGCAGCCGGCGCGTTCGAGGAAATCATCACCGATGAATGTGGCCTGTTGTGTCCCCCCAACGAACCGGTGGCCATGGCCAACGCCGTGCGCGAACTGTTCAGCCAGGGCAGCGCAGCCCTCGGCCAACAGGCGCGACGCCATGTCGAGCGGTATTACGACTGGGATACAGTGGTCAACAGCTTGCTCAACCACTATCACGCCGTACTCGGCAGCCAATGGCCGCGAGTCGTCAATGGTTGAGCCCATGAATCAATCCAGCCTGTTGTTGGTGCTGCACGATGTGACGCCGCACTCCTGGGCCGATTATCAACCTTTTATCGAAGCCCTCGATGCCTTCGGCGATGTGCCGATGACCCTGCTGGTGGTGCCTGACTACCACAAGCACGCCCCCCTACACGCCCATCCGGGATTTCGCCGCCAGCTCGCCGAGCGTCTCGACCGGGGCGACGAACTGGTACTTCACGGCTACTTTCACTGCGACAACGGACCAATGACGAGTAATCCCCGGGACTGGTTCATACGCCGGATCTATACCCACGAAGGTGAGTTTTACAACCTGCCCCGCGAGGCCGCCCTCGCTCGGCTGCGCGCCGGAATTGAAGTATTCGACCGTTATCACTGGCCGCTGCACGGCTTTGTCGCGCCGGCCTGGCTGATGAGCGAAGGCACTCGACAGGCCTTGCGACAATTACCCTTGAGCTATACCAGCGACGCACAACACCTCTATCGCTTGCCGGACTTCACGCCGTTCAATGCTCCCGGACTGGTCTGGAGTGCGCGCAGCGCCTGGCGCCGTGGCATGTCGAAGCTGGTTTGCGATCAACTCGAACAACGCTGGCGGCAAGCACCAGTCATTCGGCTGGGCTTGCACCCGGTGGATATGCGCCACGAATTTTCACGCACCTGGTGGCTGAAAACCCTTAAACGCCTGCTCGACGAGGGACGGGTACCAATGACCAAGTTGCGCTGGCTGGCACAGCAGGACAACCGAATGGGTCGCGCCGCATGAGCCGCGGGATCCTGCTATTCATCGGCCTGCTCGCCGCACTGCTGATTCCCTGGTTGCTGGGCGGCAGCGAAACCTGGTCGCGGCTGAACACCTTTCCACGCAGTTGGTTGCTGGTCATGTTTGGCATGATCCTGCTGTGCTGGGTCGTCAACACCTTCCGCCTGCGCCTGCTGTTGGGGGATCAACGCGACAAGGTGAGCCCGGTCAAAAGCCTTGGTGTGGTGATGGCCGCCGAATTTGCCTATTGCGCCACACCTGGCGGCAGTGGCGGGCCACTGACCATCATGGCGTTACTGGCGCGCAATGGCGTGCGTCCGGCCAGGGGCAGTGCCGTGTTTGCCATGGATCAGTTGAGCGACTTGCTGTTTTTCCTTTGCGCGTTGAGCGCAATCCTGATTTATGCGCTATTCCAGCACCTGAGTCAGCGCATGGAGTGGCTTCTGACCGTCAGTGCCCTCTCGATGTTCGGTGGATTGGTCTGTTGCGTGATCGTGGCCCGATACCACCGTTTACTGATTCGCCTGAGCGGTCGACTTCTTGTTCGCATCAACGTCCAATCCACCACCCGTATGCGCTGGGCACGAAAACTCCTGCACTTTCTGGCGGCGTTTACCGACACGCTGAAGCTGCCCTTTCAGACTTTGATCACGGTGTTTGCCTTGACCTGTCTGCATTGGATCTTGCGTTATAGCGTGCTGTATCTGGCGTTGCGGGGGCTTGGGGCGGATTTGCAGTGGGCCTGGAGCTTTCTGATCCAGATGCTTTCGCTCAGCGCAGGACAATTCAGCCTGTTACCGGGCGGGGCCGGAGCGGCCGAACTGACCTCGGCGGCGCTGCTGGCACCCATGGTGGGAAAATCCACGGCGGCGGCGGCGATCCTGATCTGGCGGGCAGTGACCTACTACTTCTATCTGCTGGTGGGAGGGCCGGTGTTTGTATTGATGCTGGGTCGGCCATTGCTCAAGAAGCTGATGAAGCCCAAGCAAGCCCTGTAGGAGCGAGCTTGCTCGCGATGGACGCATGGACACCGCGGGGTATCAGGTTTCACGCGTTATCGTTTACGACCATCGCGAGCAAGCTCGCTCCTACCGGGATTCGGGATGGACTCCTGCTGCAACTGCTCCCACAACTCGGCAGCACCCGGAAATTCTGTGCCATCTTCCGGCCCCATGTCATCGGGGTCATATCGACTCAAACAGCCTTCCCCCAATGTCGCGGGCGCTTTGGAAGTGGCTTTGTCCAGTGGATCGGCCATGGTGATATCCCCTATTCAGAAACGGCTGCGCAGAAACGGCGAAGGGCCTGGAGCGATTGAACGCCCAGGCCCTTCGGATTTCAACTGCGTCGTGCCGCGATCAGAACACCACGGTTTTGTTGCCGTGTACCAGCACCCGGTCTTCCAAGTGATAACGCAGGCCGCGGGCCAGTACCATCTTCTCGACGTCGCGACCGAAACGCACCATGTCTTCGACGCTGTCGCTGTGGCTGACGCGCACCACGTCCTGTTCGATGATCGGACCGGCGTCCAGCTCTTCCGTCACATAGTGGCAGGTAGCACCAATCAGCTTCACGCCGCGCATGGACGCCTGGTGGTACGGCTTGGCGCCGACGAACGACGGCAGGAAGCTGTGGTGAATGTTGATGACCTTATGTGCATATTCGCTGCACAACTCGGGCGGCAGAATTTGCATGTAACGGGCCAGTACGACCACTTCGGCATCGTGCTGTTTGACCAGGCGCGAAACCTCGGCGAAGGCCGGCTCCTTGTCCTGCGGGTTGACCGGCACGTGGTAGTAAGGAATGCCGTGCCATTCGACCATGCTGCGCAAGTCGTCGTGGTTGGAAATCACGCAGGCGATTTCACAGTCCAGTTCATCGCTGTGCCAGCGATGCAGCAAGTCAGCGAGGCAGTGGGACTCGCGGCTGGCCATCAGCACAACGCGCTTTTTCTGCGCCGTATCGGTGATGCGCCAGTCCATCGAAAATTCTTCGGCAATCGGCGCAAACGCTTCGCGAAAGGCTTCGATACCGAAAGGTAGCGAGTCGGCACGGATTTCGTGACGCATGAAGAACCAGCCACTCTGATTATCCGAGTGATGGCTCGCTTCAGTGATCCAACCGTTATGAGACGCCAGAAAGTTACTGACTTTAGCAACGATGCCGACGCGGTCCGGGCAAGAGATCACCAGCCGAAAAGTGCGCATGAGGGGGAAACTCCAGAACTTCGCAAAGGCCGCCATTCTAGCGATTGCGCAGCGAATCTGCAGTATTGATCACATATTGCCTTGCCCGATGGTCAGCGCCGAGGTCTCTGCCAGCGCTGGAAGCCCGTGTCATGACAGTGTTGTTTGCTCTCTTGCAGCATTGAATTGTGAACATTTGTAGCCTCAGCTTCGAACTATTTAACTGCTCACCAAAAGTGGGCTTAACTCGCTGTCATTAAATTAAATAAACTCCGGTTTAATGTTTACTTGATGAAATACCCTGACTATTATTGCCGCACTGTCCCCTGCCATCCTGTTTCTACATAAGGTAGTAATCATGTCCTTGATCAACGAATACCGTGCCACCGAAGAAGCTATCAAAGAGCTGCAAGCCCGTTTGAAGAACCTGTCCCAAGACGACAAACTGCAAACCGAGCTGGAATTCGAAGGCAAACTGCGCACCCTGATGGGCGAATACTCCAAGTCCCTGCGTGACATCATCGCCTTGCTGGATCCGGAATCCAAAACCAAGGCACCACGTGGCGGCGCAGTAAAAACTACCGGCACCAAGCGTGCTCGCAAAGTTAAACAATACAAAAACCCGCACAACGGCGAAGTCATCGAAACCAAAGGTGGCAACCACAAGACTCTGAAAGAGTGGAAAGCCAAGTGGGGCGGTGACGTGGTTGAAGGCTGGGCTACCCTGCTGGGCTAAGCCGCCGTGCTTGTCGCAGACATATTTGCGACAAAAAATAACGCCAGCATAGCGCTGGCGTTTTTTATGTCCGCAGTTCAACCCGTTCAGTTTCGATTTCAAAGATTCAAACGCTGGCGCAAGTCCTGAACATATTCCTGCCACTCATCGAGTGCCTTTTGCTGAAACGGTGTCGCAGTAAGCATCAATTGGGCTGCGGTCTCCACAAAACTATCAAGGGTATTGGGCGCCCCCCATTCCAGGTCTGACAGACGCTTCTGACAAAATAGTCGCCAGCGCTCTTGCTCTTCGAAACTCAACGTATCCGGAAAGTTACGTGCGCGATATCGAAACAATAACTCCGGCAAACGTTCGTCATCGAAAAGCCATTTCTCTCTCGCCAATTGCTGCGGATCGACCGTCCGCACTTGCTCGCATAATCGACGATCACGATCGCCGATAAAACCATCGTATAACTGTTGTTCCGGGTCCCGGCTGGGGACAAATTCCTCCCCGGCATAGATTTCCAGAACTTTATCCTGCCAAACTTTGGCCGCGTCACTTAGCCGCAGTACGCGCTGCCGATACAACGCCATATCCAGCCCGAGACGCTGCTGATCTTCCGGACGGAGTACCGCCAACGGTGCTATCACCGGACACTTGTTGATGTGAATGAGTTTGAGCGGCACGGGCAACTCACCCTCGGCCAAATCATCGCGCCGTGTATAGAGGCGCTGGCGCAAGGTCTCGGCATCCAGATCCAGCAGCCCCTGCGGATCGAGGTGAAGGTCGCAGACAATCAATGCATTCTTGTTGCGTGGGTGCCATGCCAAGGGCAATACGACGCCGATGTAATGGCGGGCAGCGGAAAAACGTCCAGACACATGCACCATCGGTTGCAACAGGCGAATCTGATCCAGCACTTTTTGTTTACTGCGCAACTGAAACAGCCAGTCATATAACTTCGGTTGTTTTTCCCGGATCAAACGCGCCAGGGCGATGGTCGCGCGAACGTCCGACAGCGCTTCGTGGGCGTTGCCGTGATCGATACCGTTGGCGGCCGTCAGGCGTTCGAGTTTGAGCGTCACCCGTCCCTCCTCGTCCGTTGGCCAAGCGATCCCGTCAGGGCGCAAGGCATACGCGGCACGCACCACATCGATCAGGTCCCAACGACTGTTACCGCCCTGCCATTCCCGCGCATAGGGGTCGAAAAAGTTGCGATACAGGCTGTAGCGCGTCATCTCGTCGTCGAAACGCAAGGTGTTGTAACCCGCGCCGCAGGTGCCGGGAGCCGCCAGTTGGGCATGCACACGGGTCATGAAATCGGCTTCGCTCAGGCCGTGTTCGGACAAGCAACCGGGGGTAATGCCGGTGATCGCGCAGGCTGCCGGGTGCGGCAGGATGTCCTCACTGGGTTGGCAATAGAGGTTGACCGGTTCGTCTATTTCATTGAGATCGAAGTCCGTACGCAGCCCCGCCATTTGCAGTGGGCGGTCGCAACGGGGGTTGATGCCCGTCGTTTCATAGTCGTACCAGAAGATGGAGGTCACAGGCGTTTCCTGAACTGAAGATCGACGAAGTCTAGGCCCTCAAGTCCTGCTCCGGCCAGCCATCTTGTCATTCAATCCCCCTGTTTGATGACCTTGCAAGACAGAGTGATGTCGTTTTTCCCCACAGGACTGCTAGCATCGGGTGAAGAGACCCTCCCGATCAGGCCACAACGTCAGGTTGCCCATGCTCGAGACTGCAGCACTGCCACGGAAAGCATCGCTGTCCCCGCCGCTGGATACGCGGTACCAGGTCGAAACACCGGAAGGCATCGACTTGCCCCTGCGCCCGGCCGGGCTGATGGTTCGCGCGGTGGCCTTTTCCATTGATCTGGCATTGCGCGGTTTGATCCTTGGTCTGCTGTTCATTGCCCTGGCGATGCTGGGCAAGCTCGGCGCGGGGCTGGGCTCGTTGCTGATCTTCGGCGTGAGCTGGTGGTACATGGTGTTGTTTGAAGTGCTCAACCAGGGCCGCTCACCGGGCAAGCAGTGGATGGGCTTGCGTGTGGTGCAGGACGATGGCACCCCCATTGGCTGGTCCGCATCGCTGCTGCGTAACCTGCTACGCTTTGTCGATCTGCTGCCGTTCGGTTACTTCCTCGGGGCCATCAGTTGTTTGCAACATCCTGGATTCAAACGCCTGGGCGATCTTGCTGCCGGCACGCTGGTGATCTACCGCGAACACCCACTCAACCGACCGCAGCTGCCGCCCGCCCAACCGCGTCGTCCAGTCTTCTCCCTGACACCGAGCGAGCAACGCGCCATCCTCGGGTTCGCCGAGCGACAGACTGAACTTTCAGCTGACAGAGTCAATGAACTCGCTTCGATCCTCGCGCAGCCATTGCAGGTTCCAGCGCCACACGCCGTGGCCGAACTCAATGGCATCGCCCGTGGCCTGTTGGGTCCGGCATGAAGCAAAGTCTATTCGAACATCGGCACATGGCCGAATGGGAGCAGTTTGACGCCCTGCTGGAACGGCTGGAGCGGGACAGAAACGCCAAAGGGACCGACAGTTTTCCCGGCGATTACCGGCGCATCTGCCAACACCTGGCGCTGGCCCGGGAGCGCGGTTACAGCAGCTTCCTCATTGACTCGTTGCAGCAACAAGTCCTGCGCGGGCATCAACAACTGTATCGCCACCGAAGCCGGCTGGGTGCCAATGTGTTGGCGTTCATCCTCGCGGACTTCCCCCGGCTGGTGCGCGAACAATGGCCTTTCGTGCTTGCCGCCAGCCTGATGTTTTTCGGCAGCCTGATCGGTTTCGCCGTGCTGGTTTATCTGGTTCCGGACCTGGTCTACAACCTGATTCCCGCCGAACAGGTCAACGACATGCAAAACATGTATGACCCCGACTCCGGTCACCTGGGGCGCTCCGCACAGCGGGCGGCCAGCGAAGACTGGGTGATGTTCGGCTACTACATCATGCATAACATCGGCATCGCCTTTCAGACATTCGCCAGCGGTTTGCTGTTTGGCCTGGGCAGTGCGTTTTTCCTGTTCTTCAACGGTTTGATGATCGGCGCGGTGGCCGGGCACCTGACACACATCGGCTACGGGCAGACCTTCTGGTCTTTCGTGATCGGCCATGGCGCCTTCGAATTGACCGCCATTGCCCTGGCCGGTGCCGCCGGCCTGCAACTGGGCTGGGCGTTGATTGCGCCGGGACGCCTGCCACGTGCCGAGGCCTTGCGCCTGGCAGCGCACAAGAGTGTGCTGTTGATTTGCGGGGTCATGCTGTTTCTACTGATTGCCGCGTTTATCGAAGCTTATTGGTCGTCGATGACGACGCCGGCGCCCATGACCAAATACCTGGTCGGAGCGCTGCTCTGGTTGTCGGTCGCGGTTTATTTGCTGTTTGCCGGACGGGTTCGTCATGCGCCTGAGTGATGCCACCGTGGTGATCCGCCCGCGCCCCACCTGGGAAGCCATGGACCTTGGGGTGCTGTTGAGCCAGCGCCACCGGCGACTGCTAATGAGCAGTTGGGCCATTGTGACCTTGCCAGTGTTTGCGCTGCTGACCTGGATGTTCTGGGAGTCGCCCTCTCTCGCGGTGTTCATCTTCTGGTGGCTGAAACCGGCCTTCGAGCGCCTGCCGCTGTACATCCTGTCCAAAACCCTGTTTGGTGAAACGCCCACTTTGAAACAGGCGCTTTGCCAATGGCCGCGACTGCTCAAGCCACAGCTGCTGGCCAGCCTGACCTGGCGACGGCTGAGCCTGAGTCGCAGCTTTCTACTGCCCGTGGTGCAACTCGAAGGCCTGTCGGGTGAGGCGCGACAACAGCGCTTGCAGGTGTTGTTGCAGCGCGACGCCGGCGCGGCCCGATGGTTGACGCTGATTGGCGTGCACCTGGAAACCGCTCTGTGGATCGGACTGATGGTGCTGTTCTATCTGCTCCTGCCGCAACAAGTGGCCCTGGACTGGAGCTGGCAGTCGCTGATCACCGCCGCCACCCAGGACTGGCGGTGGTTGGAACACCTGACTAACGTCTTTTACGCTCTGGTGCTGATGGTTTGGGAACCGATCTATGTGGCCTGCGGCTTCAGTCTCTATCTGAACCGGCGCACCGTGCTGGAAGCCTGGGACATCGAACTGGTGTTCCGTCGGTTGCGCCAACGCTTGAGCAGCGCAGCCGTCACGCTATTAATGGCAGCGATCCTGCTGATGCCCACGGGGCAACACACCTTGGCTGCCGAGCCAGTCATTTCACCCGACAGTCCGCGCTTGCTGAAACAACCATTGACCAGTCAGGCGTCCCGGGAAGGCATCAAGGCAATCCTCGATCAACCACCGTTCAAGAACAAGGAAACGGTGACCCGCTATCGATTTGGCGAAGACAACGCCACCACCGAAACGTCGGAAGACGGCCACACACCGGACTGGCTGAAGGCGCTGTTCGGGCTGTTTGACAGCCAGCGTTTCGGCGTCATGGCCTCCTTGATCGAAGTCATGCTGTGGGGCACCGTGATCGCTGCCGTCGGTCTGTTGATCTGGCGATACCGCGATTGGCTACAGGCCTTTGTCAACCGTCGCCTAACTCCCGCTAAAAAAGCCACACGACCGATACCACAACAGGTCTTCGGACTGGACATCGATCGCGAAACCTTGCCCGCCGACATCGCCGCCACCGCCGAAAGCCTCTGGCAAACCCAACCCCGGGAAGCGCTGGGATTGCTCTATCGCGCCCTGCTCAGCCACTTGTTGCACGACTTCAACATTGCGCTGAAAGACGCCGACACTGAAGGCCAGGTGCTGGAGCGCGTCGAGCAATTGCACCAACCGGCACTGCTGAACTTCAGCCAACACCTGACCCGGCACTGGCAAAACATGGCCTACGGGCATCGCCTGCCCGCCGCACACTTGCAACGGGAGCTGTGTGATGGCTGGCGCACCTTGTTCGGCCCGGGAGCACACCGTTGAACCGGCGCGCCTGGCCGATGATGCTCGGCGTGTTGCTCGCCGTGCTGCTGGCTGCATTGAGTATCTGGTTGTACTTCAAGGCCACGCCTTACACGGCTGAAATCGATCACGGCCCCTCGCCCGAAGCCCAGGCCAACCCTTACCTGGCCGCCGAACATTTCCTGCGCAAACAGGGCCTGTCCGTCAGCCATGCCAACAGCCTCGACATCCTGCCCAGCCTGGAACCGCACCAGCGCAGCCTTTTGCTGCTGGGGGACCGCTACAACATGACACCACGGCAGATCGATCAGGTCATGAACTGGACCCGAGCCGGCGGTCGACTATTGTTTGTCGCGCAGTCGTTGTGGGACGAAAAGGCCGGGCAGAGCAATGATCTGCTGCTCGACCGGGTGCAGTTGCACCAATTCTTGAGCAAAAATCTCAAGGACCCTCCGCCCGGCAATGAAAACGGCAGTGGCCAAGACCCCTATCCGAAACTGACCAAGCTGTATCTGGAAAACGAAGACGCACCGGCCTACGCCAGCTTCGATACCGCGTTCCATCTGGAAGACCCGAAAAACCTTGCCCAGTCCTGGGCCAACAGCGCCAGGGCCACACACATGATGCAGCTGGATTACGGGCGTGGTTCGATCATCGTGGTGACCGATGCCGACCTGTGGAAAACCCCGGCCATCGACCAATACGACAATGCCTGGCTGCTCTGGTATTTGACGGCGGACTCAAGCGTGACCCTGCTGTATGACACCGAGCACGACAGCCTGTGGACGTTGTTGCAGCGCTACTTCCCCCAGGCACTGGTCGCCTTGATTGCCTTGATCGGCCTGAGTCTTTGGCATGCCGGCGTGCGCCACGGACCATTACAGGAGCCAGCGCCGAAAGCACGTCGACAACTGCAGGAGCATCTGCGCGCCAGTGCCGATTTCCTGTTGCGCCGCAATGGACAACACAGCCTTTTGCAAGCGCTGCAGCAGGACATTCTGCGCCGTGTCCGCCACCGTCACCCGGGGTATGACCAACTCGGCGTCGCCGAACAATGGCGGGTGCTTGCACGCCTGACCGGCCAGCCCACACTCGCTATCAGCCAGGCTATGAGCCTGCGACCGAAGCAGCGACTTTCCAGCGCTGAATTCAGCCGTCAGGTCGTGCATCTGCAAACCTTGAGGAATGCCTTATGAATGGACCGATCGAGCCCGATGCCTCCAGCCATGCCGCCACGCAAAGGCAGCGTGCCAGTCAGTTGGCTCAAGCGATTCGTGGTGAACTGCAAAAGGCCGTGATCGGCCAAAACAGCGTGATCGACGATGTGCTCACGGCATTGATTGCCGGTGGCCACGTGTTGCTCGAAGGTGTCCCGGGGCTGGGCAAGACCCTGCTGGTGCGGGCGCTGGCTCGCTGCTTCAGCGGTGAATTCGCACGCATCCAGTTCACCCCGGACCTGATGCCCAGCGACGTCACCGGCCACGCGGTGTACGACTTGCAGACCGAGCAATTCAAACTGCGCAAGGGGCCGTTGTTCACCAACCTGTTATTGGCCGACGAGATCAACCGCGCCCCGGCGAAAACCCAGGCTGCGCTGCTCGAAGCCATGCAGGAGCGCCAAGTGACGCTCGAAGGCCGTGCCCTGCCCATCGCGCAACCGTTCATGGTGCTGGCCACGCAGAACCCCATCGAACAGGAAGGCACTTACCCGTTGCCAGAGGCCGAGCTGGACCGCTTCATGCTCAAGGTGCGCATGGACTACCCCGATGCCGGGCAGGAGCTGAACATGGTGCGCCAGGTCAGTCGCTCAACCCGCGCCGACATGCTCGACGTGCAGCCGCTGCGCACGGTGTTGCAGGCCAAGGACGTGCTGGCCTTGCAGCGAATCGCCAGTGATCTGCCGCTGGATGATCAAGTACTCGATTACGCCGTGCGTCTGGCCCGTACTACTCGAAGCTGGCCCGGCCTGACGCTGGGTGCCGGGCCCCGGGCCTCGATCGCGCTGGTGCGTTGCGCGAGAGCACGGGCCTTGTTGCGCGGTGGCGAGTTTGTGATTCCGGACGACATAAAAAACTGTGCGCTGGCGGTGCTGCGTCATCGAGTGCGCATTGCGCCAGAGTTGGATATCGAAGGGCTGGAGGTGGATCAGGTGTTGCGACAGCTACTCGATCAAGTGCCGGCGCCGCGCCTGTGAAACCCTCCATGCCAAACACAAACCTTGTGGCGAGGGAGCTTGTTCCCGCTGGGGTTCGAAGCAGCCCAAAAACCAGGCGACGAGTGATTCCAGATACACCGTATTCAACTGTTTTACGACTGCTGCGCAGCCGAACGGGAGCAAGCTCCCTCGCCACAAAATCGCTTTTTTCCTCCATCGGTGTCAGGCGATGAAACCGACGCGTCTGCTATTACTCTGGCTCGCCTTGCTGCTGACCATCGGCATCGTGCTGGGCGCCTTGCAGGCGCTGGAATTTGCAGTGCCAGCGTATTTGTCGCGAATCAACTGGGGCCTGCTTTTAGCGCTGCTGACCCTGGCGCTGCTCGATGCCATCCGCGTCAAACGTCTGCCCTCGCCCCGTCTGAAACGAAACATGCCCGGCAGCCTGGCCCTGGGACGCTGGAGTGAAGTACGACTGGAGCTCGAGCATGACTTTACCCAGCCACTGGAGCTGACACTCTTCGATCATGTTCCGGGCGGTCTGAGCTTCGAAAATCTGCCACTAAAGGTGTCATTGCAGTCCGGCCAGCGCAGCCTGACCGCTTATCGCCTGCGCCCGCTCAAACGCGGTCACTTCAGTTTCGAACACTGCGAAATAAACCTGCCGGGGCCACTGGGCCTGTGGACCGACAAACGCCTGCTGAACGTAGCCGATCACACCCGTGTCTATCCCGACTTCGCCCACCTTTACGGCGGCCAGCTATTGGCCGTGGATAACTGGCTCAGCCAGCTCGGCGTGCGTCAGCGCCAGCGTCGTGGTCAAGGGTTGGAGTTTCATCAACTGCGCGAATTTCGCGAAGGCGACAGTCTGCGGCAAATCGACTGGAAAGCCACTGCCCGCCAACGTACGCCGATTGCCCGGGAGTACCAGGATGAACGCGACCAGCAGATCATGTTCATGCTCGATTGCGGTCGTCGCATGCGCAGCCAGGACGGTGAGCTGGCGCATTTCGACCATGCACTCAATGCCTGCCTGCTGCTGAGCTACGTTGCGCTGCGCCAGGGTGATGCGGTCGGCTTGTGTACCTTTGCCAGCGATCAATCGTGCTACCTCGCCCCGGTCAAGGGCAGTGGGCAACTCAACGTCCTGCTCAACACGGTCTACGACTTGAATAGCAGCCCCCGCAGCGCTGACTATCAAGCCGCCATCACCCAACTGCTCGCCCGACAAAAACGCCGGGCGTTGGTGGTGCTGATGACCAACCTGCGGGACGAGGACGATGAAGAACTGCTGACCGCCGTCAAACGCCTGAGCACACAACATCGGGTGCTGGTCGCCAGCCTGCGCGAAGAGGTGCTCGATCATCTGAGGGAAACACCGGTGCAGACCTTCCCCGAGGCGCTGATTTATTGCGGGACGGTGGAGTTCCTGAATGCTCGGGCTGAACTGCATGAGCGGTTAAAGGCGCATGGTGTTCCTGTGCTGGATGCGCGGCCCGGGGAGTTGGGTACGCAACTGGTGACGCAATACTTGAGCTGGAAGCGCAGTGGCAGTGTTTGATCCGTTAGTTGGATTTTCATCGACTGAGATGACGCCTTCGCGAGCAGGCTCGCTCCCACAGGGGATTTTTGATGTACACCTATCAACTGTGGGAGCGAGCCTGCTCGCGAAGCTTTTAATGCTTCTTTTCAGGCCGATGCGGGCAACGTCTGAAAACTGAAGTACTGCTTCAACGCCCGCACCAGTTGCCCATATTCCGGCGGTGCCCGTTGCAGGCTGAAACCGGCGTCATAGTGGTGAGGGGTGGCGTCTTCATGGCACCACAGGCAGCACGCACGCAGGTCGATGACCTGTTGGCACCCATCGCTGCCGGGGATTTTCAGGCGCAAATCGAAGTCCACGCCGATCATCATCGGCAGTTGGCTGATCAGCATCAGCCCATCTTCGGAAACATTGCCCAGAAAGCCGATGGGTTTGTCGGTGACGCTGTTGAACACTTTCAGAAAATACGGCAGTTGATGCCGCTCGATCCGGCGGTCAGTGAACATGCTGAATTCGCTACGCAAGGCCCTTAAGCAGGGCCGCACTAATGCTTCGGAACAGGCCAGCCTGCTTACATACCCAAGCATGAGCGGCCCGCTCTCCCCGATCCTGGTGCGACAGTCCATCAATCGCTGTCGCTTACTCCTGCCGATCACAGGTGTTGCGTCAGTTTAGAAATAAAGCTCTAAAACGGACTATTCGACTATAGCTCACCACCGCCGGTCGGCCAGCCATTGGATGACGAGCAGCATCAGAACTGCGTCGGACGTACCGCTGCGGCACTGCGCATCGGGTAATGCCCCAGGCTCGCCAGGGTTTCCAGGCGGGCACGGGCGCGGTAGGCGTACTCGCTTTGCGGATACGAGGCGATGATGAATTGATAAGTCTGAGCGGCATCGATAAACATTTTCTGCCGTTCCAGGCACTGACCGCGCATCATCGACACTTCCGGCCACACGTAAGGTCGTGCGCGGCTGGCGCGTTCGACTTTGGACAATTCGAGCATGACCTGCTCGCAGTTGCCCCGGTCATAGGCGCTGTAGGCCAGGTTCAAATGATGGTTCATCGAAAAACGGGTGCAGCCCGTGACACTGATGAGGGCAAGGGCGGCAATGAGCACGAATCGCATGGGAGATCTCCTGTCTTGAACGCTGTATCGACCCGTGGGCGGAAATCTTCAGGCTGTCTGGCGCAAAGTTGCGCCCCTCAATTGCAGAGTTCAATAAAGAAAGCGAAAACAAAGCTCTTCGAAAAAAGTAGTGCATATGAACAATGACTACACCTGCGGAGCATAGTAGCCTCACTCAGCGCTTGAACTCAGGAGTCTTTGCATGTCCGTCCGTCGTACCAAAATCGTCGCTACCCTTGGCCCGGCCAGTAACTCGCCGGAAGTTCTCGAACAGCTGATTCTGGCTGGCCTGGACGTCGCCCGCCTGAACTTCTCCCACGGCACCCCCGACGAGCACAAGGCTCGCGCGAAGCTGGTGCGTGACCTGGCCGCCAAGCACGGTCGCTTCGTCGCCCTGCTGGGTGACCTGCAAGGCCCGAAAATCCGTATCGCCAAATTCGCCAACAAGCGCATCGAGCTGAAGATCGGTGACCAATTCACCTTCTCCACCAGCCATCCGCTGACCGAAGGCAACCAGCAAGTGGTCGGCATCGACTACCCGGACCTGGTCAAGGACTGCGGTGTGGGCGACGAGCTGCTGCTCGACGACGGTCGCGTGGTGATGCGCGTCGATACCGCCACCGCCACCGAACTGCACTGCACCGTGACCATCGGCGGCCCGCTGTCGGACCACAAAGGCATCAACCGTCGCGGTGGCGGCCTGACTGCGCCCGCCCTGACAGAAAAAGACAAGGCCGACATCAAGCTCGCCGCCGAAATGGACCTGGACTACCTGGCCGTGTCCTTCCCGCGTGACGCCGCCGACATGCAGTACGCCCGTCAACTGCGCGACGAGGCCGGCGGTACCGCCTGGCTGGTGGCGAAGATCGAACGCGCCGAAGCGGTGGCCGACGACGAAACCCTCGATGGCCTGATCCAGGCGTCCGACGCGGTGATGGTTGCCCGTGGTGACCTGGGTGTGGAAATCGGCGATGCCGAGCTGGTGGGCATCCAGAAGAAAATCATTCTGCACGCACGCCGCAACAACAAGGCGGTGATCGTCGCGACCCAGATGATGGAGTCGATGATCCAGAACCCGATGCCGACCCGTGCCGAAGTGTCCGACGTGGCCAACGCCGTGCTCGACTACACCGACGCCGTGATGCTCTCTGCCGAGTCCGCCGCCGGCGCCTATCCGCTGGAAGCGGTGCAGGCCATGGCGCGAATCTGCATCGGCGCTGAAAAGCACCCGACCAGCAAGACCTCCAGCCACCGCATCGGCAAGGAGTTCCAGCGCTGCGACGAGAGCATCGCCCTGGCCACCATGTACACGGCCAACCACTTCCCGGGCGTGAAGGCGATCATCGCCCTGACCGAAAGTGGCTACACCCCGCTGATCATGTCGCGCATCCGCTCCTCGGTGCCGATCTATGCGTTCACCCCGCACCGCGAAGCCCAGGCTCGCGCGGCGATGTTCCGTGGCGTGTACACCATTCCATTCGACCCGGCCTCTCTGGCGCCGAATGAAGTCAGCCAGAAAGCCATCGACGAGCTGGTCAAGCGCGGCGTAGTGCAGAAAGGCGACTGGGTCATCCTGACCAAGGGCGACAGCTACCACACCACCGGTGGCACCAACGGCATGAAGATCCTGCACGTTGGCGATCCTCAGGTCTGAGTGACCGGTTGCTGAAAAACAAAAGCCCTGCCATGTGAATGGCGGGGCTTTTTGTTTTTTGATCCTGAAGATGTGTTGCCTATGCGGACCTCTTCGCGAGCAGGCTCGCTCCCACAGTAGACAGGTGTAAGCCGCACACTTGTGGGAGCGAGCCTGCTCGCGAAAAAGCTGGTTCAATCACCGCAAATTTCAATGCCTGTTGATAAACCCCGCCAACGCCGCCATCGCCTCCGGCGAACGCAACCGCTGGGTGAACAAGGCGCCCTCTTCTTCAATGACCTTTCTCAGCAACTCCCGGTCCGGGGCTTTCATCAGTTGCTTGCTGATGCGCACCGCCTCCGGTGGCAAGGATTCGAACCGCAGGGCCATCTCGCGCGCCTTGGCCAAGGCCTCTTCGCCACTGCCCAAGGCTTCGGATGCAATACCCCAGGCGGCCGCCTGTTCACCATTGAACCCTTCGCCGAGCAACAACAACTCAGCCGCTTTGGCCTGACCGAGCAGGCGTGGCAGGATCAGGCTGGAGCCGAATTCCGGGCAAAGCCCAAGATTGACGAACGGCATGCGCAAACGCGCGTCACGGCTGACGTACACCAGATCGCAATGCAGCAACAGCGTCGTGCCGATGCCCACCGCCGCACCGGCCACGGCAGCGATCACCGGTTTGCGGCATCCGAGCAAGTTGAGCATGAAGTGGAACACCGGGCTGTCGAGGTTGCCCGGTGGCTGCTGGATGAAATCAGCGATGTCGTTGCCGGCCGTGAAGCACTCACTGGACCCGGTGATCAGCACCGCATTGATTTCAGGGTCGCTGTCGGCCTGCTTCAGCGCTTCGGCCAAGTGGCTGTACATGGCACGGGTCAGGGCGTTTTTCTTCTCGGGGCGATTGAGGCGCAGGGTCAACAGGCCGTGTTCGCGTTCAATCTGGATGGCATCGGTCATGGTCGGTCTCGCATCTGAAAGTCAGCGCTCAACCACGGGGCAGGAAGACATCGGCCAGCAGTTGATTGCGCGGCAATCCCGCCAGATACAAGCGTCGGGCAAAGGCATCGACACTGTCGGGGGCTCCGCAGAGTAGGGCCTGGGTTTGCCGGGAAACAAGCCGCAGTTGCGCCAAAGCCGCTGGCAACTCGGCCGAGGTCCACAGTTCGATACTCAGGTTCGGACGGCTGGCGGCCATGGCCTGCAAGGGTTTGGCCAGATAATGCTCATTGGCATCATGGGCCAGGTGAATAACGCGGATGGGCCCCTGGTGATCCTGGCGCAAGGCTTCTCGCAATACGCCGAACAGCGGCCCCAACCCGGTGCCGGAGGCCATCAGCCATAACGGCCGGGTGTGCCAGTCCGGGTCGTAGTGCAAGGCTCCGCCGCGTAACTCGCCCAAACGGATCGGATCGCTAACCTTCAGCAAACGTGCTGCATCGCTGAACGCCCCTGGCATCCGACAATCGAGATGGAACTCAAGGAAACGGTCGTCTTCGGGCAGGCTGGCGAGGGAATAGGGCCGCGCGATGTGGCCGGTCCACAATACCAGGTGCTGGCCGGCGCTGTAGCGCAACGGACGTTGGGGCGTCAGGCGCAAACGCAGGACGCTGTCGCTCAGCCAATCGACGGCAGCCACCTCGGCCGGGCGGCCATCCTGTTGCGGGTCGAAGGTATGCACTTGCAAGTCCTCGACCACCTGGCATTGGCAAGCCAGGCGCCAGCCTTGCTGACGCTGCTCCGCGCCCAAAGCATCGGGACGGTTGTCGCTCGGCAGCCCTTGCACGCATTGCACCAGGCAGGCATGGCAACTGCCGGCGCGGCAGCTATAGGGTACTGCCACGCCGTTTTGATTCAGGGCGTCGAGCAGATTGCTGCCCGCCGCCACCGACCAGTGGCGATCGCCGACTCGCAAATCAGGCATCGACGTTTTCCCACGCCGCCGCGCAACGGTTGCGCCCGTCGCGCTTGGCGCGATACAGCGCCTGATCGGCCCGCTGCAAGGCATCGTCGAGGTCGTCCCCCGGTTCCAGCAAGGTCATGCCCGCAGACAGACTGAGGTTGCGCACATTCAGACCGATCAACTCGACATCGGTGAACGCGATGCGCAGCCGTTCGCAACACGAGGTCAGGCTGTCGGCATTGCAATCGGGGAGCAGGACCACGAACTCCTCGCCGCCGTAGCGGGCCAGGACGTCACCGTCACGCAAGCAAGCGGTGGCCACGCCAGCAAAGGCTTGCAGCACCTGATCGCCGGCGGCATGACCGTGCAGGTCGTTGATGCGTTTGAAATGGTCGAGGTCGATCAACGCCAGGCCGTGCGCCACGCCTGCGTCCATGGCATTGAGCTCGCGGGAGGCCAGGCGCAGGAAATGCCGACGATTGAACAGGCCGGTCAATTCGTCGGTAGCGACCAGATCTTCGAGCTGACGCATCATTCCGCGCAGCGTGTCCTGGTGCGCCTGCAACGCAAAGCGCCGCTGACGCATGCGGTGTCGCGAGGCTTGAACATAACCGGCATAGAGCACCAGCCAAACCAGCACGATCAACAGCACGCACACCTGCAACGCCGCCAGGGCCGGATCGGGCAGCTGGAAGTGATAGCCCTCCCACAGCGTGATCGCGCTGAAACTGAAGAACACCAGCAAGGCACAGCGCAGGAATGAGCGCCGGGACAGGTGAAACAGCCCGAACAGCAGGATCAATACATAAAAAACCAGGAACGCCCCGCGCGCGTCATCCAGATGGGCAATCAGCCAGGTTTGCCAACCCACACCCAGCAATACCTGGGCTTCGGTCAGGCTGGGGTCGGCGAAACGCAGATTGCAGCCGGTATAGAACACCGCGAACAAGGTCGCCTGGCTGATCACCACCAACGCGCTGCCAATGGCCATGCCCGCCAGCGAGTCCTGATAGTGATCGGTAAAAAACGCCAGCCACACCAACAGCAGTGCCAGGGCGTAAGTGCCGGCCGCGAGGGCAAAACGTTTGATCAGCAATCGTTGGATGGCGTTATGGGTCAATCGTTGACTCACCGAATGAAAGGAGACTGATAGAGCGTCCTACTCTACAGACTGAGTGTCACTTTAGTGGCGTGGCCGATAAATGACCATCCAATTTTCAGGGACGAACATCCGTCGGCAAGTCCACTGTCCGATATGCGACCAACGATTGACTACCGGCGGGTGTGCCCTTGAGCGAGCCGAGGTATACTGCCGCGCCTTTTTAGCCAGAAGAGCAGCTGCAAGCTTTAAGCTTCAAGCAGCAAGCTCAGAGCAGTACTCATACAGCTTCATCTTGCCGCTTGTGGCTTGAAGCTCGTAGCTGCCCCATAGAATGTTCCCGTCTTTTAGAGGAGCGCGACTCATGACCGTGATCAAGCAAGACGACCTGATTCAGAGCGTTGCCGACGCCCTGCAATTCATTTCCTACTACCACCCCGTGGATTTCATCCAGGCGATGCACGAGGCCTACCTGCGCGAAGAATCGCCAGCAGCCCGTGACTCCATGGCACAGATCCTGATCAACTCGCGCATGTGCGCCACGGGCCACCGTCCGATCTGCCAGGACACCGGCATCGTGACCGTGTTTGTCCGCGTGGGCATGGACGTGCGTTGGGATGGCGCGACCATGAGTCTGGACGACATGATCAACGAAGGCGTGCGTCGCGCCTACAACCTGCCGGAGAACGTCCTGCGTGCTTCGATCCTCGCCGACCCGGCGGGTGCTCGCAAGAACACCAAGGACAACACCCCTGCCGTTATCCACTACTCCATCGTTCCGGGTAACACCGTGGAAGTGGACGTGGCAGCCAAGGGCGGCGGTTCCGAGAACAAGTCGAAAATGGCCATGCTCAACCCGTCCGACTCGATCGTCGACTGGGTGCTCAAGACCGTTCCGACCATGGGTGCCGGCTGGTGCCCACCGGGCATGCTGGGCATCGGTATCGGCGGCACCGCCGAGAAAGCCGCGGTGATGGCCAAGGAAGTGTTGATGGAATCCATCGACATCCACGAGCTGAAGGCTCGCGGCCCACAGAATCGCATCGAAGAAATGCGTCTGGAGCTGTTCGAGAAGGTCAACCAGCTGGGCATCGGTGCCCAGGGCCTCGGTGGCCTGACCACCGTGCTCGACGTGAAGATCATGGACTACCCGACCCACGCCGCGTCCTTGCCGGTGTGCATGATCCCGAACTGCGCCGCCACCCGTCACGCGCACTTCGTGCTCGACGGTTCCGGCCCGGCCTCGCTGGAAGCGCCACCGCTGGACGCCTACCCGGAAATCGTCTGGGAAGCCGGCCCGTCGGCCCGTCGCGTCAACCTCGATACCCTGACGCCGGAAGAAGTGCAAAGCTGGAAGCCGGGAGAAACCATCCTGCTCAACGGCAAGATGCTCACCGGTCGCGATGCCGCGCACAAGCGCATGGTCGAGATGCTGAACAAGGGTGAATCCCTGCCGGTGGACCTCAAGGGTCGCTTCATCTATTACGTCGGCCCGGTCGATCCGGTTCGCGAAGAAGTGGTTGGCCCTGCGGGTCCGACAACGGCTACGCGGATGGACAAGTTCACCCGTCAGATCCTCGAGCAAACCGGCCTGCTGGGCATGATCGGCAAATCCGAGCGCGGCCCGACCGCTATCGACGCGATCAAGGACCACAAGGCCGTTTACCTGATGGCCGTGGGCGGCGCCGCTTACCTGGTGGCGCAAGCGATCAAGAAGTCCAGCGTGGTGGCGTTCGCCGAGCTGGGCATGGAAGCGATCTACGAGTTCGAAGTCAAAGACATGCCCGTGACTGTTGCCGTCGACAGCAAGGGCGAGTCGGTACACATCACCGGTCCTGCCATCTGGCAGCAAAAGATCAGTGAAAGCCTGGCCGTCGAAGTGCAGTAAGCGCTTCGATTGACCGAAAAAGGCGACCGGGCTAACCCTGTCGCCTTTTTTTTTGCCTCCTGCCCCTGTAGGAACGAGCTTGCTCGCGAAGAACGCATGGACAACACGGGCTGTCTGATACCCCGTGTTATCGTTGACGTCCATCGCGAGCAAGCTCGCTCCTACAGGGGGTGATGGGATGTCAGCAAAGACCCATGTTATGGTGCGCCCCCTCCGTACCCATGTGTAATGCCTGCATGTTCTTGTCATCCCGCCCCCTGCGCCTGACGCTCTATACCTTGGTGATCATCGCTGGTGCCGTCATCGCCGCCACTCTGGCCATGCGCCATAGCGTGCGCCAGTCCATGGTCGAAGACGCAGCCCGGGCCAACCAGCAATTGGCGCTGTACGCCACATCCCTGCATACCTTGATCGAGCGCTACCGTGCCCTGCCCTCGGTGCTGGCACTGGACCCGCAATTGCGCGACGCGCTCAAAGGCCCGGTGAGCCCTGGGCAACAGGACGTGCTGAATCGAAAACTGGAAAAAATCAACGGTGCCGCCGAGTCCTCGACCCTGGAATTGCTTGATCGCACCGGTCTCGCCGTGGCCGCGAGCAACTGGCGCTTGCCCAGCAGTTACGTCGGCCACAACTACGGCTTTCGCCCCTATTTCAACCAGACCCGCACCCAAGGCACCGGCCGCTTTTATGCCGTGGGGGTGACCAGCGGCATTCCGGGTTATTTCTTGTCCAGCGCCGTGACCAACGACGACGGGCAATTTCTCGGCGCCATGGTGGTGAAACTGGAGTTTCCGGAGCTGGAGCGCGAATGGCGGCAGGGCAACGACACGCTGCTGGTCAGCGACGCCCGCGGGATCATCTTCATCGCCAACCAGCCAGGCTGGCGCTATCGCCACTTGAAACCGCTGAGCGACAGCGATCACGCCGAACTCAAGGCCACCCGTCAGTATGACAAGCAGCCACTGACGCCCCTTGAGTCCCAATCGCTGCGCCATTTCGACGACAACAGCGAGTTGGCACGGGTCAAGGGTCCGGACGGCTCTGCCGATTACTTGTGGGAATCCCTGCCGCTGGCCGCCGAAGGCTGGACGCTGCACCTGCTGCGCCGCCCGCAAGTCACCCTCCAAGACAGCCGCAACGCCGCCCTCGCCGCCCTCGCCGCCGCCGGATTGTGGCTGACCCTGGTGTTTCTGTTGCTGTTTCTCAACCAGCGCTGGCGACTGGCCAAATTGCGCCAGCGCAGCCGCGAGGAGCTAGAACAGCTAGTGGAGGCGCGCACCCGAGAATTGCGCACTGCCCAGGACAGTCTGGTGCAATCGGCCAAGCTCGCCGCCCTCGGGCAAATGTCGGCGGCATTGGCTCACGAAATCAACCAACCGCTGACCGCGCAACGCATGCAGCTGGCCACGCTGAGGCTGCTGCTCGATCACGGCCGGGTCGATGAAGCGTACAAGGCTCTCAAACCGGTGGATGACATGCTGACGCGCATGGCAGCCCTCACCGGCCACCTGAAGACCTTCGCCCGCAAAAGCCCCAGCGGCTTACGCGAACGCCTGGACCTGGCAACGGTGATCGACCAGTCGCTGCAACTGCTCGACACACGGTTGCGCGACGAACAGGTCAGCACCGTGCTGCATCTGACGCGCCCGGCCTGGGTGCGCGGCGATGCGATCCGCCTGGAGCAGGTGCTGATAAACCTGCTGCGCAATGCCTTGGACGCCATGCAAGACAAACCCTGCAAGCGCCTGGAAATCCGACTCGAAGCCGAAGAACAAAGTTGGCGATTGAGCGTCATCGACAACGGCAGCGGCATTGCAGAGGAAGATCTGCCCAAGGTGTTCGATCCGTTTTTCACCACCAAACCGGTGGGCGATGGTTTGGGTATTGGCCTGGCGGTTTCTTTCGCTATCGTTCACGAATCAGGCGGTCGCCTGACGGCCGACAATCACGCCAATGGCGCGGTGTTTACCTTGATCTTACCCATCGATCCGGAGGCCAATGGCTCATGCTGAATTCAGTGATGGTGGTCGACGATGAAAGCAGCATCCGCAGCGCCGTGGAGCAATGGCTGAGCCTGTCGGGGTTCGAAGTGCAACTGTTCAGCCGTGCCGACGAGTGCCTGGCACAGCTGCCAAAGCATTTTGCCGGGGTGATCCTCAGCGATGTGCGCATGCCCGGAATGACCGGCCTGGAACTGTTGGCCGAGGTGCAGCGGCGCGATGCCGATCTGCCAGTGATCCTGCTGACCGGCCATGGCGATGTGCCGATGGCCGTCGAAGCCATGCGTGATGGCGCCTACGACTTTCTCGAAAAGCCCTTCAGCCCCGAAACCCTGCTCGGCAGCCTTCGCCGCGCACTGGACAAGCGTCGGCTGGTCCTGGAAAACCGCGCCCTGCACGAACAGGCCGATAACCGGGCCAAACTCGATGCCACACTGCTCGGTGTCTCCCGAGGCTTGCAGACTTTGCGCGGGCAAGTGCTGGACCTGGCAGCACTGCCGGTCAACGTACTGATCCGTGGCGAAACCGGCAGCGGCAAGGAACTGGTTGCCCGTTGCCTGCACGACTTCGGACCGCGGGCCGACAAACCCTTTGTCGCTCTGAACTGCGCGGCCATCCCGGAACAACTCTTTGAGGCCGAACTGTTCGGCCACGAAAGTGGCGCATTCACCGGCGCCCAGGGCAAGCGCATCGGCAAGCTCGAATACGCCGACGGCGGTACGCTGTTTCTCGATGAAATCGAAAGCATGCCTCTGGCGCAGCAGGTGAAATTGTTGCGCGTACTGCAAGAACAAAAGCTGGAGCGCCTGGGTTCGAACCAGAGCATCCGCGTGGACCTGCGCATCATTGCCGCGACCAAGCCGGACTTGCTCGATGAAGCCCGGGCCGGACGTTTTCGCGAGGACTTGGCCTATCGCCTGAACGTCGCCGAGCTGCGCCTGCCGCCGTTGCGCGACCGTCGCGAAGACATTCCATTACTGTACGAATCGTTCGCCCGCAACGCCGCCGAGCGACTGGGTCGCTCATTCTCACCCTTGAGCGGCCCACAGCTGAGCCATCTGCTGAACCACGATTGGCCGGGCAATGTGCGTGAACTGGCCAACATGGCCGAACGCCAGGTCCTGGGGCTTGGCGAGCCCGTTCCTGCAGGCATCGAACCCGGGCAGTCACTGGCCGCGCAACAGGAAGCCTTTGAAGCGCAATGCCTGCGCGCGGCGCTCACCCGGCACAAGGGTGACGTCAAGGCGGTGCTTGAAGAAC
The DNA here is from genome assembly GCF_051216495.1 of Pseudomonas baetica. GTDB lineage: Bacteria > Pseudomonadota > Gammaproteobacteria > Pseudomonadales > Pseudomonadaceae > Aquipseudomonas > Aquipseudomonas baetica_B. Next base: position 192 of record NZ_JBPKAM010000022.1, on the reverse strand, counting down.
TGCAACTGCCGCGTCGCACGTTCAATGAAAAGATGCAGCGGCATGGGCTCGCCAGAGAGATGTTCTTGTAGCGTCTGAAAGGGCCTCGTTGGGGGGGGGGGGGGGGGCCCACAACGTGTGGGGGGGGGAAAATCCCATGGGGGGGGGGGCTCTGGTATACACGGCGGGGGCACCACCCCACACCCTCCCACC
>NZ_JBPKAM010000229.1:0-2264 GCF_051216495.1 Pseudomonas baetica | reverse complement strand
GATGTCAAGCAGTCTATGTGTCGAAAAGGAAACAAAAACCCAACCCCCCCCCCCCCCCCCCCCCCCAGCTCCTACAGTGATTGTGTGTTACTTCATGAACGCCTGGAAGTCAGTTCCCAGCTTGTCGATCGCCGCCTTGAAATCCTGGGCGGTGACATTCTGGCTGGCGTTCTTCAATTGCTTGCCAAACACCTTGCGCACCACCTTGGCCACGGTCTGGTTGTCTTTCGCGTCGATGAATTCGGCCTCGATAAACAACTCGGTGTCCTGGTCCCGATGACCGGTGGCGGCCTGAGTCGCGCCGACGACGGCGGCAATGGGCACCACTTCATACCACTGCATGCCTTCGTTCGAGGCGCTGACCCCGGTGATGGCTGCGCGCATGATCAGGGTTTTCGACCCGGCCGGCGCTGCGCTCGGGCTGGAAACCACCCGGTACTTCTGCCCCAGTGTGGATTTGGCCTTGTTGGTCATGTAGTTCTGAATGTCGCTTAGTGTTTGCCTGTTGACCTGCTCATTGGGCTTGGGCGCCGGATAGAGTTCCAGCTTGTTGAAGGCCACCGTGTTATAGGCGTCGGGGTTCCACGATGGGCTTACCCAGCGCATCGCCGTTCCGCCGCTGGGGGTGGTGACTTCCTGCAGGTTGTTGTAGTTGCGCAGGAAGCCGGAGTACTGCTCCTTCTCGATGACTTTCGAAGTACAACCGCCGAGCAGGAGCCCGGTCAGTGCAACGCCGACGAGCATTTTTCGGGACAGGTTCATGGTGCTGTGTGCTCCTTGGATCAGGTCGTTTTTTCGTTCGTTAGCGAAAAATCAGAAACGCCAGGTCATGTTTCCGGTCACCGCTTGAATCCAGGCCGCATCGAATTGACCGGAAATTCGACTGCCCGACACGGATTTGGTCTGGTCCACCGGCATGTCGCCCATCCAGATCATGGCCCAGCTGACATTCACGTCGGTTTCCTTGTTCAGAGCATAGGTGGCTCCTGTCGCAATGCGCCAGGATTCGGCCATGGGAATGATCACCGAGCGCTTGCTGTCGGACACGGCACTGCTGTCGTAGGCCACGCCGACGTTCCACAGCAGTTGCGGGGTGGCCTGGTATTGCGCGCCGAGCGACAGGTGCCAGGTGTCCTTGAAGCCTGCATCGATGTTGGTCGAGCGGGCATCGTTTGCCGTGGTGTCGACCTGAATGCCGATGTCGCCGAATTCCGACCAGTCCTGCCAGTTGACCGAGGCGAGCAGCGCCCATTGCGGGTCCAGTTGCTGGAACAGGCTCAGGGTGAGGGTTTGCGGCACGGTGATGTCGAGTTCGGTCTTGGCGCCATCCAGGCGTCGTAAAACCGGCCCATCGCCCTTGATGTCCAGGCCGTCCTCGAACTCCAGGTCGACCTTGCTGGTGTACGTAAGGCCTATGCGGGTACCAGGTTGCGGGGCGTAGATCACCCCCGCAATGGCGCCAAATCCCCAATCCTTGTCCTTGTATTTGAACTGGCCGTCGCTGCGGTCGGTGAGGCCCAGAGGCGAGCGGTCGATGGCGGTCTGGGCTTGCAGCATGCCGTACATGGCCCTGACGCCGACGCCCACCGACCATTGTTCGTTGAAGCGGTAAGCCACGCTCGGCACCATCGATAGACCAAGCAGGCTGGAGTTCTGCGCGAAGTAGCGCCCCGACCACTCATTGTCGTAATTGACCGCCAGGCCGAAGTCGCCGTACTGGCCGAAGCCGACGCTCCAGTGATCATCCAGTTCATGACTGACGAAAAAACTGCCGCCAGGCAATGGATCGAGGGCGTTGCCACTGTTGCTGCCCGACACGTTGGTATCGTCGTCGCGATCGAAACTGATGTCGCCATAAAGCACCTGCAAACCGGCGGTGATCTGCGTACCCGGCAGATAGCTCATGCCCGCCGGATTGCTGGCAATGGTGGAAGGTCCCTGGGCCCGGGCGGCGGCACCGGCGTTGGCCAGGCCCGCGTTGTCGGTGCCGATTTCGTAAAGCATGATGCCCCCGGCATGGGCCTGCTGGCTGCACAGGGCCAGCAGTGTGATGACAGGCAAAGCAGATACTTTTGGCTGCATGGCGTCAGTACTCGAAAGCCTTTTCCTGACAACTCCAAATGTGTTGTCCCCGCGAAAAGAGCGTAGGTTCTAATCGTCAAAATGCCAGTGAGTACCGTGCATCCTTGTAGGAGGGGGGGGGGGGGGGGGGGGGGGGGAGGGGGGGGGGGGGGGGGGAAAAACAACAGAGTGTCTTCTTTCTT
>NZ_JBPKAM010000228.1:0-2265 GCF_051216495.1 Pseudomonas baetica | reverse complement strand
TTGGGGGGGGTTGGTTTTTTTGTTGGGGGGCGGGTTTCGTTCACGAGGGGGAGTGCGGGCGGGGGGGGGGGGGACCTCTCCCCCCGAAAGGGCCTTGCCAGGCAATCGAGATCTAGAGGTTGCCCCAGCGCGCCCGATACACCCCCGGCGCACACCCTAGCCACCGCAAGCACGCCCGGTTGAAACTCTGCACATCGCTGTACCCCAACCGATCCGAAATCTCGACCAGCTCAAGTTTCCCTGCCTGCAACAGATCCTCTGTCCGACAACGGCGATACTCATCCAGCAACTCGGAAAAACTCCAGCCCAGTGCCTTCAAGCGTCGTGCCGCTGTGCGCTCCAGCAAGTGCTGGCCTTCGCAAAACTGCTGCCAACTGGCACCGGCAAGGTCGGCAATCAGGTAGTCGCTGACTTGCTCCAGCAAGGTCGGTTCACTGTTGCACCGGGTCTGCTCCAGCAGCTCGACCAGTGTATGTTCAAGCTCATGATTGCCGGGTGTCAGCGCGGTGACGAATAACTGCGGATCGAGACGGATCCCGTGCTGCGCGACGCCCCAGCGCACCGGTGCGCGAAACGCCTGGGCATGATGCTCGGGGTTGCCGGTACAAGCAAAAGCCAGGTCGACGCCCAGGATCGGATCTCGCGTCAGACCACTGGCCAGGAATTTTCGGCGCAGCATGCTGCACAGGCTGATGAGGATGTAATCGGCGATCGATGCGCTGGCCTTCACACTGCCACAGTCAAGCAACTGCAGTTCGACAGTGTCGCCGTCGCGTACGATTCGCGCCTGGAAGTGTCCGCAGAAGAACGGAAAGAATCGCTCGAAGTAAGCACAGGCACTTTCCAGGGACGCGGCCACGTCGAACAGGTAGGTCAGGCCATTGGTGGCCGTTGAAACGAACCGTCGACCGGCTGCCAGACCGATCAAGGGGTCGCCGGTTTGCTCCAGGGCAAGCGACCAGAAGCGCCGCGAAAGGAACAGCGGCACGCGCATGAAAGGCGTACGCAATTCGAACAGGCTGCGGTGGAACAGGTCTTCGATACGCTCGCGGGCAATGCCACGCGCCAGCAATTCTTCAATGGCCGGCAGCAACGTCGGGGCGTAGAACGCATTCGGCGGTGGTTGAAGGTTCTGGGCCTGAAGGCGAAAGGACTGATCGCTTTTTGTCATGTAGGGCTCACAGCAGGTTTCGCAACACGGGTTAGGCTGCTCGACGTTAAGCGATTTGCCGGAGCAAGACCATGCTTGATTTACGCCAGCTCGATCTGAATCTCTTGCTCGCTTTCGATGCGATCTACCAGCAGCGCAGCGTCACCCGGGCCGCCGAGGTGATGAGCCTGTCGCAACCGGCGATGAGCAATGCGCTGCGTCGCCTGCGTGAGTTGTGTGGCGATCCGCTGTTTATCAAAAGTCGACTCGGTGTCACGCCGACACTGGTCGCGCATCGCCTGGCCGATTACGTGCGCACGGCGCTGGAATCGTTGCGCGATGGCTTGCGCATGATTCCCGCCGCACGGCAAAACCATCCGTTGTTGCGCATCAGTTGCCTGGACTGCTTGCAACCGGTGCTGCTCGAGGCATTGCTTGAATCGCCCCATGCCGACTGGCAGGTGCGCTATTTCCAGCCGCGCCGACGCGACGCCTTGCAGGAACTGGCCAGCGGTAAACTGGACATCCTGATCGACCTCGACCAACCCCTGGCCGGACTGGCGGGGTTGCACAAACGGGTATTGCCTGCCGATCACTACGTATTCGCCTATGGCGCCGGCCTCAAGGAACCGCCACGTACGCTCGAGGCCTATCTGCAACAGCCGCAGATCCAGGTTTCCAGCCGTCGCGATGGGCTCAGTCCGGTGGATTTGCACCTGGGTTTGAGAGGATTGCGCCGTACCCTGGCGGTCAGCTCCCAGAGCACGCTTGCGGCCAAACTGATAGCCGATCGACAACCCTTCGGCATGAGTCTGCCGAGCCGGGTGGCCAGTGTGCTCGGGCTGCAACAGGCGCCGTTGCCGCTGGAAGAACCGGTGGAGTTGAAACTGGCGTTGTACATCGAGTCCCGCTATCGCTTCGAACGCAGTCGCGAGGAAGCGATGCATTGTTTGCTGCGGGCGTTGGGTGAGCCTGGGGCATTACACGCGGCAGTACTGGGGGGGGGGGGGGGGGGGGGGGGGGGGGGGGGGGGGGGGGGGGGGGGGGGGGGGGGGGGGGGGGGGGGGGGGGGGGGGGGGGGGGGGGGGGGGGGGGGGGGGGGGGGGGGGGGGGGG
>NZ_JBPKAM010000227.1:0-2266 GCF_051216495.1 Pseudomonas baetica | reverse complement strand
GGCCGGCACATCCAACATTGGTGTTGGCGGTCAGTCCGCCTTCGCGAGCAGGCTCGCTCCCACATGGGGCTTGATCGCCGTCTTGCGTCCGAGCATCACGGTCACGATCACCCCGGCCGCGAATAACCAGGTGATCGGCTCGACATGTTCGCCGAAGAATAGCGCTGAAAACGCGATGGTGAAGAAGATCTGCAGCAACTGGATCTGACTGACCCGGGCAATGCCGCCCATGGCCAGCCCGGCATACCAGGCGAAGAAGCCGATGAATTGCGAGAACAGCGAAACGTAGCCGAAAGCCCACCAGGTTTTCGCCGAGATCTCGCCATGATGTTGTAGCGCCAAGTACACCACCGGGCCGATCAGCAGCGGCGTCGACAGGACCAACGCCCAGCAGATCACCTGCCAGCCGCCCATTTCCTTGGCCAACCGACCGCCTTCGGCATAGCCCAGACCGCCCACGGCAATGGCCCCAAGCATCAACAAGTCACCGGCCTGAATGCTGCCGGCACCGCTGATCAGTGCATAACCGAGCACCAGCGCACTGCCCAGCGCGGCGCACGCCCAGAAAGCTTTCGACGGGCGCTCATGGGACAGCCACGCGGCGTACAGCGCCACGCACAGCGGTTGCAAGCCATTGACCAGCGCGCCGTGGGACGCCGGCAAGGTCTGCATCGCCCAGGCGGATAACACCGGGAATCCAAGGATCACCCCGGCCGCCACCAGCGTCAGGCCTTTGATTTGGTTCCAGGTCGGCCATTTCTCGCGGCGCCATAGCAACAGCAAGGCTGCCGGCACCGCCGCGAACAACGCCCGGCCCAGGCCATTGAGCAGCGGATGGAGCTCCTGCACGACGATTCGTGTGAAGGGCAGGGTGAGGCTGAAGATGACGACGCCGAGCAGGCCCAGGGCCATGCCGGTGTTTTCGCGGGTGGACATGATGGCAACCGGAGTTTTTTGTGATTGGAAGTGCCTTCATCTAGCCACAAACCGTGGTTTTCCAGATGTTACAGATAGGCGCAGAGTTATCCGTACAGTTGGGGGTAATGCTTTGTGGCGAGGGGATTTATCCCCGCTGGGCTGCGAAGCGGCCCCAAAAAATGGGACTGCTATGCAGTCCAACGGGGATAAATCCCCTCGCCACAAGAATCTCTCTCTTCGTAGTAGCCGGTTGTTACCCGCCCTGTCGGATAAGGACTACCTTGAATACTCCTGCATGCCTACGCATTTTCCAGAGGAGTCCTCCCCATGGCGGCGAAAAAAATTCTGATGCTGGTTGGCGATTACGTCGAAGACTATGAAGTGATGGTGCCGTACCAGGCCCTGCTGATGGTCGGCCATACGGTGCACGCCGTGTGTCCGGACAAGTCCGCTGGCCAGACCGTTCGCACCGCGATCCATGACTTCGAAGGCGACCAGACCTACAGCGAAAAGCCCGGCCACCTGTTTGCCCTGAATTTCGACTTTGCCAAGGTCAAGTCTGCAGACTACGACGCGCTGCTGATCCCCGGCGGTCGTGCGCCGGAGTACCTGCGCCTGAACGAGAAAGTCCTGGAACTGGTGCGCGACTTCGACAAAGCTGGCAAACCGATCGCTGCCGTATGCCACGGCGCACAATTGTTGGCGGCGGCCGGGGTTCTCGAAGGGCGCGAATGCAGCGCTTACCCGGCCTGTGCGCCGGAAGTCCGCCTGGCCGGCGGTACGTATATCGATATCCCGGTGACGGAAGGCCACGTGCAAGGCAATCTGGCCACGGCGCCGGCCTGGCCTGCCCATCCGAGCTGGCTTGCCGGTTTCCTCGGGTTGCTGGGTACGAAAATCACGCTGTAACGGGGAACCTGTCCATGTGTGAGCTCTACGTCAAAGCCGACCCGATCCTCTACGAATCGCGTTCCCGTTCGCTGCGCATCTGCGGGGTGGTGACCACCTTGCGGCTGGAGAATCAGTTCTGGGACATCCTCAGCGAAATCGCCGAGGTCGATGGCATGACCACCAACCAGTTGATCGCCAAACTGTATGAAGAGGTCATGGACTACCGTGGCGAGGTGGTGAATTTTGCCTCGTTCTTGCGGGTGAGTTGTACGCGGTATCTGAGTCAGCGGCGGGGGCAGATGCCGGGGTTGTCTGTGGTGCGGGCCGTGAAGTAGATGGCTTCTCGGGTGACTGTACCGACCTCATCGGGGGGGGGGGGGGGGGGGGGAAAGGAAGAACAAAGGGGGGGGGGGGGTAGATTGGGGGGGAAGGGGAGAGAGGAGAGAAGAGAGGGGGG
>NZ_JBPKAM010000226.1:0-2526 GCF_051216495.1 Pseudomonas baetica | reverse complement strand
GAATGACACACTGCATTCGCGAGCAGGCTCGCTCCCACATTCAATCTTGCTTAAAGGTTGACCACGTTGACGAAGCGCGAAGCCGCCGTCTCGTCGATCTTCAGGCTGGTGAAGTCAAACAGGTTGCGGTCCGCCAGTTGCGACGGGATCACATTCTGCAGGCTGCGGAAGATGCTCTCGGTACGACCAGGGGTCTTGCGCTCCCAGTCCTGCAGCATTTCCTTGACCACCTGACGCTGCAGGTTTTCCTGGGAACCGCAGAGGTTGCACGGAATGATCGGGAATTGCTTGAAGTCCGAGTACGCCTGGATGTCTTTTTCGTTGCAGTAGGCCAGCGGGCGGATCACCACATTGCGACCATCGTCGGCGCGCAATTTTGGCGGCATGGCCTTGAGCGAGCCGTTGAAGAACATGTTCAGGAAGAACGTTTCGACGATGTCGTCACGATGATGACCCAGGGCCATTTTGGTCGCTCCGATTTCGTCGGCAAAGGTGTACAGCGTACCGCGACGCAGGCGCGAGCACAGCGAACAGGTGGTTTTGCCTTCCGGAACCAGCTCCTTGACCACCGAGTAAGTGTCTTTTTCGACGATGTGGTATTCGATGCCCAGCTCTTTCAGGTAGGCAGGCAGCACGTGTTCGGGGAACCCCGGCTGCTTCTGGTCCATGTTCACGGCCACGATCTCGAACTTGATCGGAGCGACCTTCTGCAAGTGCATCAGCACATCAAGCATGGTGTAGCTGTCCTTGCCGCCGGACAGACAGACCATGACCTTGTCGCCGTCTTCAATCATGTTGAAATCGGCGACAGCCTCACCGGCCTGGCGGCGCAGGCGCTTTTGCAGTTTGTTCTGGTTGACCGTAAGAGTGCCCATGACGCGAAATCCGTGAGGTGTGACGAAAGGCGGGCATTTTACGCAAAAACACCGCCAGGGCGAATAGCACACTATCGACCTGTGGGAGCCAGCTTACTCCCACAAAGATCCTCTGACAGTCCCAGCAGCGATTAACAGAAACGTTTACAGCGCAATTTGCTCTAAGCCCCCTCACCTTGTACGGGTAAGTCCTTCCTATACTGCCTCATAAGGTCGCATACACATCCAGACCTATTACTTACTTGGCCGCATTGGCCCGTAGGCGCTCCACTGGGGGGCGACGGTAAAAACAAGAGGAGTGACTGGCATGATCCATCACGTAGTGGGGCTCTTCACCCACCCTGACCAAGAATGGAAAGAAATCCGTGGCGACCAGGAGGAAAGCATCAGCCACATGTACCTGACCCACACGCTGATTCTGGCGGCAATCCCCGCCGTGTCCGCGTTCATCGGTACCACGCAGGTCGGTTGGGTTATTGGCAACCGGGCGCCGGTGATGTTGACGATGGAAAGCGCACTATGGATGTCGATCATGTCGTACCTGGCGATGCTGGGCGGCGTTGCGGTGATGGGCGCGTTCATCCATTGGATGGCTCGCACCTATGACGCTAACCCGAGCCTGGCCCGCTGCATTGCGTTTGCAACCTATACCGCGACACCGCTGTTCATTGGCGGTCTGGCGGCACTGTACCCACACCTGTGGCTGGGGATGATCGTTGGCACCGCCGCGATCTGCTACACCGTTTACTTGCTGTATGTCGGGTTACCGACGTTCATGAACATTCCAACAGACGAGGGCTTTCTTTTTTCCAGTTCGGTGCTCGCCGTAGGCCTGGTGGTGCTGGTGGCCATCATGGCGTTTACTGTCATTGTCTGGGGACTCGGCGTGGGGCCGGTTTACACCAATTAGCAACTCACCACCCAAAAACTAGATCTGCCAACACAGGCCGCCGCAAGGCGGCCTTTTAATGCTTGAACAACAGAAGCGGCAACGACCATTCGGCGCTTGGGCGGTACGCAAGGCCCGGGGGTTGCGGCATACTCGACGTCTCTGGAGATCCATCAAGCATGCCCGAGCAACTCAATTCCCGCGTCGAAGACTGTTTCCTGCAAGCCGAATCCTTTTTTAAACGACCTTTCAAACGCCCGGTGGTGAGCCTCAAGCTGCGCGGGCAAAAAGCCGGCGTCGCGCACTTGCACGAGAATCTTCTGCGTTTCAACCCGCAGTTGTACCGGGAAAACACCGAAGACTTTCTCAAGCAGACCGTGGCCCACGAAGTGGCGCACCTGATCGCCCATCAACTGTTCGGCGACCGCATACAGCCACATGGCGAAGAGTGGCAATTGATCATGCGCGGGGTGTACGAACTGCCGCCCAATCGTTGCCACACCTACGACGTCAAACGCCGCAGCGTGACCCGCTACATCTACAGATGCCCCTGCCCGGACAGCGATTTCCCGTTTTCGGCACAGCGTCATGGCCTGGTGCGGCAGGGACGACGGTATTTGTGTCGGCGGTGCCGCAGTACGTTGGTGTTCAGTGGGGAGATGCGGGTCGAATAATTTGTGGTGTTGAGGTTGCCCCTTTCGCGAGCAGGCTCGCTCCCACAGGGGATTTGTGAACAACGCAGATCCAATGTGGGAGCGAGCC
>NZ_JBPKAM010000225.1:0-2600 GCF_051216495.1 Pseudomonas baetica | reverse complement strand
GTCATGAAATCGAGTAGGACGGAGCACGAGAAACTTTGTCTGAATATGGGGGGACCATCCTCCAAGGCTAAATACTACTGACTGACCGATAGTGAACTAGTACCGTGAGGGAAAGGCGAAAAGAACCCCGGAGAGGGGAGTGAAATAGATCCTGAAACCGTATGCGTACAAGCAGTGGGAGCCCACTTTGTTGGGTGACTGCGTACCTTTTGTATAATGGGTCAGCGACTTATTTTCAGTGGCGAGCTTAACCGAATAGGGGAGGCGTAGCGAAAGCGAGTCTTAATAGGGCGTCTAGTCGCTGGGAATAGACCCGAAACCGGGCGATCTATCCATGGGCAGGTTGAAGGTTAGGTAACACTGACTGGAGGACCGAACCGACTACCGTTGAAAAGTTAGCGGATGACCTGTGGATCGGAGTGAAAGGCTAATCAAGCTCGGAGATAGCTGGTTCTCCTCGAAAGCTATTTAGGTAGCGCCTCATGTATCACTGTAGGGGGTAGAGCACTGTTTCGGCTAGGGGGTCATCCCGACTTACCAAACCGATGCAAACTCCGAATACCTACAAGTGCCGAGCATGGGAGACACACGGCGGGTGCTAACGTCCGTCGTGAAAAGGGAAACAACCCAGACCGTCAGCTAAGGTCCCAAAGTTATGGTTAAGTGGGAAACGATGTGGGAAGGCTTAGACAGCTAGGAGGTTGGCTTAGAAGCAGCCACCCTTTAAAGAAAGCGTAATAGCTCACTAGTCGAGTCGGCCTGCGCGGAAGATGTAACGGGGCTCAAACCATACACCGAAGCTACGGGTATCACGTAAGTGATGCGGTAGAGGAGCGTTCTGTAAGCCTGTGAAGGTGAGTTGAGAAGCTTGCTGGAGGTATCAGAAGTGCGAATGCTGACATGAGTAACGACAATGGGTGTGAAAAACACCCACGCCGAAAGACCAAGGTTTCCTGCGCAACGTTAATCGACGCAGGGTTAGTCGGTCCCTAAGGCGAGGCTGAAAAGCGTAGTCGATGGAAAACAGGTTAATATTCCTGTACTTCTGGTTATTGCGATGGAGGGACGGAGAAGGCTAGGCCAGCTTGGCGTTGGTTGTCCAAGTTTAAGGTGGTAGGCTGAAATCTTAGGTAAATCCGGGGTTTCAAGGCCGAGAGCTGATGACGAGTTACCCTTTGGGTGACGAAGTGGTTGATGCCATGCTTCCAAGAAAAGCTTCTAAGCTTCAGATAACCAGGAACCGTACCCCAAACCGACACAGGTGGTTGGGTAGAGAATACCAAGGCGCTTGAGAGAACTCGGGTGAAGGAACTAGGCAAAATGGCACCGTAACTTCGGGAGAAGGTGCGCCGGTGAGGGTGAAGCACTTGCTGCGTAAGCCCACGCCGGTCGAAGATACCAGGCCGCTGCGACTGTTTATTAAAAACACAGCACTCTGCAAACACGAAAGTGGACGTATAGGGTGTGACGCCTGCCCGGTGCCGGAAGGTTAATTGATGGGGTTAGCTAACGCGAAGCTCTTGATCGAAGCCCCGGTAAACGGCGGCCGTAACTATAACGGTCCTAAGGTAGCGAAATTCCTTGTCGGGTAAGTTCCGACCTGCACGAATGGCGTAACGATGGCGGCGCTGTCTCCACCCGAGACTCAGTGAAATTGAAATCGCTGTGAAGATGCAGTGTATCCGCGGCTAGACGGAAAGACCCCGTGAACCTTTACTATAGCTTTGCACTGGACTTTGAATTTGCTTGTGTAGGATAGGTGGGAGGCTTTGAAGCGTGGACGCCAGTCTGCGTGGAGCCATCCTTGAAATACCACCCTGGCAACTTTGAGGTTCTAACTCAGGTCCGTTATCCGGATCGAGGACAGTGTATGGTGGGTAGTTTGACTGGGGCGGTCTCCTCCTAAAGAGTAACGGAGGAGTACGAAGGTGCGCTCAGACCGGTCGGAAATCGGTCGTAGAGTATAAAGGCAAAAGCGCGCTTGACTGCGAGACAGACACGTCGAGCAGGTACGAAAGTAGGTCTTAGTGATCCGGTGGTTCTGTATGGAAGGGCCATCGCTCAACGGATAAAAGGTACTCCGGGGATAACAGGCTGATACCGCCCAAGAGTTCATATCGACGGCGGTGTTTGGCACCTCGATGTCGGCTCATCACATCCTGGGGCTGAAGCCGGTCCCAAGGGTATGGCTGTTCGCCATTTAAAGTGGTACGCGAGCTGGGTTTAGAACGTCGTGAGACAGTTCGGTCCCTATCTGCCGTGGACGTTTGAGATTTGAGAGGGGCTGCTCCTAGTACGAGAGGACCGGAGTGGACGAACCTCTGGTGTTCCGGTTGTCACGCCAGTGGCATTGCCGGGTAGCTATGTTCGGAAAAGATAACCGCTGAAAGCATCTAAGCGGGAAACTTGCCTCAAGATGAGATCTCACTGGAACCTTGAGTTCCCTGAAGGGCCGTCGAAGACTACGACGTTGATAGGTCGGGTGTGTAAGCGCTGTGAGGCGTTGAGCTAACCGATACTAATTGCCCGTGAGGCTTGACCATATAACACCCAAGCAATTTGTGAACTCGACAGAGGCCAGATTGCGGTGTGTGAAGACG
>NZ_JBPKAM010000224.1:0-2660 GCF_051216495.1 Pseudomonas baetica | reverse complement strand
GGGTGAGGGAGATGCGCGCATGGGAGGATTCTCCTCGACCGGGGAGGGGTGGGAAAGAGGCTGAGCGACAGGGGTTGGTGGGTGGAGCGAGCCTGCTCGCGAAAGCGCCGGGACAGTCAAAGTCGGTGTCGACTGGCACTCCGCTTTCGCGAGCAGGCTCGCTTGGCCTGAAACGACGAAACCCGCCACAAGGACGGGTTTCGTGCAAAGCCTGAGAGGCTTCTCTTAGGCCGGGAACAGCTCGGACAACTTCATCGCCAGCATCATGTCGCCTTCAGCGCGCAGCTTGCCGCCCATGAACGCTTGCATGCCGTCGGTTTCGCCGCTGACGATGCCTTGCAGGGTTTCGCCGTCCATCACCAGGGTCACCTGGGCGTCCGGGTTTTCGCCTTCTTGCAGCTCACAGGTGCTGTCCTTGACGATCAGCGAGAAGTTCTTGGTGTCGTCGATGCGGAAACCGAAGACCAGGTCCAGACCGGCAGCAGCGGCTGGGTTGAACTTGGCTTTCATTGCTTGTACGGCATCTGCTACTGAGGTCATGGTTCGTTCCTTTCTTGAGTAATAGGAGCTGGGTAAAAAGAGCTGGGTGATTACAGCCAGGGTCACAAGAGTCCGGACTCAGCGAAACGTGATGAGTTCCGGGGCCTTCAGCAGTTGCAGGTGCGCATGACTGTTGAAGGAAGCCAGGGCCACCTCGCGACCACGAAACTTCAAGTGGTTGAGCGAGGTGTTGACGATTTGCCAGTTCAATTCAAACGCCTGCCGGGCAGGCATTTGCGTAATGAGATGGAGCAGGGCGGTGATAGTGCCACCGGACGTGAACACGGCGATTTTCTGCGTGTTATCGGCTTGTTCGAGAATCCTGTGCAGACCCGCCCGGACCCGCTCGACAAAGCCCAGCCAGCTTTCCAGCTCCGGCGTGTCGTAGGTGCCGGCGAGCCAGCGTTCGATGATCAGGGCGAAAATGCGTTGGAACTCGGCGCGGTTTTGCGCGGCGTTGCGCAGGATGTTCAGGGCTTCGGGTTCGTCCGGCAGCATCGCCGGCAACAGCGCGCGGATCACCGCGTCGGCGTCGAACTCGTTGAAGGCGGAGTCGGTTTCCAGGATCGGAACTGGCAGGCCCACGGCAGCGAACTGCTCCAGCGCACTGGTGGCCGTATGCTGCTGGCGGCGCAGATCGCCGGACAGGCATCGATCGAAACTGATGCCGAGTTCAGCCAGGTGTTGACCGAGAATTTCCGCCTGGCGAATACCGATGGGCGACAGGACGTCGTAGTCGTCTGCACCGAAGGAGGCCTGGCCATGTCGAATCAAATAGATGCTGCCCACGTCCGCGTCGTCCCGGTACGTTGAAGGTTTGGCGAGGTTATGAGGATGACGGTGAGCTGTCAATGAAAAAACATACGCTTGTTTGAAATGCCCGTTACAGGCCTGCTGCCAAAGGTTTCACGGCTGGCCGCAAGGGCGGCGCATGGGTATGCTGGAGGTATCCCGCGCGCTGTCGTGACGCGCATCGTCTAAGGAGTCCCTGTGGAGTTTTTGTCCGAGTACGCCGTTTTTCTGGCCAAGACCGTGACCCTGGTGATCGCCATTCTGGTGGTCCTGGCCAGTTTTGCGGCCTTGCGCAGCAAAGGTCGACGCAAGTCGGCCGGCCAGTTGCAGGTCAGCAAGCTCAATGATTTCTACAAAGGGCTGCGCGAACGCCTGGAGCAAACCTTGCTCGACAAGGATCAGCTCAAGGCCTTGCGTAAGTCCCAAGCCAAGTCCGACAAGAAGCAGAAAAAGCATCCCGAAACCAAGCCGCGCGTGTTTGTGCTGGATTTCGACGGCGACATCAAGGCCTCGGCCACTGAAAGCCTGCGTCACGAAATCACCGCGCTGCTGACCCTCGCCACACCCAAGGATGAAGTGGTCCTGCGCCTGGAAAGCGGCGGAGGCATGGTCCACAGCTACGGCCTGGCATCGTCGCAACTGGCGCGTATCCGTCAGGCCGGCATACCGTTGACCGTGTGCATCGACAAAGTCGCGGCCAGCGGTGGTTACATGATGGCGTGCATCGGCGAGAAGATCATCAGCGCACCGTTCGCGATCCTCGGTTCGATCGGCGTGGTGGCGCAGTTGCCCAACGTCAACCGGCTGCTGAAGAAACACGACATTGACTTTGAAGTGTTAACCGCCGGCGAGTACAAACGCACCTTGACGGTGTTTGGCGAGAACACTGAAAAGGGCCGCGAGAAGTTCCAGCAGGATCTCGACATCACCCATCAACTGTTCAAGAACTTCGTTTCCCGATACCGCCCGCAACTGGCCATTGACGAAGTGGCCACCGGAGAGATCTGGCTCGGTGTCGCGGCGCTGGACAAGCAACTGGTGGATGAACTCAAGACCAGTGATGAATACCTGGCCGAGCGTGCCAAGCAGTCCGAGCTCTATCACTTGCACTACGCCGAACGTAAAAGCCTGCAGGAACGCATCGGCATGGCGGCCAGCGGTTCGGTCGATCGTGTATTGCTCAACTGGTGGAGTCGATTGACCCAGCAACGTTTCTGGTAACACCAAACTCCCTGTAGGAGAGGGGGGGGGTGGGGGGGGGGGGGAGGAGAAAGCATTTTATTTTGACTTCCGCCTTCTCTCTTTTTCCCCCTTGCGCAACATCGCCC
>NZ_JBPKAM010000223.1:0-2679 GCF_051216495.1 Pseudomonas baetica | reverse complement strand
GGCGTCGTATCAGTCAATATGATATTTGCTGACAGATCGCTTTCGCGAGCAGGCTCGCTCCCACAGGGTTTGTGTCGGGTTAAATTATTTGAGGGTGACCTTGGAATAATCCTGACGGCCAAACGGGCTCACCTGATAGCCATCGACATCCTTGCGCGTCAGAGCGAACGCCGTCGGGTGGGCCAGGGGTAGCCACAGCGCCTGTTGCTGAATCTGCGTCTGGGCCTGTTCATACAGCTTGGTGCGCACACCTTGCTCACCGGTGGTTTTGCCGGCACTGATCAGCCTGTCCAGATCCTGATTGCAGTAGCGGGCGAAGTTGGTGCCGGACTTGACCGCAGCGCAGGAAAACTGCGGCGTGAGGAAGTTGTCCGGATCACCGTTGTCACCGGCCCAGCCCATGAACAATAGGTCGTGTTCACCGGCCTTGGCGCGACGAATCAGTTCGCCCCATTCGATCACCCGGATTTCGGCCTGGATGCCAATTTCCGCGAGATCGGACTGCAGCAATTGTGCGCCGAGGCTCGGGTTCGGATTCAGCAGGCTGCCCGACGGGCGCGTCCAGATGGTGGTCTGGAAGCCATCCTTCAGGCCGGCCTTGGCCATCAATGCCTTGGCTTTCGCCACGTCATGGGGATAGCCCGGCAGATTTTTGGCGTAGCTCCAGGTGTTGGGCGGGTAGGGGCCGTTGGCGGGTTCGGCGGTGTCTTCGAACACGGCTTTGACGTAGCTGGCCTTGTCGAAGGCGAGGTTGATCGCCTGTCGCACTTCAGGCTTGTCCAGCGGCGGGTGTTGGCTGTTGATGCCGACGAATGCGGTCATGAACGCTTCCGTCTTTTCGACTTTCAGGGTCGGCTCTTTCAGCGCGGCCTGTACGTCCAGCGGCTTGGGCGAGAGGGCGATCTGGCATTCGTTGCGGCGCAACTTCTGAAGGCGCACGTTGGCGTCCGGGGTAATGGCGAAGATCAACGGATCCACCGACGGCTTGCCGCCGAAGTAGTCCGGGTTGGCCTTGTAGCGAATCGAGGCGTCTTTCTGGAAGCGCGTGAAAACAAACGGGCCAGTGCCGATGGGCTGGCTGTTGAGCTTTTCTGTCGTGCCAGCTTTTAACAGTTTGTCGGCGTACTCGGCCGAATAGATCGAGGCAAACCCCATGCTCAGGGTCGCCAGGAAGGTCGAATCGGCGTGATCAAGGGTGAAACGCACGGTCAGCGGGTCGAGAGCGTCGATCTTCTTGATGAGCGCTGGCAATTGCATCGATTGCGCATGCGGGAAGCCGCTCTGGGCGACCTGGTGCCACGGATTGGCCGGATCGAGCATGCGGTCGAAACTGAACTTCACGTCTTCGGCGGTCAGTTCGCGGGTCGGGCTGAAATATTCAGTGCGATGGAACTTAACCTGTGGGTGCAGTTTGAACACATAGATCAGGCCATCGGGGCTCACCTCCCAGCTGTCGGCGAGGCTGGCGACCACTTTGCCACTGGCGGTGTCGAAGTCCACCAGGCGGTTCATCAGCACATCGGCCGAGGCGTTGGTGGTGGTCAGCGAGTTGTATTGCACCACATCGAACCCTTCGGGGCTGGCCTCGGTGCAGACACTCAGGGCGGCCGCCTGGGCCAGGGGGCTCAGCAAAAGAGGGGCGAGCAACAGCGGTAGGGCAGCGAGGCGCATGGTCGGATTCCTTTACAGATCGAAGGCCCATCTGCAAGTGCAGTCTGGAAAAGGCTTACCCTAGTGGGCTCCTTGGCAAATGACTATCCCCTTTTGCATTTTGAGTGGACTATAGGCGCCTGATTTTGCTGTGTTCGGGTGGAAAAGCGTCAGGGCAGTGGTGTCGGGCAGATTCTCGCGACGAGTGGTCACAATCGACGATAGCCTTTATCCAAAGCGCTTGAGGCGTGAAAATCCGGGTTTTTCTCCATTCAAGGTACAGCGAATGTTGTTGCTCCCCAGTCTTTCTGGTATAAAGCAGCGCTCTTTTCTAGGGGCCCGGTTCCTTCACTGTAGGTGTAGCCGGTAAGACCTCTAAAGAATCGCGGCGCCTGGCGCCACAATGACTAGAGATTAAGCGGCCAACCCATGCCGGGTTGGGCATGTGGTTTTAGAGGGCTGAGGCATGTCTAGAGTATGTCAAGTTACCGGTAAGGGTCCGGTGACTGGGAACAACATTTCCCACGCAAACAACAAAACCCGTCGTCGTTTCCTGCCGAACCTGCAGCATCACCGCTTCTGGGTTGAAGAAGAGAAACGTTTTGTGCGTCTGCGCGTATCTGCCAAAGGCATGCGCATCATCGACAAGCGTGGCATCAGTGTCGTGCTGGCCGAACTTCGTCGCGATGGCAAGGTTTAAGGGAGCTAATCATGCGTGAATTGATTCGTTTGATTTCGAGCGCCGGTACTGGTCACTTCTACACTACCGACAAGAACAAGCGTACTACTCCGGACAAAATCGAGATCAAGAAATATGATCCGGTTGTTCGCAAGCACGTGATCTACAAGGAAGGCAAAATCAAGTAATTGATTTTTCCCGACTGACAAAAAAGGCCCGTATCGCAAGATACGGGCCTTTTTTGTTGCCTGTGTCTAGTCCTGAATAAGGTTTACACCTTCTGATCTATTTTCAGGAGGATGTGATGGAAGCGGCAAAAAGGCGTAGTCAGCGTGACTACACGCTGACTT
>NZ_JBPKAM010000222.1:0-2694 GCF_051216495.1 Pseudomonas baetica | reverse complement strand
GGCCAGCACATTCAACATCCCGGTTGACTGACTCACCGCCTTCGCGAGCAGGCTCGCTCCCACATTTGATCTCCATCATTTTTGAGATGAGATTTTATGTCCGGATTGAACGACCTGCTGCACGCCATCGATTCTGCCGCCCGTGACGGCGAAGAAACCATCCTCGCCACCGTCGTCAAGGTCGAAGGCTCAGCCTATCGTCGCCCTGGCGCGAGAATGCTCATCCCTTTGCACGGTCGCACGGTCGGCACTGTCAGCGGCGGTTGCCTGGAGCAGGACCTGGCGAAAAAAGCCTGGTGGCTGACCGACGCCGGCGAGCCAGTGGTGCGTCGCTACAGCACCGGCGCCACCGAGGACGAAGACGACGAACAAAGCGCCCTGACGTTCGGCCTTGGCTGCAATGGCACGGTGTTCGTGATGCTCGAACGCCTGCGGTCAAAACACCCCCACGCCGCCGTCGAATGCTTGCGCCGGGTACGCGACACGCAACAACCCGCGGCCATGGCAACGGTCATTGCCACCTCGCGCAATGCCTCGGCGCAGGTGGGTGAACGGCTGCTGTCGGACACCACGAGCGCCTTGAGAAACCCCGCGCTCAACCACGCCATCCGCCAGGACCTGCGCAAGACCCTGGCCGTAAAGAAGCCGTCACTGCGGCTCTACACCGATGCCCGTGGCGAAGTCGAAGTGTTCTTCGAATACCTCGCCCCGCCGCCGCGCCTGGTGATCTTCGGTGCCGGCCACGACGCGCAGCCGCTGGTGCGCATGGCCAAATGGCTGAACTGGCATGTCAGTGTGATCGACAGCCGCAGTCACTTCGCCCGGCCGGAGCGTTTTCCCCTCGCGGACGCGGTGATCTTCGCCAGCCTCGATAACCCGTTCGACCTGGAACCTTTGATCAAAGGCGCCGCCGTCGTGGTCATGACCCACAGCTACCGTCAGGATCGGCATTGGCTTGCGCAAGTGTTGCACGGCGCGCCGGCCTACATCGGCCAGCTGGGCCCGAGGGAACGCACCGAGCGGCTACTGGCCGAGATCGGCCAAGGTTCGTCGGTGCTGCATTACCCGATGGGCCTGGATCTGGGTGGCGATGCCCCGGAGTCCGTGGCGCTGGCGATACTGGCGGAGATCACCGCCGTCCTGAATCAGCGCCAGGGCGGCATGTTGAAGCGGCGCGACACACCGATTCATCCGGTGGATCTGGCGGTGAGCAAAAGCCTGGGAGCGATGGACGTGGAGATCGCGCACACCGCCCCATGACCCGGTGTGTGCGATCACAACAAGCGCCTGCGGTCGATTCAAGCCGCCAATTTGCCCTTCGCAATCGCTTCGGAAGCCGCGAGCATTGCCCGCAACAACACCGCACACCCGGCCGCCAGGTCATCCGGCGCGGCGTTTTCGATTTCGTTGTGGCTGATGCCGCCTTCACACGGCACGAAGATCATCCCGGCGGGGCCGAGTTCGGCGAGGAAGATAGCGTCGTGCCCTGCCCCACTGACGATATCCATGTGCGACAGGCCCAGGCCCTGTGCCGCGCCACGCACCGCTTCGACGCAGCCCTTGTCGAAGTACAGCGGCGGGAAATCCGCCGTGGGTGTCAGTTCGTAGGTAAGGCCGTGTTCCTGGCAGATGGTGTCGATGACTTCGCGCACTTCGGCAATCATCGAGTCCAGCCGCGCCGGCTCCAGGTGGCGGAAGTCCAGGGTCATGCGCACTTCACCAGGGATGACATTGCGGGAACCGGGATAGGCTTGCAGGCAACCGACGGTGCCGCAGGCGTGGGGTTGATGACCCAGGGCGGCGCGATTGACCGCGCCAACGATCACCGCGGCGCCGACCAGGGCGTCCTTGCGCAGGTGCATCGGGGTCGGACCGGCGTGGGCTTCGACGCCGCGCAGTTTCAGGTCGAACCATTTCTGTCCGAGGGCGCCCATCACGACGCCGATGGTTTTGCGCTCGTCTTCCAGAATCGGCCCCTGCTCGATGTGTGCCTCGAAATAGGCGCCCACCGGATGACCACTGACTTTTCGCGACCCGGCATAACCAATGGCATTCAGCGCCGCGCCAACGGTCACGCCGTCGGCATCGACCTTGGCGAGGGTTTCTTCCAAGGTGAATTTTTCCGCGAACACGCCGGAGCCCATCATGCACGGGGCGAAGCGCGAGCCTTCTTCGTTGGTCCACACCACCACTTCCAGCGGTGCTTCGGTTTCGATGTTCAGGTCATTGAGGGTACGCAACACTTCGACGCCGGCCAGCACGCCGAAGCAGCCATCGAACTTGCCACCGGTGGGTTGCGTGTCGATGTGGCTGCCGGTCATCACTGGCGGCAGGTCCGGGTTACGCCCGGGACGGCGGGCGAAGATGTTGCCGACGGCGTCAATGCTGACGGTGCAGCCTGCGTCTTCACACCACTTCACAAAGGTATCGCGGGCCTGGCGGTCGAGATCGGTCAGGGCCAGGCGACAGACGCCGCCCTTGGCCGTGGCGCCGAGCTTGGCCAGCTCCATGAGCGATTGCCACAAGCGGTCACGGTTGATGTGCTGATGGGTGGATTGTAGAACGTCGACGGCTGCGTTCATGGGGATCTCCTCTGGCTGTTCTTATGTGTTCTTCAGGCAATTCGTTGGTGTATGTGCCGCCGTCTTCGCGAGCAGGCTCGCTCCCACAGGAGGATCGCGTTCCAATTGTGGG
>NZ_JBPKAM010000221.1:0-2777 GCF_051216495.1 Pseudomonas baetica | reverse complement strand
CCCCCCCCACCTCCCCCCCCCCCCCCCCCCCTCCCGCCCCCCCCTCCTGTGCCCTCCCCCCCCCCCCCGATGAGGCCGGTACAGGCGACAGAAATCTCAGGCTGGTCTTTACTCTGAAGCGCGCAACCTCTCAATCGCCAAGGAGAAAGAGCATGTCCGGATGGTACGAAGTGAGCAAAAACAGCAGCGGTCAGTTCAGGTTTGTCCTGAAGGCGGCAAACGCCGAAACCATTCTGACCAGTGAGCTGTACACCACCCGCGCCGCCGCCGACAAAGGCATCGCGTCGGTCCAGGCCAACAGCCCGCTGGATGAGCGCTACGAGAAGAAAACCACCAAGGACGGCCATCCTTACTTCAATCTCAAGGCCGGTAACCACGAGACCATTGGCAACAGTGAGTCCTATTCATCGGCGGCCGCGATGGAAAAAGGCATCGCCAGCGTGAAGGCCAATGGCCCGACCAAGGTGATCAAGGACAAGACCTTACCCATTCTTTGAAAACACCTGTGGGAGCGAGCCTGCTCGCGAAGGCGGTGTGTCAGTCGACATCATTGTTGAATGTCATATCGCATTCGCGAGCAGGCTCGCTCCCACAGGGATCACGCTAAACTTCGACGGGAACCGATAGCTTCGGATTCCCCAACGCATGCGTCTTCGAATCAAAAAATCGCAACTCAATCCCCGTCCCCTCGAACACCTTCGCGTAATAACGTTTCTGATGCTGGATGAACGCTTTGCTGCGCGGATAAATCGAGATGGCCACAACGTGCGGTTTCGCCAGACGCAAGGCCTGCACGATGTGGCTGTCTTGCTCGCCCAGTGCATGACCGAAGAGGCATAAACCGTCGCTGTGACCCAGCAACTGCTCATAGCAGAACGACAGGTAATCCGAACTACGGATGGTTTTGAGCTTGTCCGCACTCAGCCCTTCGTTGACGAACAGCGGCACGTCGTCGAGGGTTTTGATCGTGTTGTTGATGGCGAAATTGCCCAACAACGTGCCTTCGGTTGACATCAACTTACGTGCGGTGCCGTCCTGATTGCGCACCAGATGCAGGCCGCCGTGCAGGTACAGCAGGCGGGTCTTGTCGGTGGCGGTGGCGCTCAGGTCGAAAGCAGGTTCGGCGCCCTGGAACAGATCGGTGATCGCGTCCGGTTGATGCTGGAGCGCCCAGTGGTTGAGCAGGTCGTAGTTGGTGGTGAACACCGTGCGATAACGGGCCAGTTCCTGACTGATCGTCGCCAGGGTCGAAGCCTCGACCAGCCTCCACGGAATGTGCACCGCGTGCACGGTATTGATCAGCGCTTCCTTGATCGCGTAGTAACGATTACGCGGCGCGGCGGAACTGACGGCCAGAGCCTTGTTGACCCGGCTGGTGGTCTTCAGCGCGCTCAGCACCTGTTCGAAACTGCGTGTCTGCATGGCATCGAACACGCTCAGCTCGGACGGGCTCATGGGTTTTTCTTCGACGGTGCGGGCGTTTTCGAACAGCGAGTCGTAGCCGAAGTCGTCCCATACCGCACGACTGGCGCCGTTGCCCACCAGCAAGCCGGCGAACGCAGCGCGGGTGCGCAGTACGTTCCAGTCTTCAAGTTGGGCGTCGACATCCAGGAAATCGGTCATTGCGATCAAAGTCTCAAGGCAAGGGGGCTGATGGGCGGCGACTTTATCACGAGCGAGTGCCCAGGCCACGGCACAGTCCGGGCGAAGAGCGCTATGCTGCGACTTCGCCCGAGCTGACATCGCGAGTCCCTGATGCTGCAAAAAAGCCTGATCCGCCGCCTCGACCTGATCACCCTGCAACTGTTCGTCGCCGTCCATGAAGAAGGCACCCTGACCCGTGCCGCCTCGCGCGAAGCGATCGCGGTGTCGGCGGCGAGCAAGCGTTTGATGGAGCTGGAGGAGGCGCTGGGGATCAGCCTGTTTGTGCGTCAGGCCAAGGGCATGACATTGACTCCGGCGGGTGAAACGCTGTTGCACCATGCGCGGCAGATGTTGTTCAACGTCGAGAAAATGGGGCTTGAGTTGGGCGAGCATAGCCACGGTGTGCGCGGTTATGTGCGGATGCTGGCCAATCTGTCGGCGATCATCCAGTTCCTGCCGGAGGACTTGCGGGACTTTTCCGAGCGTCATCCGCAGGTCAAGACCGACCTTGAAGAGCGGCCCAGCGCCGGGGTGATTCAGGGGGTGCTGGATGGCGTGGCCGACCTCGGGATCTGCTCCATCGACAGCGACATCAAAGGCCTGCACAGCGTGGTCTACCGTCAGGACAAACTGATGGTGCTGATGCTGCCGGATCATCCGTTGGCCCGCCGTTCGAGCCTGGCATTTGCCGAGACCCTGGACAGTGATTACGTCGGCCTGCATGCAGCCAGTTCGATCAACATGCGCACCCATGCGGCGGCGCGGGAGGCTGGCAGGGTCTTGCGGGTGCGCATACATGTGCCGGGCTTCGATGCCATGTGCCGCATGATCCAGGCCAACATGGGCATTGGCGTCTTGCCGCAGCGGGCCTATGAGTTGTTTGGCCGGGCGCTGGGGTTGCATGCAGTGCCGTTGACCGATGAATGGTCGGACCGGGCACTGATTCTGGTGGTGCGCGATGAGGCGCTGCTGTCGCCGGTGAGCCGGATGTTGTTTGAGCATTTGCGCGGGCAGGCCTGAATTATTCATTGATTAGGCTGGCCCCTTCGCGAGCAGGCTCGCTCCCCCCACGAGTTTTTTGAAGCCACCAAGCCCCAGTTTGGGGGAATGCCCCTCCCAAAACAGGATGTTTG
>NZ_JBPKAM010000220.1:0-2892 GCF_051216495.1 Pseudomonas baetica | reverse complement strand
CCCCCCCCCCCCCCCCCCCCCCCCCCCCCCCCCCCCCCCCCCCCCCCCCCCCCCCCCCCCCCCCCCCCCCCCCCACAGGGTTTATGTTCAACGCAATAAGACCGGGGTTTTCGGTGCAGCGGTCTGGCTGTCTTTCGGCACATCGTTGCCCGCACCGAGTCCGCCGCCGAGTGCCGTCACCAGTTCGGCATGGGCGCTCAACCGCGCCGCCTGCACCTGCTGCTGGACCTGCTGCTGTTTGAACAACAAGGTCTGTGCATTAAGCACGTTGAGGTAATCGGTGAGCCCGCGCTGATAGGCGATCATCGCGATGTCGTAGGTCTTCTGCGCCGTGGCCACCGACTCGGCAGCGAAGGCTTGCTGCTTGTCCATCGACTCGCGGCGAATCAACTGATCGGAGATGTTCTTCAGCGCATTGACCAGGGTCTGGTTGTACCGGGCCACGGCGATGTCATAACCGGCCGAAGCTTCACCCAACTCAGCGCGCAAACGGCCGCCGTCGAAGATCGGCAGGGAAATCGCCGGTCCCACGCTGTAGTTGAGTTTCTTGCCGGTCAGGAACTCCAGCGCCCCGCCGCCGGTGGCCATGTAGCCCAGGCTGCCGACCAGATCGACGTTGGGATAGAAGCCGGCATGAGCCACATCGATACCCCTGGCTTGCGCTGCCACTTGCCAGCGGCTGGCGACCACGTCCGGGCGTTGGCCGAGCAATTGCGCCGGCAATGACGACGGCAGCTTCAGCGGCGCGCCCAGCGATAAGGTCGGCCGTTGCAGTTGCGCGCCCTCCCCCGGGCCTTTACCGGCGAGCGCCGCCAGTTGATTGCGGCTCAGGGCGATTTCTTCGTCCAGCGCATCGATCTGCCGATGGGTTTCCGGCAGCGGCGTCTCGGCCTGGCTGACTTCGAAATGGGTGCCGATGCCGCCGTTCAGGCGTTTCTGCGCCAGATCGAGGATTTGTTGTTGCTGCTTCAGCGTCGCTTCGACGATGTCGCGCTGCGCGTACTGCAATGAAAGCTCGATGTAGACGCGCACGATATTGTTCTGCAATTCCAGCTGGGCTTGGCGCGCTTCGGCAACCGTCACGTGGGCCATGTCCACAGCACGTTCGGTGGTGTTGCTTTCGCGCCCCCACAGGTCGAGGGCATAACTGAAGCCCAGTGCGGCGTTGTTGTCCCAGGTGGTGCTGTTGGCCAGATCACCCGGTCCGTAGAACTGATCGGTGGGCCAGTTGTGGCGCTTGAGGGTGGATTCGCCATTGATCTGCAGCGACTCGGCCGCTTCGGCCACACCCGCCATGGATTTGGCCTGGCGTACCCTCGCGGCGGCCATGGCCAGGCTCGGGCTGCCTTGCACGGCGAGGTCGATCCAGCGATTCAGTTGCGGGTCGCCATAGGCTTGCCACCATTGGCTGGCAGGCCAGTGTGCATCCTGAGCGGCGTTGCGGATGGCTTCGTCAGTGACCAGTGAGTTGGCCTCCAGCGCCTTGCCCTGCGGGGCGATACCTCCGGTTCCGATGCAGCCGCTGATTGCCAGGGTTAAAGCCAGAATACTGAGCGGCGAAAGCGCTCTGCTGATGCGACGCGGCACTGCTGAAGATTCCTGAGGTGGAGAGGTTGTAGGAGCCGGCTTGCTGGCGATGGCATCGCTGCGGTCGTTCAGATAGGCCGTGGTGATGCCATCGCCAGCAAGCCGGCTCCTACAGTCCGCCTAATTCTATGGGTGGGTATTGCAGGCGATAAGCTGGGATTCCTGTGAATCTTTGTTACCGTTAACGAGATAATCCTTAAGTCTGAGTCTCAGGCTTTGAAACTTCGTGTCACAATTTGCCATCGAACCCGAGAGCACCCCATGGACACATTGCAAAACATGCGCGCCTTCAGTTACGTGGCCGAAGCCGGCAGTTTCACCGCCGCCGCGGTGCAACTGGACACCACCACCGCCAACGTCTCGCGCGCGGTCTCCAACCTGGAAGCCCACCTGCAAACCCGCCTGCTCAATCGAACAACCCGACGCATCGCCCTGACCGAGGCCGGCAAGCGCTACCTGCTGCGCTGCGAGCAGATCCTGGCCTACGTCGAAGAAGCCGAAGCCGAAGCCAGCGACGCCCACGCCCGCCCGGCCGGGCAGCTGAAAGTGCACACCATGACCGGCATCGGCCAGCACTTCGTGATCGACGCCATCGCCCGCTACCGCAAGACCCACCCGGACGTGACCTTCGACCTGACCCTGGCCAACCGCGTGCCGGACCTGCTGGACGAGGGCTACGACGTGTCCATCGTGCTCGCCAGCGAACTGCCGGACTCGGGCTTCGTCTCCCAGCGCCTGGGCATCACCTACAGCATCGTTTGCGCCTCGCCGGCCTACGTCAAAGCCAACGGCTGCGCACAAAAACCCAGCGACCTGCTCAACCACGCCTGCCTGCGCCTGGTCAGTCCGGTCATCCCCCTGGAAAAATGGGCCTTCGACGGTCCCGAAGGCCAGGAAATGGTCACCATCAACAGCTCACCGTTCCTGGTGAACTCCGCCGACGCGATGAAAACCGCAATCATCAGCGGCATGGGCGTCGGCGTACTGCCGCTGTACGCCGCGATCGACGGCTTGCGCAACGGTTCGTTGGTGCGGGTGATGCCCAATTACCGCTCGCAGGAGCTGAACCTGTACGCGATCTACCCGTCCCGGCAATACCTGGATGCGAAGATCAAGACCTGGGTGGAATACCTGCGCGGGTCGCTGCCGGAGCTGCTGGCGGCGCATCAGGCGGAATTGGCGGCTTATGAACTGAGCGGAAGCCTGGCAGGGGCGCGGTTGGCGAATTGATCGTCCCTCTCCTTGTGGGAGCGAGCCTGCTCGCGAAGGCGTTGTATCAGTCGACACTAGTGCTGAATATCAGAC
>NZ_JBPKAM010000021.1:0-69901 GCF_051216495.1 Pseudomonas baetica | reverse complement strand
TTCAGCTTCGATGACCTGAAGCAACCTACTGCCGAAAACTGCGTAACTCGTTGTTTACCAAGGAGTTTTCCGTTTCGACTGCGCCGGAAGTGGGGCGAATTATAGAGAACTAAAATTCGCCGTCAACTCTTTATTTCAGTTTTATTCGGACTTGAGCGTAATACGCGCAAATGCCTTCTTCCCAGCCTGGCAAACATGGGTCGCACCCAGGGCATATACAAAGGAGCGATCCACAACCTCACCATCGATACGCACACCTCCAGAACCGAGCAGATCCCGCGCAACAGCCGAGTTTTTTACCAGACCTGCCTTATTAAGGACGGCGGCGATCGGCATATCCTCGGCAGCGGTCAATTCGATCTCAGGCAAATCATCCGGCAACTCACCACCCTTCATACGGTTGCCCGCCGCACGATGGGCATTGGCCGCCGCCTCCTCACCATGGAAACGCGCAACAATCTCTTCAGCCAGCTTGATCTTGATATCACGCGGATTGGCACCCGCCTCTACATCAGCACGGAATGCATTGATTTCATCCATGGAGCGGAAGCTGAGCAATTCGAAGTAACGCCACATCAAGGCATCAGGAATGGAAACCAACTTGCCATACATCACGCCTGGCGCTTCTTGGATACCAACGTAATTGCCCAAAGACTTGGACATCTTCTTCACGCCATCCAACCCTTCGAGCAATGGCATGGTCAGGATGCACTGAGCTTCCTGACCATAACCGCGCTGCAGCTCGCGCCCCATCAGCAAATTGAACTTCTGATCGGTGCCACCCAGCTCGACATCCGCACGCAAGGCAACCGAGTCATACCCCTGAACCAGCGGATAGAGGAACTCGTGAATGGCGATTGGCTGATTGGTGGTGTAACGCTTGTCGAAGTCATCGCGCTCGAGCATACGTGCGACGGTGTACTGCGAAGTCAGACGAATGAAGTCTGCCGGCCCCATCTGATCCATCCAGGTGGAGTTGAATGCCACCTCTGTCTTTGCCGGATCAAGAATCTTGAAAACCTGAGTCTTGTAGGTCTCGGCATTCTCGAGAACCTGCTCGCGAGTAAGCGGAGGACGCGTTGCACTCTTGCCACTTGGATCACCAATCATCCCGGTGAAGTCGCCGATCAGGAAGATCACCTGGTGCCCCAACTCCTGGAACTGACGCAGCTTATTAATAAGCACGGTATGACCCAGGTGCAGATCCGGCGCGGTCGGATCGAAGCCTGCCTTAATTCGCAGCGGCTGGCCGCGCTTGAGCTTTTCAATCAGCTCGGACTCGACCAACAGTTCTTCCGCACCACGTTTGATCAGCGCTAGCTGCTCTTCAACCGACTTCATAACAGACCCGCAAGGCTCAGATTCAAAGGGAACCAACCATACAAGATCGCACGTCAAATACAAGGTTTGCCCGGCGCACGGACGCCAATCCACGGATAGAGTGTCCATAGACTTGCTTCAGAGATGATTTGGTTATATTTTATACAGTTATTTCATATTCATCATGTCATTCATCTTTTCCAATTCATCTTTTTCAAAGTCAAACATTATCTATGACCAAAGAATCGTCTAAAGCGCCACCGCTTTACCCGAAGACCCATCTGCTCGCAGCAAGTGGCATAGCCGCTCTTCTGAGCCTGGCGCTTCTGGTATTTCCTTCCAGTGATGTTGAAGCCAAAAAGACGACCCTGAGTCTTGAACTGGAAAGCCCTGCTGAACAACTGACACAAGATCAAGACGCTGCCGAGGCCGTCCAAGCCACAAATGAACCAGCAGTGTCTCCATTCGCGCAGATCGATGACAGCGCGCAAGACACTCAGGAAACCGTTCAAGCCGCTCCGGCACCGGTCGCAGAAGAAAAGAAGACGCCAAACCACAGGGAAGTGATCGTCGCCAAGGGCGACACCCTCTCCACGCTGTTCGAGAAGGTCGGCCTTCCCGCCACCTCGGTGCATGAAGTGCTGGCCAGCGACAAGCAGGCCAAGCAATTCAGTCAGCTCAAGCACGGGCAGAAACTCGAATTCGAACTGGGTCCGGACGGCCAACTGATCAACCTGCACAGCAAAGTCAGCGACTTGGAAACCATTACGCTGACCAAGAATGACAAGGGCTACACGTTCAACCGCATTACCTCCAAGCCAACCGTACGCTCCGCTTATGTTCACGGTGTGATCAATAGCTCGCTGTCACAGTCCGCCGCCCGTGCCGGCCTGTCCCATAGCCTGACCATGGACATGGCCAGCGTGTTTGGCTACGACGTCGACTTCGCCCAGGACATTCGCCAGGGTGACGAGTTCGACGTGATCTACGAACAAAAAGTCGTCAATGGCAAAGCCGTCGGTAACGGGCCGATCCTGTCCGCCCGGTTCACCAACCGTGGCAAGACCTATACCGCCGTTCGCTACACCAACAAACAAGGCAACAGCAGCTACTACACCGCTGACGGCAACAGCATGCGCAAGGCGTTCATTCGCACCCCGGTAGACTTCGCGCGCATCAGCTCGAAGTTCTCCATGGGCCGCAAGCACCCGATCCTGAACAAGATCCGCGCACACAAAGGCGTCGACTACGCCGCCCCACGCGGTACGCCGATCAAGGCAGCCGGTGACGGTAAGGTCTTGCTGGCCGGACGTCGCGGCGGTTACGGCAACACCGTGATCATCCAGCACGGCAATACCTACCGCACGCTGTACGGTCACATGCAGGGCTTCGCCAAAGGCGTGCAGACGGGCAGCTCCGTCAAACAGGGCCAGGTGATTGGCTACATCGGCACCACCGGCCTGTCTACCGGGCCGCACCTGCACTACGAGTTCCAGGTCAATGGCGTGCATGTCGATCCACTGGGGCAGAAAGTGGCAATGGCCGACCCGATCTCCAAGGCAGAGCGCGCACGCTTCCTAGCCCAGAGCCAGCCACTGATGGCCCGCATGGACCAAGAGAAGGCCACCATGCTGGCTTCGAAGCGCTAAGCCATGGCGCTTTACGTAGGCGTGATGTCCGGCACCAGTCTTGATGGGCTGGACATTGCGCTGATCGAACAGTCTCCGGCGATCAAGCTGATCGCCACGCACTACATCCCCATGCCCGAATCCCTACGCACCGAGCTGCTCGGCTTATGCGCCAGCGGTCCGGACGAAATTGCCCGTTCCGCCATCGCCCAACAGAACTGGGTGAAACTCGCAGCACAAGGCATTCACACCCTCCTTGCTCAACATCACCTTAACCCTGATGACATTCGCGCGATCGGCAGTCACGGGCAGACCATTCGCCACGAACCGGCGCGAGGCTTCACGGTGCAGATCGGCAACCCGGCCCTGTTGACCGAATTGACCGGCATCACGGTAGTCTGCGACTTCCGCAGCCGCGACGTCGCTGCCGGGGGGCAAGGCGCACCACTGGTTCCTGCCTTTCACGAAGCGTTATTCGAAGAACGAACCGGCAATCGCGCAGTGCTGAACATCGGCGGCTTTAGCAATCTCAGCCTGATCGAACCAGGCAAACCGGTAGCCGGTTTCGACTGCGGGCCGGGGAATGTGCTGATGGATGCCTGGATTCACCTGCAACGCGGTGATAACTATGACCGTGACGGCCAATGGGCCGCCTGCGGCAAGGTTGAACCGATCTTGTTGAAGGCACTGCTTGGCGATCCGTTCTTTGTGACCAAAGGCCCGAAAAGTACCGGCCGCGAAGTGTTCAACCTGCCATGGCTAATGCAGCATCTTTCACAGTTGCCAACTTTCGCCACCGAAGACGTACAGGCAACGCTGCTCGAGCTGACCGTATTGACCATCGCTGAGTCACTGCAAAGCGCCCAAGCAAACACCCAGGAAGTACTGGTCTGCGGCGGTGGTGCGCATAACACCACGCTGATGAATCGTCTGGCCAGCCTGTTGCCGAAGGCGAAAGTCAGCAGCACATCCGCTTACGGTGTAGACCCGGACTGGGTCGAAGCCATGGCCTTCGCCTGGCTGGCCCACTGCTGCCTCGAAGGCATTGCCGCCAACCGCCCGAGCGTCACCGGCGCTCGCGGCTTGCGAGTACTGGGCGCTATCTACCCTGCTTGAACGCCAGACAGCAAAACGCCGCAGAGCTGTAAGGCCCTGCGGCGTTTTGATGTTCCGGGAAGCTGATCAGATCGAGAACGAAGAGCCACAGCCACACGTGGTGGTCGCGTTCGGGTTCTTGATGACGAAACGCGAACCTTCCAGACCTTCCTGATAATCCACCTCGGCACCTGCCAGGTACTGAAAGCTCATCGGATCGACAACCAGACTCACACCTTCTCGTTCGACGATGGTGTCGTCATCGGCCACTTCTTCATCGAAGGTGAAGCCGTACTGAAAACCTGAACAACCGCCGCCCGTAACAAATACGCGCAGCTTCAAGCGATCATTCCCCTCTTCATCGACCAGGCTCTTCACCTTGTGCGCGGCACCGTGGGTAAATTGCAAAGCCGTGGGGGTGAAGGATTCGACGCTCATGCTGACTATCTCCCGGCGTTACGCCGCCATAATGCGTGATGACGCGCATTATCCGCTTGTCCTAGAAAATCGGTCAACTATTGTTATGGTATATCAACCATCCCAACCGTCAGCCCGGAATGCAAAAAGGCCCACTCAACGGGCCTTTTCACTATGCGCAGTGAAGCCTTACGGCAACATGCCAGCGTGGGACAGGCCCAGTCGCTCATCCAGCCCGAACAGGATGTTCATGTTCTGAACTGCCTGGCCCGACGCGCCTTTAACCAGATTGTCGATCACCGACAATACGACCACCAGATCACCATCCTGCGGACGATGCACTGCAATACGACACACGTTGGCGCCACGTACGCTGCGGGTTTCCGGATGGCTACCAGCTGGCATCACGTCGACGAACGGCTCATTGGCATAGCGCTTTTCAAACAATGCCTGCAGATCGACAGAGCGATCCACGACTGTCGCGTAGAGTGTCGAGTGGATACCACGAATCATCGGCGTCAGGTGCGGAACGAAGGTCAAGCCAACATCCTTGCCCGCTGCACGACGCAGGCCTTGGCGAATTTCCGGCAAGTGACGGTGACCTTTGACCGCGTAAGCCTTCATGCTTTCCGACGTTTCGGAGTACAACGAACCTACAGCTGCGCCACGACCGGCACCGCTGACACCGGATTTGCAATCGGCGATGAGGCGTGAAGCATCGGCCAGGCCCGCCTCAAGCAGTGGCAGGAAACCCAACTGTGTTGCGGTCGGATAGCAACCCGGCACGGCAATCAGGCGCGCTTTTTTGATTTGCTCGCGGTTGACTTCCGGAAGACCGTAAACCGCTTCGTCCAGCAACCCTGGCGCGCCATGGGGCTGACCGTACCACTTGGCCCATTCATCAGCGTCTTGCAGGCGGAAATCCGCAGAGAGGTCGATGACCTTGGTCCCAGCCGCCAGCAACTCACCGGCCAGAGCGTGCGCAACGCCGTGAGGTGTTGCAAAGAACACCACGTCGCAAGCACCCAAGGTCTTGATGTCCGGAACACTGAACGCCAAGCCGTCATAGTGACCTCGCAGGTTCGGATACATATCAGCCACGGCCAGGCCGGCCTCGGATCGGGAAGTGATCACAACCACTTCAGCTTGCGGATGTTGTGCCAACAGACGCAACAGTTCGACACCTGTGTAACCCGTGCCGCCGACGATACCGACCTTGACCATAAACCTGCCCTCAACGAACCCACTGGAAAGCCGTCGATAATAGGGGCCGCGCGCGCCTGCGACAACCGGCAAGGTGACGACCGGAGGCTCAAGCCTCTACTATCCGGGCTACCGTGAACCTGGGGATAACTGAAAATGCTCTATCTGTGGCTTAAAGCCTTTCACATCATCAGTGTCGTGTGCTGGTTTGCCGGCCTGTTTTACCTGCCGCGCCTGTTTGTTTACCACGCGCAAAGCGAAGACACTGTCAGCAAAGAACGCTTCAGCATCATGGAGCGCAAGTTGTATCGCGGGATCATGGGCCCTGCAATGATCGCAACGCTGATCTTCGGCGGCTGGCTGATCAGCCTCAATCCGGGAGCCTATTTCAGCCAGGGTGGCTGGATGCATGCCAAGCTGACCCTGGTGGTTTTGCTGATCGGTTACCACCACATGTGCGGTGCTCAGGTGAAGCGTTTTGCCCGTGGCGAAAACACCCGCAGCCATGTCTATTATCGCTGGTTCAATGAAGTGCCCGTTCTGATATTGCTGGCTATCGTAATTCTGGTCGTCGTTCGGCCGTTTTAAACCCAATAGGCATCACTCACCGGGGAACCTCCAATGTCGCTGCCCGCTCTGCTCGAACAACGCCTGCGTTTGCCCGTGGTGGCCGCGCCGATGTTTCTGATTTCCAATCCGCAACTGGTACTCGCCTGCTGCCGCAACGGTGTCGTGGGTAGTTTTCCTGCGCTCAACCAGCGCGAAAGCAGCGGGTTCAAGGCGTGGCTAGAGGAGATTGAAGCCGGGCTGGCAACACTGGAGAACCCTGCGCCGTACGCGGTGAACCTGATTGTCCACAAAAGCAATCCGCGACTGCAGGCGGACCTGAATATCTGCATCGAACACAAAGTGCCGATCATCATCACCAGCCTCGGTGCAGTGAAAGAACTGGTTGATGCAGTCCACGGCTACGGCGGACTGGTGTTCCACGACGTGACGACTCGCCGCCATGCCGAAAAAGCCGCCGAGGCCGGCGTGGATGGTTTAATCGCTGTCGCTGCCGGTGCCGGCGGACATGCGGGGACCTGGAGCCCTTTCTCGTTGATCGCCGAGATCCGCCAGTTCTTCGACAAGACCCTGCTGCTGGCGGGATGCTTGAACCACGGCCACGAAATTCTTGCCGCGCAACTGCTCGGGGCCGATCTCGCCTACTTCGGCACGCGATTTATCGGCACCACCGAAAGCCATGCGCCTGAAGCGTATAAAGAGATGCTACTGACCTCCAAAGCGGCAGACATCATCCATACTCCAGCAGTATCGGGCGTTCCGGCGAGCTTCATGCGCCAAAGCCTGGAAGCTGCCGGATTCGACATGCTGGCGCTGCAAAACAAAGGTGAGGTCAATTTCGGCTCCAAGCTCAAGCCAATGAGCGATGAAGCCAAAGCTTGGAAAACCGTGTGGTCGGCGGGCCAGGGGGTCGGTGAAATCGATGACTTACCGAGCGTCGAGCAACTGGTGGCGCGACTTGACGCCGAGTACCGCAAGGCTCAGGAACAGTCCGTGCAACTGCAGCAACGCTGGCCCCGCTAAATTATTCGGGCCAGTCATCCCATGCTGGCCCTACCCGCCAAGTACTCAAACACTCGCGACAAGGATGCCTGGGCAATGAGCGAAAACCGTTTCAAGATCGTATTCGACGGCACGCTACTGCCGGGTGTCGATATCGCCACTGCGAAGCTTAATCTCGCCACGCTGTACAAGAGCGAAATCAGCGCCGTAGAGCGGCTTTTCAGCGGCCAGCCCGTCACACTCAAACGCGAACTCTCACAGACCGATGCACAGGCCTATCTGCATGCATTGAAGCACACCGGCATCGACGCCCGCATCGAGTCCGAACCGTCGATCGAACTGAACTTGTCGGACGTTTACCATCACGCTCCTGGAGCCATTCCGGCAGAGCCCGAATCACCTTACGCCCCACCACGGGCCATTGTCGGGGATAACGCGCCCGAGTTCGCCACTCTCAAGCCATTCAGCGTCGAAGGGCGGATCGGCCGCCTGCGTTTTCTGGCCTGGACCCTGGTACTGAGCCTGGTGACCCTGCCCATTGTCGGCGTGCTCGCGCTCATCGGCCTCGGACTGGTCAGCGGCGATTCGACCACCGGCCTGATCCTCGGCGGTATCCTGGCGTTCTTCCTGTTTCTCGCGTTCGCGATTGTCAGCATCCTGTTCACCGTTCAGCGCCTGCACGATATCGGCTGGTCGGGCTGGCTCTGGTTGTTGAATCTCGTCCCCTTCGTGGGCAGTTTTTTCCCGCTGGTGATCATGGTTGTGCCGGGCAACACCGGCGCCAACCGTTATGGCCCGCCTCCCCCTCCCAACAGCACCGCGGTCAAAGTGCTGTGTTCATTGTGGATTGTGCTCATAGGTCTGTTTTTCGTCGGTGCAATGCTCGGCGGGATATCTGCGATTCAGCAGGAGTACGAAACCAGCCTGGAAAGCAGCTACGAAAGTGTCCCGGCGGTTACCGAAGAAACTGACGTCGAAACCGAATCACCCGCAAATTCCGCCGACGATGCAGCCGAAGCAGGCCAGCCCCCTGTAGACTCTGCGCAAGAATGAACAGCGCTCCCCGCTCGTGACACCTGCGTCGCGGCGCGGAGCTGTTGCGATGGAGAACTGCATGACCCGTTACGCTCTGATCACCGGCGCTTCCAGCGGCATCGGCCTGGCCATGGCCGAAGCGCTGGCCCGGCGCGGCCGCAGCCTGATTCTGGTGGCCCGACAGCGTGATCAGCTGGAAAGTATTGCAATCGAACTGACTCAAAGGTTTGGTGTGGAAGTGTTGTTCCGCGCCTGCGACCTGGGTGAACCCCTGCGGCTGTCCGGATTTCTGCTGGAGCTGGAGGAAGGCGACCGGCAGATTGATTTGTTGGTCAATTGCGCCGGTATCGGCACTTGCGGCCCATTCCTGGCGCAGGACTGGATGACCGAACAGGACCTGATCGAAGTTAACATCCTTGCCCTCACTCGCCTGTGCCACGCCATCGGCAACAGCATGGCGTTGCAGGGCGGCGGGCAAATTCTGAACGTCGCCTCGGTCGCAGCCTTCCACCCAGGCCCGTGGATGAGCACCTACTACGCGAGCAAAGCGTATGTGTTGCACTTTTCCGAGGGATTGCGCGTCGAACTGAAGAAATGCGCGGTCAAGGTGTCGGTGCTCTGCCCGGGTCCAACCCGCACAGCGTTTTTCCGCACCGCGCAGTTGAACGCCGACAAGCTGGCAGACAGCAAGTTATTGATGAGCCCGGAGGAAGTCGCGCTCTACACCGTTCGAGCACTGGAGAAAAACCGCGCCATTATTATTCCCGGACGGCGTAACCGCTGGTTCGCCACCCTGCCCCGTTTCGGCTCACGCTGGCTGATCCGGACGATCACCGGCATGGTCAACAAGGCTTACTGCCCGCGCTGAGCCGGTTCACGGTAAAACACTGGGCTGGCGCCAGCCCCATGGGTACACTCAGGCCAGCCCAAACAACGGAGAAAACAGCTGTGGATACTCTGTTCACCAAGATCATCAACCGGGAAATCCCGGCCAAGATCATCTACGAAGACGATCAGGTTATCGCCTTCCACGACATCGCCCCGCAGGCACCGGTGCATTTTCTGGTGGTTCCGAAAAAACCGGTGCGCACCTTGAATGACCTGACCGAGGACGACAAGGCACTGGCCGGGCATATTCTGTTCACCGCCCAGCGCCTGGCCCTGGAACTGGGTTGCGAAGAAGGCTTCCGCGTGGTCATGAACTGCAATGATCTGGGCGGTCAGACCGTGTACCACATTCATATGCATGTGTTGGGTCAACGTCAGATGCACTGGCCGCCGGGCTGAGTGCAACAAAACCTGTGGGGGTGACGCACCGTTGCTCCCATGGAGGCATCACAACATTGTCATGGCAACTGCACCAGAATGACCCAGCGCAAACCTTCCGCGGCCGATTGGGTTAAACTGGCCGCCGAGATTCCTCCGGAGGTCAGCATGACTACCCAACGTCACTACTCGCCAATTGACCGCCTTCTGCTGCAAGCCGATGCCGCGATGCGTACCTTGCTGCCCTTCAGCGGCCAACCGTACCGTCCGTCCCCAGCCATCGTGCAGCCAGATGCAAAACTGAGCGACGAAGACACCCGGCACGTTGCCGGCCTGATGCGCATCAACCATACCGGTGAAGTCTGTGCCCAGGCGCTGTATCAGGGGCAGGCCCTGACCGCCAAGCTGCCGCAGGTACGCGCCGCCATGGAACATGCCGCCGAAGAAGAAATCGACCATCTGGTCTGGTGCGAGCAACGCATCAAGCAGTTGGGTAGCCACACCAGCATTCTCAATCCACTGTTCTACGGCATGTCGTTCGGGATTGGTGCAGTTGCCGGGCTGATCAGCGACAAAGTCAGCCTGGGTTTCGTCGCGGCGACGGAAGACCAGGTATGCAAGCACTTGAACGAACACCTTGAGCAACTGCCGGCGGAGGATGAAAAATCCCGGGCGATTCTCGAGCAGATGCGCATCGATGAAGAGCAGCATGCCGAAAGTGCGCTGGAGGCTGGCGGTTTTCGTTTTCCGGCGCCGGTGAAGTTCGGGATGAGCTTGATGGCCAAGGTGATGACCAAGAGTACTTATCGGATCTGATTTCCGCGTCGTTCAGCACATCGCATTCGCGAGCAGGCTCGCTCCCACAAGGAATCTGCGATAGAAATGAAAAAGGCGACTGCCGTGAGATAGTCGCCTTTTTTGTGCCTTGAAATCTTAGTTCGGCATGTTGCGTGCGTAGAAGATTTCAAGCATTTCGTGTTTCACACGCTCAGTCACCTGAGCACGCTGCTCGGCAGACAGATTGCTGGTGGCATCGCCGAACAGGTAGTTATCCAGTTCGAAGTTCTTCAGCAGCATTTTGGTGTGGAACAAGTTTTCCTGGTACACATTCACGTCGGTCATCTGGTACGCGTCGCGGGTGTCTTCGGAGAGGTAGTTCTGGATCGAGTTGATCTCGTGATCGATGAAGTGCTTGTTGCCTTCCACATCACGAGTGAAACCGCGCACGCGGTAATCCACGGTCACGATGTCCGAATCGAACTGGTGAATCAGGAAGTTGAGCGCTTTGAGCGGTGAAATCACACCACAGGTCGACACGTCGATGTCCACACGGAAGGTCGCAATACCGGCATCCGGGTGGATTTCCGGGTAGGTATGCACCGTGATGTGACTCTTGTCGAGGTGGGCCAGGATGATTTCCGGCAGTGGGCCCGGAGATTCTTCGATCTGGCTTTCGGTCGGGGTTACCGGCTCCTCCGAAATCAGGATCGTGACGCTGGCACCCTGAGGCTCATAGTTCTGACTGGCAATGTTCAGAATGTTGGCACCAATGATTTCGACAACTTCCGTGAGGATCTGCGTCAGGCGCTCCGCGTTGTACTCTTTATTGATGTACTCGACGTAAGCCTGTTGGTCTTGCGGGGTTTCCGCGTAGCAGATGTCATAGATGTTGAAGCTCAAGGTCTTTGTCAGGTTATTGAACCCGTGGAGCTTGAGTTTGCTTTTCACCGTTAAAAACTCTCTATGTATTGCGGCCCGGCCGCGTGATCAAGCATGCCCGTCAGATGCGAACGACGCACCTGCGTAGGACGGTTAACACCTCTTCGCGATGGCGATTTTGGTTGTCTGTTCGGGTGCGCGGCCTGTCGGTTGACGGGCCACTACCCTGAAAAAAGTGGCGCATTATGCAGACGTCAGCAGGGGATCGCCAGAGTCTGCACCGCTTTTATGATAGTTGAATGTCGATTCAACCCAGTTCGATGATCTCGTAGTCGTGTGTGATCTCAACACCGGCTGCACCCAGCATGATCGACGCCGAGCAATACTTTTCAGCGGACAGCTCAATGGCGCGCTTGACCTGGGCTTCTTTGAGCCCACGGCCCTTGACCACGAAGTGCATATGGATCTTGGTGAAGACTTTCGGATCTTCGGTGGCGCGCTCGGCCTCAAGGAAGGCTTCGCAGCTTTCGACCGCCTGGCGGGATTTCTTGAGGATGCTGACCACGTCGAAGTTGCTGCAACCACCAACACCCAGCAGGAGCATTTCCATTGGCCGAACACCCAGGTTACGACCACCGGCATCGGGCGGACCGTCCATGACCACGACATGACCGCTACCGGATTCGCCGAGGAACATGGCTTCGCCAGCCCATTGGATGCGTGCCTTCATCGCCAAGACTCCACTGTATAAAAAGGGTCGCCAGCTTAGCACAGGCCCATGATAGACAGCGCCGGCTTCATAGGACGCGGCCTTCAGCCTTGTAGGTAATTTCTCGAATAATGCAGGAAGTGTCTGTTAAGCTGACGTCAATTCACTGGCGCCCAGCCAGTTTTACCGTAGCGTCCGCATTTCATAAAAAAACCAAACACACCGTGCAGTCTTTTCGGGATACAACCATGGTTGCTATTGCCCCCACCCCCAAAATCAAAAACCTCGACAAGCTGTTGATGCATTGCCAGCGTCGTCGTTATCCGGCCAAGAGCAACATTATTTGCGCCGGCGATCGTTCGGAAACGCTGTTCTTCATCATCAAAGGTTCGGTCACCATCCTCATCGAAGATGATGACGGCCGGGAAATGATCATCGCCTACCTGAACGCCGGGGACTTTTTCGGTGAACTGGGTCTGTTTGAACAGGCAGGCCTTGAGCAGGAGCGCAGCGCCTGGGTGCGCGCCAAGGCCGAATGCGAAGTCGCGGAAATCAGCTACGCAAAATTCCGTGAACTGTCGCAGCAGGATCCAGACATCCTTTACGTGTTAAGCGGACAAATCGCACAACGCCTGCGCAATACCACCCGCAAGGTCGGCGACCTGGCATTCTTTGATGTGACCGGTCGCGTCGCCCGCTGCCAGCTGGAACTGTGCAAGCAGCCCGACGCAATGACTCATCCTGACGGCATGCAGATCAAGGTGACCCGCCAGGAAATCGGGCGGATTGTCGGGTGCTCGCGGGAGATGGTCGGTCGCGTGCTCAAGGACCTGGAGGAACGCAACCTGGTGGACGTCAAAGGCAAGACCATGGTGGTCTTCGGTACACGCTAACCTTGAAAATTCAAGCGTCGAACATCTGCGCCAGCATTTGCCTGTAGAGTTCCTCAAGACGCACCAGCGCATTGGGTGCCGTGAACTTCTCATGCAGGGCGATGTGGCTTTCGGCTCGCACTCGCTGCTCCAAACCACACGCTTCGTTAAAACGATTGACCGCAGCGACCATCGATTCGCGCTCGTTATCCAACAGCATTGCACCGTGCACCAGCCCTACCGGACGCTGACCGCCCTGACTCTGGCGCCAGCGCTGGGCGGTGCCGACCATCTTGCGCCCATCCAGATTGACGTTGAAGCGGCCATCGCAGAACGCACCTTCGATTTCGCCAAGCGACGAAGTGCCCCCCAACTCGTCCAGCAACTGACAGATCGGATCGCACAGACGCCGATATCCGGACTCGATGCGGTTCAGATCACCTTCGCTGCGCGGTGGGGCGTAAACCAGAGCGATATTGATCGTCGAGGCGGATTGCGGCACCGGCTCTCCACCGGTTTCGCGCAACAGCACGGGCCAACCGGCTGCCGCGGAGACCTCACAGGCGTGCTCGAATTCGGGAAGTCGATTCAAACGCCTTGGCATGACCAGCGCCCGATCGCTCGGTTGCCAAAACAGCAGACCGAACTCAGCGGGGCCGGCACAGACCGAGGCCAACAAGTCCTGTTCGGCTTGCAGACCGGCTTCGATGGTCAAGGAGAGAAGTGAGGTCATAAGCTATTCCGTAGGACTTGAAGTCTGTGGTGCATCTTATGCTGTCTTCGCGAGCAGGCTCGCTCTCACAGTAGTGCGTGTATCGCCGATCTAATGTGGGAGCGAGCCTGCTCGCGAAGGGATCGACTCAATCAGTCGAGCGTAGAACCACTCACTGGAACACCACGCTCTGGAAAGAACAGACGCTGCAACTCGGTACCCGGGCTTTCGGCACGCATGAAAGCCTCACCGACCAGGAACGCGTAGACCTCGCTGATTTCCATCAATTCAACATCGGCACGATTGAGAATGCCGCTCTCGGTAATCACCAGACGATCGCGCGGGATACGCGGCAACAGGTCCAGGGTAGTTTCCAGACTGACATCGAACGTATGCAGGTTACGGTTGTTGATACCTACCAATGGCGTGTCGAGGGTTTTCAAGGCCCGCTCCAGCTCGTCGCCATCATGGACTTCCACCAACACATCGAGACCGACGCCTTTGGCTACCGATGCCAGCTCGGCCATTTTCACGTCATCCAGGGCGGAGACGATCAACAGCACGCAGTCGGCGCCCAAGGCACGGGCTTCGACGATCTGGTACGGATCAATCATGAAGTCCTTGCGGATCACCGGCAGTTTGCAAGCCGCGCGGGCCTGTTGCAGATACGCGTCGCCCCCCTGGAAGTAATCGATGTCGGTCAGTACCGACAGGCAGGTCGCGCCACCCTTCTCGTAGCTTTTGGCGATGTCGGCAGGCACGAAGTTCTCGCGGATCACGCCTTTGCTCGGCGATGCTTTCTTGATCTCGGCAATGACTGCCGGTTGTTTCAGTTTGGCCTGAGCCAGCAATGCCTGTGCAAATCCACGGGGTGTATCGGCCGCCTTGGCCAGGTTTTCCTGCTCCGCAAGGCTTACACGAGCGCTACGCTCGGCAACTTCCTCAACCTTGCGCGCCAGAATCTTTTCCAGAACCGTCGGTACACTCATCCCTCATTCTCCACTTTGAATACCGCGGTAAACGCACCCAGTTCTTCGAGCTTTTCCCGAGCGAGACCGGTGTGCAGGGCATCGTGCGCAAGCTCTACGCCCTGTTTCAAACTGCTGGCCAGGTCAGCGGCATACAGCGCTGCCCCGGCGTTGAGCACAATCATTTCAGCCGCTTTCTGGCCGTTCTCGGTTTTACGCTTGCCCAGCGCATCACGGATCAGCGCCAGCGAAGCATCCGGGCCTTCGACCGACAGGCCATGCAGGCTCTGGCTCTTCATGCCCAGATCTTCTGGTTCGACCCAGTACTCGGTGATCTGGTCATTTTTGAGTTCAGCAACAAAGGTAGGCGCCGCCAGGCTGAATTCGTCCAGACCGTCCTTCGAATGCACCACCAGCACATGCTTGCTGCCCAGACGCTGTAATACTTCGGCCAATGGCCGGCATAACGCATGGGTGAACACGCCCACCACCTGGTGTTTCACACCGGCCGGATTCGTAAGCGGGCCGAGCATGTTGAACAAGGTGCGCAAGCCAAGATCCTTGCGCGGGCCGGCGGCATACTTCATGGCTTTGTGATGGGTTTGGGCAAACATAAAGCCGATGCCGACGTTATCGATGCAGCGCGCCACTTGAACCGGCGTCAGGTTCAGATAGATGCCGGCCGCTTCGAGTAAATCGGCACTGCCGCTCTTGCCCGACACCGCACGGTTGCCATGCTTGGCTACGGTGCAACCGGCCGCAGCCACGACAAAAGCGGAAGCAGTCGACACGTTGAAAATATTGGCTCCGTCACCGCCGGTGCCGACCACATCGACCACGCCGTCGAGGGTCTTGAGCTCGACCTGGTCCGCCAACTCACGCATGACCGACACGGCGCCGACGATTTCATCGATGCTTTCGCTCTTCATCCGCATGGCCATCATGAACGCGCCAATCTGCGCATCCGTGCATTGCCCGGTCATGATTTCACGCA
Source organism: Pseudomonas baetica (assembly GCF_051216495.1). Classification (GTDB taxonomy): domain Bacteria; phylum Pseudomonadota; class Gammaproteobacteria; order Pseudomonadales; family Pseudomonadaceae; genus Aquipseudomonas; species Aquipseudomonas baetica_B. The sequence goes on along the minus strand of NZ_JBPKAM010000021.1, from coordinate 54,454 downwards.
TCACATCGCGCATTTCTTCGGTGCTGAGGTCGAGATGATCGACGATACGGCTCAGGGCTGTCTTGATATTCATGATTAGTCCTTAGCGCGTGCCGCCGGTTTGTTTGAGGAAGTTGGCGAACAGTTCGTGGCCCTGCTCGGTCAGGATCGACTCAGGGTGGAACTGCACGCCCTCGATGTTCAGGGTTTTGTGGCGCAGGCCCATGATCTCATCGACCGAACCGTCTTCGAACTGGGTCCAGGCGGTCAGCTCCAGGCAGTCGGGCAGAGTTTCGCGCTTTACGATCAATGAATGATAGCGGGTAACTGTCAGCGGATTATTCAGGCCGGCGAAGACACCCTTGTGTTCATGGAACACCGGGCTGGTCTTGCCGTGCATGACTTGCCGGGCACGGACGACATCACCGCCAAAGGCCTGGCCGATGGACTGATGGCCCAGGCACACACCGAGAATCGGCAGTTTGCCGCCGAAGTGTTTGATCACGTCAATCGAAACACCGGCCTCGGTCGGGGTGCAAGGACCAGGGGAAACGACGATGCGCTCAGGGTTGAGAGCTTCGATTTCGGCAACGGTCAATTCATCGTTGCGCACGACTTTGACCTGGGAGCCCAGCTCACCAAGGTATTGCACAACGTTGTAGGTAAAAGAGTCGTAGTTATCGATCATCAGCAACATGGCGTTAAGAACCTCTTGAATTCACTGACTTCTAATGCAGCCTTCGAATGAATACCCCGTTGCGGCCTGCGCTTGATCGGTCAAGGCGGCCGGCAGACGGGTCAGTTCATGGCTCAGCCTTGTGGAGTTTGTTCAGCCAGGGCAACGGCGCGGAACATCGCGCGGCGCTTGTTCAGGGTTTCTTCCCATTCCAGCGCCGGGACCGAATCGGCGACGATGCCGCCACCGGCCTGCACATGCAGCTCGCCGTTCTTGATCACCGCCGTGCGGATCGCAATGGCGGTGTCCATGTTGCCGTTCCAGGCGAAGTAGCCGACGGCGCCGCCGTAGACACCGCGCTTGACCGGCTCCAGTTCATCGATGATTTCCATCGCACGAATTTTCGGCGCGCCGGACAGGGTCCCCGCCGGCAGAATCGCCCGCAGCGCATCCATCGCCGTCAAGCCGGCCTTCAATTGGCCAGTGACGTTGGACACGATGTGCATCACATTGGAATAACGCTCGATGACCATTTTTTCGGTGAGTTTCACCGAACCGACTTCCGACACTCGACCGGTGTCGTTGCGGCCCAGGTCAATCAGCATCAAATGCTCGGCGATTTCCTTGTCGTCCGAGAGCAGATCTTTTTCCAGCGCCAGGTCAGCCTCTTCGTTGGCCCCGCGCGGGCGAGTGCCGGCAATCGGGCGCACGGTGATCAGGTTGTCTTCGACCCGCACCAGCACTTCCGGTGAACTGCCGACGACATGGAAATCGCCGAAGTTGAAGAAGTACATGTACGGCGTCGGGTTGAAGCAACGCAGCGCGCGGTACAGATCGATCGGTGCCGCCTTGAAGTCGATCGACATGCGCTGGGACGGCACAACCTGCATGCAGTCACCGGCCAGGATGTACTCCTTGATGGTGTCGACGGCTTTTTCGTAATCGTCCTGGGTAAAACTGGAGCGGAACACCGGATCGGCCGCTTGCTGCTTGCTGAAATCCAGGCCACGGCGCGGCGTGATCGGCTGACGGAGCTTTTCCAGCAGCTCTTCCAGGCGCGCGCGGCCTTGCTCGAAGGCGTCTTCCTGGGCCGGGTCAGCCAGGACGATCGCGTGCATCTTGCCGGCCAGGTTGTCGAACACCACTACGGCGTCGGAGACCATCAGCAGAATGTCCGGCACGCCCAGCGGATCCGGGTTCGGGCACTTGCCCAGGCGCTTCTCCACGTAACGCACGCAGTCGTAACCGAAGTAGCCCACCAGGCCACCGTTGAAGCGCGGCAGGCCGGCGATGGTCGGCACGTTATAGCGGGCCTTGAAGGCTTCAACGAAGGCCAGCGGATCTTCGACGTCATGGCTTTCGGTTTCGACGCCATCAACGGTCACGCTGACGTGATGATCATGGACACGCAGCACGGTGCGGCACGGCAGGCCGATGATCGAATAGCGACCCCATTTTTCGCCGCCCTGCACCGACTCCAGCAGGTAGGAGTTGGGCTCGTCGGCCAGTTTCAGGTAGATCGACAGCGGTGTGTCGAAGTCGGCCAGGGTTTCGCAGGCAAGCGGGATGCGGTTGTAGCCGGCAGCGGCCAAACGCAGGAATTCTTCGCGGATCATGATGTGCCTCGTGGCTTGAGGGTCTAACAGTCAGGTATGCAAACGCGCCGGATGACCGGCCAGGAAAAAGTCAGGCGCGCCAACGCCAGCGGGCCAGGGCCTTGATGACTTTCATCCAGAGTTTGCGAGTGACCACCACGATGGAATTTCCAGGAGGGGATTGAGGAGCGTCGGGCAACGTTATCTCAGCGGCCTGATCCAGGCAACCGGGAATTAGCTTGCGCAGATCGTCGATCACCAGCGATGGCGACTCCTCGGCGATTGGACGGCCATGGTTATAGCCATAGCTCAGGGCCACGCACTTGACTCCTGCCGCTTTCGCCGCCAGCACATCGCTACGCGAATCGCCAACGAACAAGGATTGCGACGCCGGAATGTTGGTCATTTTCATCACGAAAAACAGCGCGGCCGGGTCCGGTTTTTTCTGTGGCAAGGTGTCACCGCCGATGATCAGGCGGAAATAACGGCCGATTTTCATCTGATCCAGCAGCGGCGCGACGAAGCGCTCCGGCTTGTTGGTGATCAGTGCCATCTCGACGCCCTGCTTCTGCAGCCATTTCAGGGTGTCGCGCACGCCGGGGTAGACCACGGTCAGCTCATGGCTTTCGCCGTAAGCCTGCATGAAAATCTCCAGTGCACTTTCGGCCTCGGCGTCATCGACCGCCGAATGGTCGAGACCACCGGCCAGCGCACGACGGACCAGCACCGGCGCACCATTGCCAACCCACTCGCGAACCGCCGCGATACCGGCCGGGGCACGCCCGAGTTTGAGCAGCATGTTATCCACAGCCGCCGCAAGGTCCGGAACCGAGTCGATCAACGTGCCATCCAGATCGAACATCACCAACCTTGGCAGACGTCCCGGGAACAACTGCTCGAAACCACTCATGAGCGAGCCAGTGCCAGTTCGGAACGCATTTTCTCGATCACTTCCTGGTAGTCCGGGGCATTGAAAATTGCCGAGCCGGCGACAAAGGTGTCGGCGCCCGCAGCGGCGATTTCACGAATGTTGTTCGCATTCACGCCGCCGTCGATCTCCAGGCGAATGTCGCGACCGGAAGCGTCGATCAAGGCTCGCGCTTCGCGCAGCTTGTCGAGGGTGCCGGGAATGAACTTCTGCCCGCCGAAGCCCGGGTTGACGCTCATCAGCAGAATCATGTCGACCTTGTCCATCACGTACTTGAGCACATCCAACGGAGTCGCCGGGTTGAACACCAGGCCCGACTTGCAACCACCTTCGCGGATCAATTGCAGGGAGCGGTCGATGTGTTGGGTGGCTTCCGGGTGGAAGGTGATGTAGGTCGCGCCGGCTTCGATGAAGTCACCCACGATGCGGTCCACCGGGCTGACCATCAGGTGCGCATCGATCGGCGCTGTCACGCCGTACTTGCGCAGCGCCGAACACACCATCGGGCCGATGGTCAGGTTTGGCACGTAGTGGTTGTCCATGACATCGAAGTGCACGAAGTCGGCGCCAGCGGCCAGGACGTTGTCCACTTCCTCACCCAGGCGGGCGAAGTCTGCGGAGAGAATTGACGGAGCAATTACGAAGGGCTGCATGACGGACCTTTTCTGAGCTAAATCACGATGGCGCGCATTGTATACCTCATGCTTTGAAGCGCGCACCGTGACCGCGATGATTGGGCTGTGCCTAGTAAGCCGCGCGATAGATTTTCTCGATATCGACAGCACTGAGTTTGCGCGGATTATTGCGCATCAGACGCTCGATCCCCGCGGCTTCCGTGGCCATGGCCGGAATGGCGTCCTCGGGAACCCCGAAACTGCGCAACCCTGATGGGATCTCCACCGCGGCGCACAGCGCGCTCATGGCCTCCACGCCTTTGTCGGCCGCCTCATTGGCACTTAGATGAGCGGTCTTCACTCCCATGGCCTCGGCAATATCCTGCATGCGTTCGACACACGCCATCTTGTTCCAGGTCATGACATAGGGCAGCAACAAGGCATTGCTCACGCCATGGGCGATGTTGAAGCGTCCGCCCAATGGATACGCCAGCGCATGCACCGCACCGACGCCAGCATTGCCAAACGCCATGCCGGCCATCAGGCTGGCAGTGGCCATGTCTTCGCGGGCCTGCAGGTTAGACGGATTGGCGTAGGCTTTGGGCAAGGCCTTGGCGATCAGCTTGATCGCTCCGATGGCCAGCGCGTCGGTAATCGGCGACGCATTGACCGACAGATAGGATTCGATGGCATGCACCAGCGCATCGACGCCACTGGCGGCGGTGACACTGCGCGGGCAGGTCAGGGTCATTTGTGGGCTGACCAGCGCAACATCCGGCAACAGGTAGTCGCTGACGATCCCCTTCTTCAATAGCGCGACCTTGTCGGAGAGGATCGCCACGTTGGTCACTTCGGAACCGGTGCCGGCAGTGGTTGGAATCGCGATCAGCGGCGGGCCTTTGCGCGGCACTTGTTCCACGCCGAACAAGTCCTCCAGTGCGCCGTGGTATCCGGCATAGGCGGCTACGCTCTTGGCGATATCGATGGCACTGCCGCCACCCAGACCGATCAACCCATCGTGACCACCCTCGCGGTAAACCCGCATGCAATCTTCGACGATGGCAATTTCCGGGTCAGGCTGTACTCGATCGAAGATTTCAAAAGGTCGGTCCCCCAACTGTGCCAGCGCCAGCTCTACCGTTCCGGACTTGACCAGGGCGGCATCGGTGACGATCAGCGGGTTGTCGATGTCAAGCCGCGTCATTTCCGCCGACAGTTGCTCGATGGCCCCTGCGCCGGTGATCAGTTTGTGAGCGATTTTGAAAGAGGAAAGACCCATGTGCGCAGCCTCTTATAGATGTGGGAGCTGGGCACAATAGTAGCTGGGGATTTCGGGTTGGTTGGTATTCAGGTCGTGAATGATCACGGTTTACGGGAATACCAAAAAACACTGTAGGAGCGAGCTTGCTCGCGATGAACCAGAGAGCGACGCGGGCATTCAGAAGGCACGCGTTATCGTTGGCGACCATCGCGAGCAAGCTCGCTCCTACAGGGGATCGTGTCAAACTTGAGCGGTACGCAGTTTTTCGCTACGCCCGCGCAGCCACTCCAGGGTCAGCAGCAGGATCACAGAGAACGCGATCAGTAGCGTCGCGGCGGCGGCGATGGTCGGGCTGAGGTTTTCGCGGATACCGCTGAACATCTGCCGTGGCAGCGTCGCTTGCTCAGGACCGGCGAGGAACAGTGTCACTACCACTTCGTCGAACGAGGTGGCGAAAGCGAACAGTGCACCGGAAATCACACCGGGTGCGATCAACGGTAATGTCACACGACGGAACGCCACCAGTGGCGAGGCACCCAGGCTCGCAGCGGCACGCACCAGATTCTGGTTAAAGCCCTGCAAGGTCGCCGACACCGTGATGATCACGAACGGCACACCCAACACAGCGTGCACCACGATCAGCGAGAAGAAACTGTTGCCCAGGCCCAGCGGCGCGAAGAACAGATAACTGGCCACACCGATGATGACTACCGGCACCACCATCGGTGAAATGACCAGGGCCATCACCAGCGCCTTGCCCGGGAAGTCGCCACGGGTCAGGCCAATCGCGGCCAGCGTTCCGAACACCATGGCCAACACCGTGGCCGCCGGGGCGACGATGATGCTGTTCTTCAGTGCCCGCATCCACTCCGCCGACGCGAAGAAGTCGTGGTACCACTGCAGCGAGAAGCCCTGCATCGGGTACACCAGAAAGCTGCCGGCGTTGAACGACAACGGAATGATGACCAGCACCGGCAGGATCAGGAACAGCAAAATCAGGCCGCAGAGAATCCGCAAGCTGTAGAACCACACCCGTTCGATGGGCGACATATAAGGACTCAGCATTTCATTCTCCCCTTAGCTCAGGCGCAGGCGACTCGCGCCCACCAGCCAGCTGTAAATCAGATAAAGCACCACGGTTGCCAGGAGCAGCAGCCCGCCGAGTGCGGTCGCCATACCCCAGTTGATACTGGTGTTGGTGTAGAAAGCGACGAAGTAGCTGACCATCTGATCGTTCGGGCTACCCAGCAACGCCGGGGTGATGTAGTAGCCGATGGCGAGGATGAACACCAACAGGCAACCGGCGCCGACACCGGCATAGGTTTGCGGGAAGTACACCCGCCAGAAGCTGGCAAATGGATGACAGCCCAGGGAAATCGCTGCACGCATATAGGTTGGCGAGATGCCTTTCATCACGCTGTAGATCGGCAGGATCATGAACGGCAGCAGGATGTGCACCATGGAGATGTAGACACCGATGCGGTTGAACACCAGCTCCACCGGTTTATCGATGATGCCCATGGCCATCAGGCCGCTGTTGATCAAACCACCCGATTGCAGCAAGACGATCCACGCTGCGACTCGCACCAGGATCGATGTCCAGAACGGCAGCAGCACCAGAATCATCAGCAGGTTGCTCTGCCGCGACGGCAGGTTCGCCAATAGGTAAGCCAATGGATAGGCCAGCACCAGGCAGATCACGGTGATGATCAGGCCCATCCAGAAGGTACGGGCAAAAATGTCGAGATAGATGGCTTGGTCGGGGGTAGCCGGCGCCAGTTCACCGAGGTCATCGATGCGGTGATCGACGGCGGCCAGCAGGTAATACGGGGTGATGCTGCTGGTGTTGCGACGTACGGCTTGCCAGTAGGCCGGGTCGCCCCAGCGCTCGTCGAGGCCTTCCAGTGCTTCTTTATAAGAGGCCGGTTCTGCGGTGAACGGCAAGGCGCGGGCGGTTTTGGTCAGCAGGCTGCGGTAGCCGGCCAGCTCCATGTTCAAGCGTTTGGACAGGTCGCCCAAGGTCTGGTTTTTGCGGGCCTCGGCGAGGTCTTCGCTGGCCGCCTTGTAAACCGGTTCAGCGGGCAGGCCACGGCCGTCCCAACTGGCGATGGCCGCCACGGTGCGCGGCATGCCACCGACCACTTCCGGGTTGCCGACGCTTTTGTAGAGTAGCGCCGCGATTGGCACCAGGAACACCAGCAAAAGAAACAGCACCAACGGCGCGATCAACGCCTGGGCCTTCCAGCGGTTGACCCGCTCGGCATGCTTGAGCCGTTGCTTCAAGGTGGGGTCGGTGCCCGCGTTCACGGGAACGGCGATAGCCATGGCGTACTCCGGAAATCTTTGATCAATCGATAATGTGGGAGAGCTTGTGTGGCGAGCGAGCTTGCTCGCGCTGGGCTGCGAAGCGGCCCCAAAATTCTGTTGCCCGTAGCCAATTTTGTGAGTGCTACGCACTCAAGCGGGAGCAAGCTCCCTCGCCACAAAAGCTCGCCCCACAGGAGGGCGAGCCCTCTATTTATTTCGCAGCCCAGGAATTGAAGCGCTGCTCCAGTTGCTCGCCGTTATCAGCCCAGAAGCTGACGTCGATCTGCACCTGGTTGGCGATGTTTTCCGGGGTGGTCGGCATGTCTTTCAGGACATCCTTGGCCAACAACGGTACGGCTTGGGTGTTAGCCGGACCGTAGGCGATGTTTTCCGAGTAGGTTTTCTGCTGCTGTGGTTGCACCGAGAAAGCGATGAACTTCTTCGCCGCGTCAGCCCGTGCCTTGTCCAGACCTTTTGGAATGGCCCATGCGTCAAAGTCGTAGATGCCGCCGTTCCATACCACTTTCAGGTTGCTTTCTTTTTGCACGGCAGCGATTCGGCCGTTGTAGGCCGAGCTCATGACCACGTCACCCGAGGCCAGGTATTGCGGTGGTTGTGCACCGGCTTCCCACCACTGGATGTTTGGCTTGAGTTCGTCGAGTTTCTTGAATGCGCGATCCTGACCGTCCTTGCCGGCCAGCACTTTGTAGACGTCCTTCGGCGCAACACCGTCGGCCATCAGCGCGAATTCCAGGGTGTACTTGGCGCCTTTACGCAGGCCGCGCTTGCCCGGGAACTGCTTGGTATCCCAGAAGTCCGCCCAGCTGGTTGGTGCGGTTTTCAGCTTGTCGGCGTTGTAGGCCAACACGGTCGACCACACGAAGAAGCCCACGCCGCAAGGCTGGATAGCGCCCTTTACGTAGTCTTCGGTCTTGCCGAACAAAGCAGGGTCCAACTGCTCGAACATGTCTTCGTCGCAGCCACGGGACAGTTCCGGCGATTCAACTTCTACCAGATCCCAGGACACGCTCTTGGTGTCGACCATGGCTTTGACCTTGGCCATCTCACCGTTGTACTCGCCCGCCACGATCTTGCCGTTGCCCGCTGCTTCCCACGGTGCGTAGAAGGCTTTGACCTGCGCTGCCTTGTTCGCCCCGCCAAAGGACACCACGGTCAGGTCGGGGCCTGCGGCCATCGCGCTCGCTGCCCCCATCATGCCCAGTGCCAGAGCGGTGAATTTCAGGGATCTCAACATTTATTGTTCTCTCCACGTGCAGGGTTGGTGTTGGTATTACCGGGGCGATCAGTTCGCCTCTAGAATCGGGTCGAGCGCGCGAACGTGCTCGACCTGCCAGCCAAGCGGAACCACGTCGCCGACCGCGAGCGCGGGATCGAGCTCGGCAATCGGTTGTTTCACGAAGAAGTCGGTCTTGCCACAGACTTCCAGGCGAACCCGGACGTGGTCGCCCAGATAGATGAATTCCTCTACCCGTCCCGAGAAGCGATTGCTGCAAGACTCGCTGGAACCGTTGAGGCTCACGCGCTCCGGACGAATGGACAAGGTCACCGGCTCGCCGGTCTTACCGACATTCACGGCCAGTGCTTCAACTTTTTCACCACGGCCCAGCTCGACAATGCAGCGGTCGCCGGTCTGACTGTGCAAGCGGCCATTGAGTCGGTTGTTTTCGCCGATAAAGTTGGCGACGAAGGTGTTTTTCGGCTCTTCGTAGAGGGTGCGTGGTGGTGCGATCTGCTGGATCTCGCCTTGATGGAATACCGCCACGCGGTCGGACATGGTCAGGGCTTCGCCCTGGTCGTGGGTCACGTAAACCACGGTCACGCCCAAGCGCTGGTGCAGGTGCTTGATTTCCATCTGCATGTGTTCACGCAGTTGCTTGTCGAGTGCGCCGAGCGGTTCGTCCATCAGCACCAGTTGCGGCTCGAACACCAAGGCACGGGCCAGTGCCACACGCTGCTGCTGGCCACCGGACAATTGTGCCGGGTAACGCTGCGCAAAAGCATCGAGCTGCACCATGCTCAGCACGCGCTTGACCTTGTCGCTGACGTCACTCTTGTTCATACCGCGTACGGTCAGCGGGAACGCCAGGTTCTCAGCGACCGTCATGTGCGGAAACAACGCATAGTTCTGGAACACCATGCCGATGTCGCGCTTGTGCGGCGGCACGTTGTTGATGGCACGCCCGGCCAGCAGGATTTCGCCCGCGGTCGGTGTTTCGAAACCGGCGAGCATCATCAGGCTGGTGGTCTTGCCGGAGCCGGACGGCCCGAGCAAGGTGAGGAATTCGCCTTTGCGAATTTCCAGGTTGAGGTCTTTGACGATCAGGTTCTCGCCGTCGTAGCTCTTCTGCACTCCACGAAAGCTGACCAGTACATCATTGGCCCCTGCGCTTGAATCGACCTGGCTCATACCCACACCTTTGTTGTTGATGACTGCTGTGGACTAAGCCTAGTGGACGCTGGAACCTGCGCAAATCGGGACGCAGGAGAGAATCGCCTCAGCCGGATGGAAGGTTGGGGGTAGGGATTGCCCTACAAGGATGGCGCGTTTGGACAAACGCAGTGGGCAGTTTTCAGCTGCAAGCGACAAGTTAAGGCAAAAGCAGTATCGAGGTGTGTCGTAAATGGATAAGTCCCCCCTACTGTAGGAGCGAGCTTGCTCGCGATGGTCGTCAACGCTAACGCGGGAAACCTGATCCCCCGAGATATTCTCGAGTTCATCGCGAGCGAGCTCGCTCCTACAGGGAGACCGGATATCAGAGGAGCTTGTGCTCCATCGCATATTTCACCAGCTCGGCCAGCGAGGTGATATTGAGTTTCTGCATCAATCGCGCCTTATGGGTGCTGATGGTTTTGCTGCTCAACGCCAGTTGCTGGGCGATGTCATTGACGTTGGCGCCCTGGGCCAGGCGCTCGAACACCGAAAACTCCCGCTCGGAGAGCAACGAATGCAACGGTCGCGAATCGGTCAGGCCGACTTCGAAGACCATGCGGTCGGCCAGTTCCGGATCGATATAACGCCCGCCTGCCGCGACCCGGCGGATAGCCGTCAGCAGCAGCGCCGGATCGCTGTCTTTGGTTGCGTAACCGGCTGCGCCGACTTTCAACGCCCGCGCCGCCATCTGCGCTTCATCGTGCATCGACAACACCAGGATCACTGGCGGGTTGTTCAGTGCGCGAATCCGTGGAATCGCCTCCAGGCCGTTAACGCCCGGCATGGAGATATCAAGCAACACCACTTCGCAGGGCACATGCCGTAGGGTCTCAAGCAACTGCTCGCCATTGCTCGCCTCCCCCACCACCTGCAAGTCCTTGGCCAGGCCGATCAATTGCTTGATGCCTTCGCGGACGATGGTGTGGTCTTCGGCTACCAGTACACGAATCACGTTATTCTCCAGATTCAAGATCTTTCGCGAGCAGGCTCGCTCCCACAGAGTTTTGTGTCGCTGCACAAATATTTTTCATACCCGGATCATTGTGGGAGTGAGCCTGCTCGCGAAGGCGTCAGACTAGGCGATATAACTTCTCAGCCCCTATCCAAAGGCACTCGCACGATCAACGTCGTGCCCTCACCCGGCTCACTCTCAAGCGATAACTGCCCACCCATGATCAACACCCGCTCACGCATGCCAACCAATCCGAAGGATGCCGGTCTTTCGGTTGCAGCGATAAATCCTACGCCATCATCGCTGACCGTCAGACACAACTCGTCGCCTTCTCGGGTTAGCGTCAGCTCCACAGTATGCGCCTGGGCGTGACGCATGACATTGGTCAGTGCCTCCTGAAGGATTCGGAACAGACCGATCGCCTTGGCGTCGCTGAGCACTGGTAAATTGTCCGGCACCTGAACCAGACACGGGATCTGCGTACGCGCTTCGAAACGACGAGCCTGCCATTCGATGGCCGAGGCGATGCCAGCGTCGAGAATCGGTGGCCGCAGCGCCGTCGCCACATCACGCACCAGCTGGAACAATTGAGCGATCAAGCGCTTCATGCTGTTCAAGCGTTCGTGCAGACCGGGGTCGAGCTGCGCATAGGCCAGTTCACACATGGACGTTTCCAGCTTGAGCACGGTCAGCATCTGACCCAGCTCGTCGTGTACCTCCCGGGCAATACGGGCCTTTTCCTCTTCGCGCACGCTCTCCAGGTGTGCAGACAATTCCCGCAACTGCTCCCGGGAGCTGGCCAGTTCCAACTCGATGCGCTTGCTTTCGCTGATGTCCCAGACAATGCCGTCCCAAACGAAGGCACCGTCCTCCAGTTGCCGGGTAATCGCCTTGATTTCCGCCCAGCGTTGTTCACCTTGGCGCGTGAGAATCCGACCTTGCCAAGACCAGTCGCTGTCGGTGTCCAGCGCATGGTCCTGGGTCTGGTGATAACTGGCCTTGTCGTCCGGATGCACCAGGCTGCGCAGGCCTTTGTCGCGATGGGCCAGGGTGGCCGGCGAATAACCCACCAGACTCTCGCTGCCTTCACTGATGTAGGCAAAATCGATCTGGCCTGTCACCGGCGCCCGCTCCAGCCGAAAGACCAGCCCGGGAACGTTCGCCGCGATCCCCTGCAACCGCGCTTCACTTTCCTGCAAGGCGGCCAGGGCACGACGACGCTCGGTCACGTCGGTCAGGTAGACCACCAGGTACTCGCCATCTCGAAAGCGCAGAAAGCTCAGCGAAACATCCGTCGGCAGGATGCTGCCGTCAGCCCGTAGACAATTGGTTTCGAAGCTTTGCGGTGATTCGTCGCTGGCCCTGGCACGCTTCCACAGGTTCAACCAGCGATCCATGTGCAGGCCGGGTTCGAAGTCGATCAATGGCCGGTCGATGATCCCGTCTGGCGGATACCCCAGCATGGTCTCGGCTGCGCGATTGGCATAGCGCACGTGACTGTCCCAGTTGACCCACAGGATGCCGACGGTGCTTTGATCGATGGAAAACTGGGTGAGCCGCAGGGCTTCTTCACTGGCAGCGCGCAAGGCAATGTCGTCCTGCGCCGCGGCCAATCGCAATTCAAGGCTGTGCTGCTGGCGGCGCTGCCATAGCACGATGGCCATGCTGCTCAGCGCCAGCACCAATAACAGCAGGCAGAGGTTTTGCCAGAAACCCGGCGACTCGGTAAGCCGGGGATACTTGGGTTGCAACCATTGATTGTGCAGTGCTTCAAGGTCCTTGGCCGGGATCGCCCGCAATGCACTTTCGACGATGCCGGCCAATTCCGGCTTGTCGCGACGGGTAGCGACCCGCAGCAACTGCGGCAAGCCGATGTCACCCACCACCACCAACCCGGCGAATTCCGGTTCGATGGACAGACGCCCCAATTGTGCCTCATCGACCACCGCGTAACCGGCTTGCTGGCTCAACAACAATTGCAGTGCCTGCCGCTCGACCGGAACGCCCTGAAGGTTCAGGTGCGGATAGTTGCCACGCAGGTAATCCGCTGTGGCACTGGGCATGCGCACGGCGACGCGGGTCTGGCTGTCGAGTTTTTCCAACTCCACCGTGCCGGTGCTTTTCTGGTCGCTGACCACCAGTTGCGGCACCCGCATGTAAGGATCGGAAAACTGCCAAAGACGCAAGCCACCGGGGGTTTGGGTCAACCCCGGGGCAATGTCGATTTCGCCTGCGCGGGCCGCCGCCTCCAATTGCTCAAGGTCGGGAAAGTTACGCCAGCTCAGCTCGACGTTCAGCGTCCTGGCCAGCCGTTTCATCAGTTCGACATTGACCCCGGATAGACGCTGCAGGCGACGATCGTACTGTGCGTAGGGCGCTTGCAGGACCAACCCTACCCGTAATTCGTCCTGCTGCGCCAACCACTGCTGTTGCTTGGGCGACAAGACGGCAATATGCGCAGGGGGCACAGCCGCCCAGCCCATCAAGGGAAACCACAAGCAGCCGATAACCCACAGGCAGCGAAAACGCATCATCGAACTCTCACACCCTGACAAAAACTGATCAACCCATTAGGCTGCCGGAATAAATTCTGGCCTGGAATATCCGATGCCCCCTGTCTACCGCCTGGCACTGCCAGCATTGTGCCTGTCGCTGATTCTGCCATGTGCTTTTTCCGTCGAGGCTGCCGATCCGGCGCCTGCCGCCACGCCTGATGCCACGCAAACGCCCGCCGAAGAAAAACCGGTCGAGCGACAACCGCTGCCTGAGCGTAGTCAGGAAGAAGCGACAGCACTCGAGCGAAAAATTCCTGCCCAGGAGCAGCAGCAACTGCAAGCCGGCAGCGATACGTTCCTGGCCTTGTGGATACCGGCCAATACTGCCGATCCCAAAGGTGCGGTGATTATCATCCCGGGCGCCGGCGAAACCGTTGACTGGCCGCAAGCAATCGGCCCGTTGCGGCGCAATCTGCCCAACGCACAATGGAGCAGCCTGAGTATCACCTTGCCGGACTTGCAAAGCGATGTCATTGCGCCACGTACCGTGGAAGTGCCGCCAACGCCCAAAACACCGGAAGCCGGCAGCAAGGACTCGACCACCGCGGCCCCTATCGAGCAGGTTGCCGGCGGTGAAGCCGAAGTGACTGACAAACCCGCCGCCGAAACCAGCGAAGAACAGTCAAAAGCCGATGCCGAGCGGATCTTCGCCCGTATCGACGCCGCCATTGCGTTCGCCGAACAGCAAAGTGCTCGTAGCATTGTCGTGTTGGGGCATGGCACTGGAGCATATTGGGCCGCGCGCTATCTGAGCGAGAAGCAGCCATCGCAAGTGGAGAGGCTTGTCATGGTGGCGGCCCAGACACCCGCCCAGGCAAAACCTGTGCTGGACGAACTCGCACCGAACCTGAAGCTGCCCACCGCAGACCTCTTCTATATGGACAAGCCGCAGGATCGCAACGCGGCACTGGCCCGCCTGCAAGCCAGCAAGCGCTTGAAGAGCTCGGCATTCAGCCAGGTGTCACTCAAGGCCTTGCCGGGTGATGCCAAGGCGCAGCAGGAACAGTTGGTTCGCCGGGTGCGGGGCTGGCTGAATCCGCAGAATGCGACAGATTGACGGACCGAGTCGCCCCATTCGCGAGCAGGCTCGCTCCCAAGCTTGATCTTCAGTGTTCGAAAATCCAGTGTGGGAGCGAGCCTGCTCGCGAAGACGGAAGCACCAACAACACCTCTTCGCCGGTTATCGAAAATCCCGCCGCTGGCGAATCAACGTGTAGGCATTGTGCAGTTCCCGCGTCTTCTCGGTCGCTTCGCGCACCTGCGAGGCGGTCGCCCCGCTTCCCGCAATTTTGTCCGGATGATGGCGACTGAGCAGACGCCGATAGGCCCGTTTGATCTGCGCCGGCTCACTGGTGGCCGACACGCCCAATAGTCGCATAGCCTCCTGGTAGCTCACGGCGCTACTGACCTGTGGACGTTTGTGCGGCTCATATTCCGTCGCCAGCGCCTGCACCTGGTGCGGCGTCCAGCCCAACCATTTGCCCCACTGGGCAATGAGCTCACGCTCACTGCTGCCAGCCCGGCCATCCGCCCAAACCATCCGCCAACAGGCGCGCAACACCCCTTCGGCCGCATGGGGTTGAGCGCTCAACCGGCGCAGGTAACCGCGCAACCGATCATTGCCTGACTTGCCACGATTGAACGCGGCAATTGCCCGACGCCGGGCAAACTCGTTCAATTCCAGCGAGTGCATTTCCTGTCGCGCCTGCTGAATGTGACCTTCCACGACCCGCCCATCACACTTGGCCAAACGCCCCAGCAACACGAACAACAATTCATCGTTGCGCAGCACGGGGCGACCGCCAAGTTTTTCACGCAGATGCGCCCAACTTTGCAAGTGCAGGCGCCGATCCAGCGCCTGCCCCAACAAGGCACCTAGCATGGCCCCCGGAATGCTGGCAATGGCAAAGCCCGCTCCGGCTCCGATCAGAGTCCCTGGCCACAACATGTCAGCGTCTCGCTTCGATCAGAGCTTCAGCTTCGGCCAAACGCTCATGGGTGCCGACATCGACCCAATGGCCATTCAAACGCTCGCCGGACACCTGCCCTTTGGCCATCGCGGCACGCAGCAGCGGCGCCAGTTTGAATGCCCCGGCAGAACAACCTTCGAAAAGCTGCGGATGCAGTACCGCGATCCCGCTGTACGTCAGAGTGGCAGCGCCCAATTGACCGTCGTGGACATGCCCGTCGATCAGCTGAAAATCTCCGGCCGGGTGATGGACCGGATTATTGGCCAGCACCAGATGAGCAAGGCCGATGATGGGCTGATGCAACACACTGAAGTCGTAATCGGTCCAGATATCGCCATTGACCACGACGAAGGCCTCATCGCCCAGCAACGGCAACGCACGGAAAATCCCGCCGCCTGTTTCAAGTGGCTCCCCCTCCGGTGAATACTGGATGCTGACGCCATAGCGCGATCCATCGCCCAGATAGTCTTCGATCTGCTGGCCGAGCCATGCATGATTGATCACGATCTCGGTAAAACCGGCTGCGGCCAGCGCACGCAGGTGGTACTCGATCAGCGGCACCCCACCTGCGCGAACCAGCGGTTTTGGCGTGGTCAGGGTCAACGGACGCATACGCTCGCCTTTGCCTGCCGCCAGGATCATCGCCTTCATGCCTTCACCCCGGCACGCAGGCTGGCCAGCAATACATCCAGCTCGGCCAGCTCAGGCCGACGCGCGATCACTGCTTCTATATAGGCAAAGAAACGTGGCACATCGCTCAGGTAGCGCGGTTTGCCATCGCGATGACAGATACGGGCAAAGATCCCGATCACCTTCAGGTGACGCTGCACACCCATCAGGTCGCTGGCGCGCAGGAAGTCTTCGAATGCCGGTTGCACCGGAATATTCAGCGCAGTCGCCTGCTGCCAGTAGCTTTCCAGCCAACCGCGCACGCGCTCTTCAGGCCAGCTGAGGAAAGCATCCTTGAACAGGCAGGTCACGTCGTAGGTGACAGGACCATAAACAGCATCCTGGAAATCCAGAACACCGGGATTCGGCTCGCTGAGCATCAGGTTGCGCGGCATGTAGTCGCGGTGAACCAGAACTTTCGGCTGGGCCAGGGCGCTGTCGATGAGCAGATCACTGACCTGCTGCCAGAGCGCTTGCTGCGCCGCATCGAATTCGATGCCCAGCTCACGCTTCACGTACCACTCCGGGAACAACTCCAGCTCGCGACGCAGCAGCGCCACGTCATAACTTGGCAGCGGCGCAACCATCGGCAACTGCTGGAAAGCCAGCAGCGCTTGCAGCGCATCGTTGAATAATTGGTCGGCGTTTTCGCCGTCGATCACGTCCAGATACGTCTTGTTGCCCAGGTCATTGAGCAAAAGAAAGCCGCGTTCGAGATCTTCGGCATAAATTTTCGGCACATTTATTCCGGATTTCGCCAGTAAAAAAGCGATATCCACGAAGGGTTTGCAGTTTTCCTGGGGCGGCGGCGCATCCATCACGATGAAACTTTTACCGGCGCCCTCCCAACGGAAATAACGCCGGAAACTCGCGTCACTGCTGGCCGCGGTCAACGTGGCCGGGGGTACGGTACCCCAGTTCCGTTCTTTAAAAAGGATCGCCAATTGTTCATCGAGCCAAACTTTAAGGTGTTGCAAACGTACATCTTGGTCAGGCATTGCAAGGGTCTCCGACGGCGCTAGCCGTCAAGCGGGTCATGCTTTATTATCCAGCATCTTTTTCAGACCATCGAGAGGCGTGCGGCCCACACCGCGGGCAGATGGCACGCAGGAAGCCCGGACTAATAAGATGGCATTGAAATCCCCCGCGTTTCGTAAAAAATTTCCGTTGTTGGTAACCGGCAGTCTGCTGGCCTTGCAACCTCTAGCCACTTCCTTCGTGGTCGCCGCGGAACAGTATGACTGCTCAGTCTCTGCTTCGGGTGGCTGGGACTGTGCGCCTAAACAACCGGCGGCAGCCATGCCTCCACGTCCGGTCCATGACGGTAGTGCCGTCAGCGCAGCCGGCGAGGCCGCGGCGCAGGATGGTACCCGCGAAGAAACCGGCACCAAGACTACCCTCGTTACCGAAGCGAAAGGTCGCGGCCTGAAGTCGCGTAGCGAAGACTACAGTCACCTCGACTGGGTTCCCCGCGAACAGCTCACAGCGGCACAACTTGCCGAAACCGGTCCTTATTGCTCTGGTTCCTATATCGAACCGACTCGTCCTGGCATGAATGACAAGACGAGTAAAAGTGACGCACCTACCTTTATCGGCGCGAAAGCCTCCCGCTATAACTCCGAAGATCAGGTCGGCACGCTGGCCGGCGATGTCGTCTTGCGCCAAGGCAGCATGCAGGTCGAGTCTGACGAGGCAAGCCTGTACCAGGCCGAGAGCCGTGCCGAACTGAATGGTGACGTGCGCATTCGCGACAACGGCGCGCTGATCGTGGGCGACCACGCTGATGTGCAACTCGACACCGGTGAAGCCAAGGTCGACAACGCCGAATACGTGATGCACAAATCCCGTATCCGCGGTAACGCGCTGTACGCCAAACGTGCCGAGAACGCCATCATCCGCCTCAAGGATGGTACGTACACCACGTGCGAACCGAACAGCAACGCCTGGCAGCTCAAGGGCAACAACATCACCCTGAACCCGGCCACCGGCTTCGGTACCGCAACCAACGTGACACTGCGGGTCAAGGACATTCCGGTCCTGTACACGCCGTACATTTATTTCCCAATCGACGACCGTCGTCAGTCCGGTTTCCTGCCGCCAACCATCGGCAGTGGCAGCGATACGGGCTTCCTGCTCGTTACGCCGTACTACTTCAACCTGGCGCCGAACTACGATGCCACGCTGTACCCGCGCTACATGAGCAAGCGCGGCCTGTTGATGGAAGGCGAGTTCCGCTACCTGACCAAGTCCAGCGAAGGTCAGTTCGGCGCCGCGTACCTCAACGACGAAGATGACGATCGCAAGCTGCAGAGCGACTACGAAAAAACCCGCTACATGTACAACTGGCAGCACAAGGGTGGCCTCGACTCCCGCGTCTTCACGCAAGTCGACTACACCAAAATCAGCGATCCGTACTACTTCCAGGATTTGCAGACCGACCAGATCGGCGTGAAAAGCTCCGACTATGTGAACCAGCAAGGCTCGGTCAGCTATCGCGGCGACAGCTATGTCGCGCGAATCAATGCCCAGGCCTATCAACTGGCGACCGTGTCGAACATCACGCCGTACGACCGTTTGCCACAGATCACCCTCAACGGTGCACTGCCGGATCGTCCGGGTGGCTTTAATTTCACCTATGACACTGAGCTCGTACGATTCGACCGAGACCTGCAAAACGGTAACTTCACCGATGAAGACGGCAACGTAGAGCCGCGTCTCGACACCAACGTTCAGGGTCTGGCCCGGGCCAATGGCGATCGTCTCAACCTTGCGCCAGCGGTCAGCTATCCAATGGAAGCCAGCTATGGCTTCCTGACGCCAAAGCTCAAGTACCAGTACACGCAGTACCAACTGGATCTGGACAGCATCGGTAAAAGCCAGGTTGCCGCGCAGACCGCAGAACAGGACCGGCTCAACGGCACATTCGACAGCAACCAGAATCGTGGCGTCCCGATCGCCAGCATCGACAGTGGCCTGTATTTCGACCGCAACACCCAATGGTTCGGCAAGAACTATCGCCAGACCCTTGAGCCTCGCCTGTTCTATCTCTACGTACCCGAGAAGGACCAGGAAGACATTCCGGTCTTCGATACCAGCGAATACACCTTCAACTATGCGTCGCTGTTCCGCGACAACCGTTTCTCCGGTTCCGACCGTGTCGGCGACGAGAACAAGCTGTCGCTGGGCGTGACCAGCCGCTGGATCGAAGAGAACGGCTTCGAGCGTCAACGCGTTAGCGTCGGCCAGGCTTTGTACTTCAAGGACCGTAAAGTCCAACTACCAGGTATTAACTTCGAAGATCGCGACGACGCCAAGTCTGATGTTTCACCTTACGCACTTGAATACGAATACCGTTGGAACCGTGATTGGCGCACCACTGCCGATTACAACTGGGACCCGGACAGCCGCAGCCCTCGCTCCGGCAGCGCGATGTTCCACTACCAGCCTGAGGACAATCCGAACAAAGTCATCAACGCCGGTTATCGCTATCGCAATGACCAGGTCCGCTATGACCAGAACACCGGTAAATGGCAAGTGGGTGGCGGTGACTACGGCGTTCCAGGCCAACCTGGCTACGTGAAGGATTACTACAAGATCGAACAGCACGACTTCTCGGTGATCTGGCCGATCGTGCCGCAATGGAACGCCATCAGCCGCTGGCAGTACGACTACAACCGCAACCGTACGCTGGAAGCCTTCGGTGGCTTCGAGTACGACAACTGCTGCTGGAAACTGCGCCTGATCAACCGTTACTGGGTTTCCTATGACGAATTCAGTCAGGAAGCACCGGAAAACGAAAAAGGCGACCATGGCATCTTCCTCCAAATTGTTCTGAAGGGACTCGGCGGCCTCACCGGCGCCAAGGTAGAGAGCTTCCTCGACAAAGGCATCCAAGGTTATCGTGAACGTGAAGACCAAGCTTTCTGATTGTCTGCGCCCGCTGTTGCTGGGCGCGCTGTTCCTGGGTACCGCGGCCAACGCCGCGGTACAGTCCATCGACAAAGTGGTGGCCATCGTCGACAACGACGTGGTCATGCAGAGCCAACTGGACCAGCGCGTTCACGAAGTTCAACAAACCATCGCCAAGCGCGGCTCCGCCGTGCCGCCGGCCAGCGTACTGGAGCAGCAGGTGCTTGAGCGCCTGATCGTCGAGAACCTGCAACTGCAGATCGGTGAACGCTCCGGGATCCGCATCACCGATGAAGAGCTGAACCAGGCTGTCGGCACCATCGCCCAGCGCAATAACATGTCGGTTGAGCAGTTCCGCGCCGCCCTGACTCGCGACGGCCTGTCTTACGACGACGCTCGCGATCAGATCCGTCGCGAAATGGTCATCAGCCGTGTGCGCCAGCGCCGTGTGGCCGAGCGTATCCAGGTCTCCGAACAGGAAGTGAAAAACTTCCTGGCCTCCGACCTGGGCAAGATGCAATTGTCCGAAGAGTTCCGCCTGGCCAACATCCTGATTCCTACACCGGAAAGCGCTAACTCCGACGCGATTCAGAATGCTGCCAAACAGGCCGATGCGGTTTACCAGCAGCTCAAGCAAGGCGCTGACTTCGGTCAGTTGGCTATCGCCAAATCCGCCAGCGAAACGGCACTGGAAGGTGGTGACATGGGCTGGCGTAAAGCCGCTCAACTGCCCCCACCGTTCGATCGCCTGCTCAGCACCATGGCTGTCGGCGATATCACTCAGCCGATGCGCACCCCGGGCGGCTTCATCATTCTGAAGATCACCGACAAGCGTGGCGGTGGGGCTCAGGTACGTGATGAAGTTCATGTTCGACACATCCTGGTCAAACCGAGCCCGATCCGCGACGAAGCAAAAACCAAGGCCCTGGCTGAGTCGCTCTACAGCCGTATCGAAGCCGGAGAAGACTTCGGCGAACTGGCAAAAAGCTACTCGGAAGATCCTGGTTCTGCCCTTAACGGTGGCGACCTGAACTGGATCGACCCTAATGCGCTGGTACCAGAGTTCCGTGAAGTGATGGCCAAGACCCCGCAGGGTCAGCTGTCCAAGCCATTCCAGACTCAATATGGCTGGCACGTCCTGGAAGTCCTTGGCCGCCGCGCCACCGACAGCACCGAACAAGCCCGCGAGCAGCAAGCCATGACCGTACTGCGTAACCGCAAATACGACGAAGAGCTGCAAACCTGGCTGCGTCAGATCCGTGACGAAGCGTACGTAGAAATCAAACTCCCTGGCGCCGACCAGGCAGCGCAGTGAAGCCCAAACGTTTCGCGCTGACACCCGGTGAACCGGCCGGCATAGGTCCCGACCTATGCCTGCTGCTCGCCTCGCAAGCCCAGCCGCACCCCCTGATTGCCATTACCAGTCGTGACCTGCTCGTTGAGCGGGCCGCGCAATTGGGGGTGGCTGTCGACTTGCTGCCGGTCACGCCGGACAACTGGCCAGACACCCCCGCACCTGCCAATAGCCTGTATGTCTGGGATACACCACTGCCCGCCAAAGTCGTTGCCGGGCAACTGGACAAGGCCAATGCCGCTTTCGTTCTGGAAACCCTGACCCGCGCCGGCCAGGGCTGTCTGGACGGGCATTTTGCAGGGATGATCACCGCCCCGGTGCACAAGGGCGTAATCAACGAATCCGGGATCGCCTTCTCCGGGCACACGGAGTTTCTCGCCGACCTGACCCATACAGCACAAGTGGTAATGATGCTCGCCACTCGAGGACTGCGCGTGGCACTGGTCACGACCCACCTGCCCCTGCGCGAAATTGCCGATGCAATCACCCCGGAGCGCCTGGAAAGAGTCACACGCATCCTGCATAGCGACCTGAAAGAAAAATTCGGCATCGCCCAGCCACGCATCCTGGTGTGCGGGCTCAACCCCCATGCCGGTGAAGGCGGACATCTGGGCCATGAAGAAATCGATATCATCGAACCCACATTAGAGCGCCTGCGCAGCGAAGGCATGGACCTGCGTGGCCCCCTGCCCGCCGACACTCTGTTTACCCCCAAATATCTGGAGCACTGCGACGCAGTGCTGGCGATGTACCACGACCAGGGCCTGCCTGTGCTGAAATACAAAGGTTTCGGCGCAGCCGTCAACGTGACCCTCGGCTTGCCGATCATCCGCACGTCCGTCGACCATGGCACCGCCCTGGATTTGGCCGGCAGCGGCAAGATCGATACCGGCAGCCTGCAGGTCGCCCTGGAAACCGCCTACCAGATGGCCGAGACCCGTTTATGACCGAGCAATACCAACACAAGGCGCGCAAGCGCTTTGGCCAGAACTTTCTGCACGACGCTGGAGTGATCGACCGCATCCTGCGTTCCATCCACGCCAAACCCGAAGACCGAATGCTGGAAATCGGCCCGGGCCAGGGCGCACTGACTCAGGGCTTGCTCAATAGCGGCGCCCAACTCGACGTAGTGGAACTGGACAAGGACCTGGTCCCGATCCTCAACCAGCAGTTCGCAGGCAGGAGCAACTTCAACCTGCACCAGGGTGATGCGCTGAAGTTCGACTTCAACACCCTGAACGCCGCACCCAAGAGCCTGCGTGTCGTCGGTAACCTGCCGTACAACATCTCTACGCCACTGATTTTCCACCTGCTGCACAACGCCCACCTGATTCGCGACATGCACTTCATGCTGCAAAAGGAAGTGGTTGAACGCCTGGCGGCGGGACCTGGGGGCGGTGACTGGGGACGGCTGTCGATCATGGTTCAGTACCATTGCCGGGTTGAACACCTGTTCAACGTTGGCCCGGGAGCGTTCAACCCGCCACCGAAAGTCGATTCGGCCATCGTGCGCCTGGTGCCTCACGCCGTGCTGCCGCACCCAGCCAAGGACCACCGCTTGCTGGAGCGCGTCGTACGCGAAGCGTTCAACCAGCGCCGTAAAACCCTGCGCAATACGCTCAAATTGCTGCTGAGCAACGCCGAAATCGAAGCCGCCGGTGTCGATGGCAGCCTGCGCCCAGAGCAACTCGATCTGGCCGCTTTCGTGCGCCTGGCGGACAAACTCAGCGAGCAGTCCCAGCAAAAGCCTGCGGACGCCTGAAGGACCTGACGTTATCGGGTAGGACACCAACGCCCATGTCTGGTTTACTACCCGATACTTGGCCTAGACTGAACTCCATCAGCTACGCCCCGCGTCCCGCTTCGTTTTTAAGGCCTCTTGCATGTCCGATCCTCGCTATCAGGTCGACGTCAGCGTCGTCACTCACTATCTGGCAGAACAATCGCAACCCGAACAAGACCGCTTTGCCTTTGCCTACACCATCACCGTGAAAAACAATGGCCTGCTACCGGCCAAGCTGTTGTCCCGGCACTGGGTGATCACCGATGGCGACGGACATGTCGAAGAGGTTCGCGGTGCAGGCGTGGTTGGCCAGCAGCCGTTGATCGAGGCCGGCAGGAGCCACACCTACAGCAGCGGCACGGTCATGACCACCAAAGTGGGCACCATGCAAGGCAGTTATCAGATGATTGCCGAGGACGGTAAGCAATTCGATGCCATCATCGCTCCGTTCCGCCTGGCGGTGCCCGGAGCCTTGCACTGATGGCAACGTATGCCGTCGGTGATCTGCAGGGCTGCCTGGAAGCGCTGCAGTGCCTGCTCAAGCAGGTCGCGTTCGACCCGGCAAAGGATCGCCTGTGGCTGGTCGGCGACCTGGTCAACCGTGGTCCGCAGTCGCTCGATACCCTGCGCTTCCTTTACAGCATCCGTGAATCGCTGGTTTGCGTGCTTGGCAACCACGACCTGCATTTGCTGGCCGCCGGACAGAACATAGAACGCCTGAAGAAAGCCGACACCCTGCGTGAAATCATCGACGCACCGGATCGCGCCGAGCTGCTGGACTGGCTACGCCAGCAAAAACTCATGCATTACGACGAACAACGCAATGTGGCACTCGTGCATGCCGGCATTCCACCACAATGGTCGCTTCGCAAAGCCCTGAAGTGTGCCGCCGAGGTTGAGAAAGCCCTACGCGACGACAACCTGTTTCCGCCCTACCTCGATGGCATGTACGGCAACGATCCGGCGAAATGGGACAACGATCTCAAAGGCGTGACTCGTCTGCGGGTGATCACCAACTATTTCACCCGGATGCGTTTCTGTACGGCTGAAGGCAAGCTTGACCTAAAGAGCAAGGAAGGCCTCGACAGCGCTCCACCGGGTTACAAACCCTGGTTCCTGCACAAGGAACGCAAGGCCAAGGACCTGAAGATCATCTTTGGTCACTGGGCCGCACTGGAAGGCAAAGTCCTTGAGCCGGGCATCTCGGCCCTCGACACCGGTTGTGTCTGGGGTGGCGCCCTGACGCTGATGAACGTCGACAGCGGCGAACGCTTATCCTGCAAATGCGATGAGCATGGCCACGCTGCCAAACCACCGGTCACCCCACCCATTTCCGAACCATCGTCAGCCAGCGCCCCGCGCTAGACTGCGCTTTCAGCCGAGCCACAGGAGCCCGCCATGAGCGAATTCAAACGTATTCCCCCGGAACAGGCCCAGGCCCTGCGCGAGCAAGGTGCCGTGGTGGTCGATATCCGCGACCCGCAAACCTATGCCTCGCTGCACATCGCCGGCTCGAAGCATCTGGACAACCACTCCATTTCTGATTTCATCCGTAATGCTGATCTCGATGCGCCACTGGTGGTGGTCTGCTACCACGGCAACTCCAGCCAGAGCGCAGCCGCCTACCTGATCAGCCAGGGCTTCTCCGACGTTTACAGCATGGATGGTGGTTTTGAGCTGTGGCGTACGACTTATCCCTCGGAAACAGCGCAAGGCTCTTCCGAATAATTTTTTTGTAACACGCAAGCCCCGGCTTGCGCGGGCTAGCGCGGTGGCAGACGAACGGTCTGCCACAACTAATTACGTATCCAGCCTTTACCTCCCGAATTCCCAACTATCCTTAAGCGCAGGCCATCCAAAACAGGGGAGAGCCGGTACACCGGCGCGCGGATCATCGGGAGTAGCTTTCGAAGCAATTGGCTTTGGAAGAGTTCTGGGGGGTAAACAGCGACCGCCTGTTCGGTTGCTGCCAGCATCGACTGAGTGATCCGGCGTCGGCTCCACGTATCGAGCGAGGTGACGTCATGAGTATCTTTAGCCACTTCCAACAACGTTTCGAGTCCACACGCCAGGAAGAGCTCACGCTGCAAGAGTATCTGGAACTGTGCAAAAAGGACCGTAGCGCCTACGTTTCCGCCGCCGAGCGTTTGCTCCTGGCCATCGGTGAACCGGAGCTGCTCGACACCTCGACCAACTCGAGACTGTCGCGAATATTCTCCAACAAAGTGATTCGCCGCTATCCGGCCTTTGAAGACTTCCACGGGATGGAAGAATGCATCGACCAGATCGTGTCGTATTTCCGCCATGCCGCTCAAGGCCTGGAAGAGAAGAAGCAGATCCTCTACCTGCTCGGTCCCGTCGGTGGTGGTAAATCGTCCCTGGCCGAAAAACTGAAGCAATTGATGGAAAAGGTGCCCTTCTATGCGATCAAGGGCTCGCCGGTTTTCGAATCGCCTCTGGGCCTGTTCAACGCCACTGAAGATGGCGCAATCCTCGAGGAAGATTTCGGCATTCCACGGCGCTACCTCAACACCATCATGTCGCCATGGGCAACCAAACGCCTGGCCGAATTCGGCGGAGACATCAGCCAGTTCCGCGTGGTGAAACTCTACCCATCGATCCTCAATCAGATCGCCGTGGCCAAAACCGAGCCGGGAGATGAAAACAACCAGGACATCTCGGCACTGGTAGGCAAGGTTGATATCCGCAAACTGGAAGAATATCCGCAGAACGACGCCGACGCCTACAGCTACTCGGGCGCACTGTGCCGGGCCAACCAAGGCCTGATGGAATTCGTCGAGATGTTCAAGGCACCGATCAAGGTGCTGCACCCATTGCTGACCGCCACCCAGGAAGGCAACTACAACAGTACCGAAGGTTTGGGGGCGATTCCTTTTACCGGGATCCTGCTGGCCCACTCCAACGAGTCGGAATGGCATACCTTCCGCAACAACAAGAACAACGAAGCGTTCATCGACCGTATCTACATCGTCAAAGTGCCGTACTGCCTGCGGGTCAGCGACGAAGTGAAGATCTACGACAAGCTGCTGTTCAACAGCTCGCTGGCCAAAGCCCATTGCGCACCCGATACCTTGAAAATGCTGGCCCAGTTCACTGTGCTTTCTCGCCTGAAAGAGCCGGAGAACTCCAACATCTACTCCAAGATGCGCGTGTATGACGGCGAAAACCTCAAGGACACCGATCCGAAGGCCAAGTCGATCCAGGAATACCGCGACAATGCGGGTGTCGACGAAGGCATGAACGGTCTGTCGACCCGCTTCGCATTCAAGATCCTGTCGAAGGTTTTCAACTTCGATCCTCATGAAATTGCTGCCAACCCGGTGCATTTGCTCTACGTGCTCGAACAACAGATCGAACAGGAACAGTTCCAGGCCGAGACCCGCGAGCGCTACCTGCGCTACCTCAAGGAATACCTGGCACCGCGTTATATCGAATTCATCGGCAAGGAAATCCAGACCGCCTACCTCGAGTCTTACAGCGAGTACGGCCAGAACATCTTCGATCGCTATGTGCTGTACGCCGACTTCTGGATCCAGGACCAGGAATACCGCGACCCGGAAACCGGCGAAATCCTCAACCGCGTGGCACTGAACGAGGAACTGGAGAAAATCGAAAAACCGGCCGGCATCAGCAATCCGAAGGATTTCCGCAACGAAATCGTCAACTTCGTGCTGCGCGCCCGCGCCAATAACAACGGCAAGAACCCGACCTGGCTCAGCTACGAAAAATTGCGGGTGGTCATCGAGAAAAAAATGTTCTCCAACACCGAGGACCTGCTGCCGGTCATCAGTTTCAACGCCAAGGCCAGCAAAGAAGACCAGCAAAAACACAACGACTTCGTCACACGGATGGTCGAGCGGGGCTACACCGACAAACAGGTACGACTGCTGTCCGAGTGGTATCTGCGGGTCAGAAAATCACAGTAAGGCAGCGGCAAGCGGCAAGCTACAAGCCTCAAGCACACCGTACGGGCGCTTGAGGCTGTTGGTGGCTTCTGTTTGCTTTGAAAGCTTCGAGCTTGTAGCTTGAAGCTTGTAACTTGTAGCTGCCCGGAGGGCTCCCTATGAGCTATGTGATCGACCGACGTCTCAATGGCAAGAACAAGAGCACGGTAAACCGCCAGCGGTTTCTGCGGCGTTATCGTGATCACATCAAGAAGGCCGTAGAAGAGGCGGTCAGCCGGCGCTCCATTACCGACATGGAACACGGCGAGCAAATCAGCATTCCCGGCCGCGACATAGATGAGCCGGTGCTTCACCACGGCCGCGGGGGAAAACAAACCGTCGTTCACCCCGGCAACAAGGAATTCACCAGCGGTGAACATATTGCCCGCCCACCGGGAGGTGGCGGCGGCAGAGGGCCTGGCAAAGCCGGCAATACTGGCGAAGGGATGGACGAATTCGTCTTCCAGATCACTCAGGAAGAGTTCCTCGAGTTCATGTTCGAGGATCTTGAGCTGCCCAATCTGGTCAAGCGTAACCTGACCGGCACCGACACCTTCAAAACCGTTCGCGCCGGGATCAGCAACGAAGGTAACCCGTCGAGGATCAACATCATCCGCACCCTGCGCTCCGCCCATGCACGGCGAATTGCGCTCTCGGGCAGCAGTCGCGCGAAACTGCGAGAAGCCAAGGAAGAACTCCTGCGATTGAGACAGGAAGAACCCGATAATTTCGGCGATATCCAGGCACTTGAAGCAGAAATCGAAAAACTCAGCGCGCGTATTCACCGCGTGCCGTTTCTCGATACGTTCGACCTCAAGTACAACCTGCTGATCAAACAACCCAACCCGAGCTCGAAGGCGGTGATGTTCTGCCTGATGGACGTATCCGGCTCAATGACCCAGGCAACCAAGGATATTGCCAAGCGCTTCTTTATCCTGCTGTACCTGTTCCTCAAACGTAACTACGACAAGATCGACGTCGTGTTCATCCGCCACCATACCAGCGCACGCGAGGTGGATGAGGAAGAATTCTTCTACTCCCGCGAAACCGGTGGGACCATCGTGTCCAGTGCCTTGAAACTGATGCAGGAGATCATGGCCGAGCGCTATCCGGCCAACGAGTGGAATATCTACGCCGCCCAGGCATCCGACGGTGACAACTGGAACGATGACTCGCCGATTTGCCGCGACATCCTGATCAACCAGATCATGCCGTTCGTGCAGTACTACACTTACGTTGAGATAACCCCGCGCGAACATCAGGCCCTGTGGTTCGAGTACGAGCGCATCGCCGAAGCCTTTTCTGACACCTTTGCCCAGCAACAACTGGTCTCGGCCGGAGATATCTATCCGGTCTTCCGTGAACTCTTCCAGCGCAGGTTAGTGACATGACCGCCAAAGAGCTGAAGCGCCAACCCATTTCCACCGGTTCAGAGTGGACGTTCGAGCTGATCCAGGCCTACGACCGTGAAATCAGTCGGCTCGCGGCCCGCTATGCGCTCGACACTTATCCCAACCAGATAGAAGTGATCACCGCTGAACAGATGATGGACGCCTATGCCTCAGTCGGCATGCCATTGGGTTATCACCACTGGTCCTATGGCAAACACTTTCTCAGCACCGAAAAATCCTACAGCCGCGGCCAGATGGGCCTGGCCTACGAGATCGTCATCAACTCGGACCCATGCATCGCCTACCTGATGGAAGAGAACACCATCTGCATGCAAGCGCTGGTCGTGGCGCATGCGTGCTACGGCCACAACAGTTTTTTCAAGGGTAATTACCTGTTCCGAACCTGGACCGACGCCAGCTCAATCATCGATTACCTGGTGTTCGCCAAGCAGTACATCATGCAGTGCGAAGAACGCCACGGCATCGATGCGGTCGAGGACCTGCTCGACTCCTGCCACGCACTCATGAACTACGGCGTCGACCGCTACAAACGGCCATATCCGATTTCCGCCGAAGAAGAACGTCGCCGGCAGAAGGACCGGGAAGAGCACCTGCAGAAACAGATCAATGATTTGTGGCGGACCATTCCAAAAGGCGCGGACAAGTACAGCGACAAGGACAATGCGCGCTTCCCCGCCGAACCCCAGGAAAACATCCTCTACTTCATCGAAAAACACGCACCGCTACTGGAGCCGTGGCAGCGGGAAATCGTGCGGATCGTGCGCAAGATCGCCCAGTATTTTTATCCACAACGCCAGACTCAGGTGATGAACGAAGGTTGGGCCACCTTCTGGCACTACACATTGATGAACGACCTGTATGACGAAGGCCTCGTCACCGACGGCTTCATGATGGAGTTCCTGACCTCCCATACCAGCGTGGTCTTTCAGCCTGGGTTCGACAGCCCTTATTACAGTGGAATCAACCCTTACACCCTAGGGTTTGCCATGTACCGCGATATCCGCCGCATGTGCGAGGAGCCAACAGAAGAAGATCGCCGCTGGTTTCCGGAAATTGCCGGCTCCGACTGGCTGTCGACCATTAAATTCGCCATGAGCAGTTTCAAGGATGAAAGCTTCATCCTGCAGTACCTGTCGCCCAAGGTCATCCGCGACCTGAAACTGTTCAGCATTCTCGATGACGACCAAAAGGACGATCTGCTGGTTCCGGCGATTCACGACGAGGGCGGCTACCGAATCATCCGTGAAACCCTGGCTGCGCAATACAACCTCGGTAATCGCGAGCCCAACATACAGATCTACAGTATCGACCGGCGTGGTGACCGGTCCCTGACCCTGCGCCATCAGCAACACGACCGCAAACCGCTGGGAGACTCCACCGAAGAAGTGCTCAAGCACCTGCACCGCCTCTGGGGCTTCGACATTCACCTGGAGACCCTGCAAGGTGATCAGGTGATGAAAACCCATCATGTTCCGCCCAGAAGCGAGCATAGTGAAGGCGATTACGGTCGACTGGACTTGGCCGTCATCCATCTTTGATCCAGCTGAACCTCCGAAAGCTCGACGCAACGGTTATCCTGTCGAGCTAACGGAGGTTTTTTATGCGGATCTATAAAGTTGGCGGTGCTGTACGCGATCGCCTGCTGGGTATTCCTGTCACCGACATCGATCGGGTCGTGGTCGGCGCCACTACCGAAGAAATGCTGGCCCAAGGCTTTCGCCCGGTAGGCGCGGACTTCCCAGTGTTCCTTCATCCCAAAACCGGGGAGGAGTACGCACTTGCCCGGACCGAGCGCAAGAGCGGACGCGGTTACGGCGGTTTCACCTTTCACGCCAGCCCCGAGGTAACCCTTGAGGAAGACCTGATCCGCCGTGATCTGACGATCAATGCCATGGCCGAGGACGATCAACAGAACCTGACCGACCCTTACCACGGTCAACGAGATATTGAAGATCGCGTACTTCGCCACGTTTCCCCCGCATTCGCCGAAGATCCACTCAGGGTTCTGCGTGTAGCCCGTTTTGCTGCGCGTTATGCCGAACTCGGTTTCACCGTCGCCCAGGAAACGCTGGCGTTGATGCGCCAACTCAGTGGATCAGGCGAACTTGAAGCATTGACCGCTGAACGCAGCTGGAAAGAAATCTCCCGCGCACTGATGGAAAACCAACCTCAGGTGTTCATCGAAGTGCTGCGCGCGTGCGGCGCGCTGAAGGTGTTGATGCCGGAAATCGACGCGCTGTTCGGTGTACCGCAACCAGAAGCTCATCACCCGGAAATCGATACAGGCGCTCACACCCTGAGCGTACTGGAGCAAGCCGCGCAACATAAGCAACCGCTGACCGTGCGCTGGGCCTGCCTGCTGCATGACCTTGGCAAAGGGCTGACGCCGGAAGAGGAATGGCCACGGCACATCGCCCACGAGTTCAAGGGGCTTAAGCTGATCAAAGCGGTCAACGAACGCTTCAAGGCGCCAAGGGATTGCCAGGAACTGGCACTGCTGGTGGGCGAATACCACACCCACGGCCATCGTGCTCTGGAATTGAAGCCATCAACCCTGCTGGAATTGCTCCATAGCTTCGACGTTTACCGCCGACCGCAGCGGTTCGAGGAATTCATCGCGGCCTGCGAGATGGACGCTCGTGGACGCAAAGGGTTGGAGCAACGAAGTTATCCACAAGCAGATTATTTGCGCGGAGCGGCAAAGGCGGCGCGAAGCGTGTCGGTTCAGCCGCTGCTGGAGAAAGGGTTCCAAGGGCCGGAGCTGGGTGAAGCGATCAAGCGTGAACGGCTCAAGGCTTTGAAGGCCTACAAAGAGGCGGCTTCTGTCTGAAAAGCTTCGCGAGCAGGCTCGCTCCCACAAGTGTTGTGCCGCCCCTGTGGGAGCGAGCCTGCTCGCGAATAGCCTTACAACAAATCCGAAGGTGTCAACTGCTCCCCGCGCCATTCAAACGCCACCGGTGCCAACACCTGATCAATCTGCGACTCACGCCACAAAGTCGCAAAGCTTTTGCCTACACCTGGATGCACCCGATCCGGTGCGATCAGCGATAACGGCCACAGCACAAAGGCATTCTTCAGGATTTCGGCTCGCGGCAGAACCAAGCCATCGAAATTGCCTGCCAGATCGCCAAATAACAGCACATCGATATCAAGCGGCAATCCCTTGCGGTCCGGCGCATAGCGGCCATTGTCGGCCTCAATGAATTTCAGCCGGCGATCGAGCTCCATCAGTGGCAAATCGGTAAAGGCCGACACCACGAAATTGAAGAACGGCCCGCTCTTGATGCCCACCGGCTGACTTTCGAAGACCGGTGAACATTGGATATCCACCAAAAATCCCGCCAAGGCATCCAGGCCGGCTTTTAAATGGGATTCGCGCTCGATATTGCTACCGAGCCCGAGATACACCTGAGTCAGCGACATCCGCGCTCGATCTCCACGCCCACGCCACCGATCGCGGCAGGAACCGCGCCTGGCTTAGTCAGCTTGAGACGCATCCAGGTGATCTTGAACTCGCTCATCAACACTTCAACCAATCGCTCGGCAAAGGTCTCGACCAGTTGGAATTGCGCCTGCTCGGCAAAAGCCTGGATGCGCGACGAAACGCTCGCGTAATCGAGGGCCAAGGTCAGGTCGTCACCAGCGGCAGCCGGGCGATTATCCCAGGCGAAACTCAGATCAAGACGCAAGCACTGTCGGATGCCTCGCTCCCAGTCGTAGGCACCGATCACGGTGTCGACTTCCAGGCCCTCGATAAACACTCTGTCCAAGCACTTTTCTCCGCTACACGACAAGGGCGCATTGCGCCGTTAGAATCAGGGCGTCCTCGCCCGGAATAGTTAGCATGTTTTGGTTATTGGCGATCCTCGCCTACCTGCTCGGCTCTCTGTCCTTTGCCATTTTGCTCAGCCGCCTGACCGGTAATCCCGATCCGCGATCGAGCGGCTCTGGCAATGCCGGCGCCACCAACATGTTGCGCCTGGCCGGCAAGAAACTCGCCATCCTGACGTTGCTCGGTGACCTTTGCAAAGGCCTGCTGCCCGTGCTGATCGCCGGTGTTGTCGGCCTTTCGCTGCAGGATCAGGCCTGGATTGGCGTCTGCGCCGTCATCGGTCACCTGTTCCCGCTGTACTTCCGCTTTCGTGGTGGCAAGGGTGTCGCCACTGCCGCCGGAATGTTGCTGGGCCTGTACCCACCAGCAGCACTGCTGGCGGTCTGCGCCTGGCTACTGACGTTCTATCTGACCCGTACCAGCTCGCTGGCCGCCCTGATCGCCACACCGCTGACCCTGCCGCTACTGGCTTGGCAGGAGCCGGCAGCACTGCTCCCCATGAGCGCACTCACAGGATTGATCGTCTGGCGCCATCGCGGCAATTTACGCGACCTGTTCGCCGGGCGCGAACGGCATTTTTAGATGCCGGACATGAGCGCCACTCATTACAACGCCGACAACTGTTCCATTGGCCAGCGGGCTTGCACGCTGATCGCCAGGCTTTCCTGCTGACCGGCCTGCAAACGCTGGCAGCCGGCGAACGCGATCATCGCGCCGTTATCCGTACAGAACTGTGGCCGAGCGTAGAAAACATTGCCTTTCATATCGCCAAGCATCTTTTCCAGGGAAATGCGCAATGCCTTGTTGGCACTCACGCCCCCGGCGATCACCAGACTCTTCATGCCGGCGGCCTTAAGGGCACGCTTGCACTTGATGGTCAAAGTCTCCACCACGGCCTGCTGGAACGCCAGAGCGATGTCGCAACGGGCTTGCTCACTGTCGTCCCCGGCGCTCACGCACTGTTGCCAGGTGTTCAACGCAAAGGTTTTCAGGCCACTGAAACTGAAGTCCAGACCAGGGCGATCGCACATCGGACGCGGGAAGACGAAACGTCCTGCGACGCCTTGGTCCGCCAAGCGAGCGATTTCCGGGCCGCCCGGATAGTTGAGCCCCATCATCTTGGCCGTCTTGTCGAAAGCTTCACCTGCGGCGTCGTCCAGGGTCTCGCCCAACAGCGTGTACTGACCTATGCCGTCAACCTGCACAAGCTGCGTGTGACCACCGGACACCAACAAAGCGACGAACGGAAATTCCGGTGGTTGCGCCTCCAGCATGGGTGCCAGCAAGTGACCTTCCATATGATGCACACCCAGCGCCGGAATCCCCCAGGCAAAGGCCAGTGCCTGGGCACAGGAAGCGCCCACCAGCAATGCCCCTACCAAGCCGGGACCGGCGGTATAGGCAATGGCGTCGATCTCCGTCGGCACACAGTCCGCTTCGGCCAACACCTGACGAATCAAGGGCAGCATACGCTTGACGTGATCGCGCGAAGCCAGCTCGGGCACCACGCCACCATAGGCACGATGCAGGTCGATCTGACTGAACAGCGCATCGGCCAGCAGGCCGCGCTCACTGTCGTAAAGTGCGACGCCGGTTTCGTCGCAAGAGGTTTCTAATCCCAGTACTAGCATGGGTTTGCGCCTTGTTTAGGCTGAATTCGAAGGCGCGCATAATAGTCGTCGCGTGATGCCCCGACCAGCGGTTTTCGATCAGAGGCTTTGCATTCCGAGCGATGAGGGGTTAACATCCGCAACCCTTAAAAACCGACGTCTTCAAGTGCTCTTTTGCCGCGAGGATGTTGACCCCGGTAATGAATGAAGGTAGCTCTGGATGCCAGCCGTCAAAGTAAAAGAGAACGAACCCTTCGACGTAGCTCTGCGTCGTTTCAAGCGCTCCTGCGAAAAAGCCGGTGTACTGGCTGAAGTTCGTAGCCGCGAATTTTACGAGAAGCCAACTTCTGAGCGTAAGCGCAAAGCAGCTGCTGCTGTTAAGCGTCACGCCAAGAAAGTTCAGCGCGAACAGCGCCGCGCCGTTCGTCTGTACTAATACACAGACGATCGTAGCAAGCTTCTGCCAAGCCCGGCCCTCAGCCGGGCTTATGGCATTTGCGTAAAACGCTTGATGCTTCACTGTCAAAGCCGCAGATGCGACCGAGACAAATCTGCTTCACCGCGTCAGACCTGGCTCTTTTGCCAGCGGTGCACGTCTTTTCTGACGAGCCTTTCAAGGCTACTGACGAGCACACCCACTGATTCCTCTCACGACGATCAGCCCAAGGCACCGCTTGCGTGCCGCATGATGAGCTATCCGAGACCCTTGACGGGCCGCAGCCGGATTCAGCGCAACACTTTCAAATGATCGAATACTGATTGGCATTAACGTCAGTGGATTTTCGGCAGATACACTTCCCGATAACGATAACGCAGACGACACTGGTCGAGCCGCACAGCTTGCGCGCCTCAGACAATGACCCGCATTCGTCCGCCCGTCGTTATTACGGACCCCTTTCAGCGCAGATGACGAGAACGCCATGGCCGGGCTAATTCCCCAGAGCTTCATTGACGACCTTCTGAACCGCACCGACATCGTCGACGTGGTCAGCTCGCGCCTGCAACTGAAAAAGGCCGGCAAGAACCACACCGCCTGCTGCCCGTTTCACAAAGAGAAAACCCCGTCCTTCAGCGTCAGCCCCGACAAACAGTTCTACTACTGCTTCGGCTGCGGCGCCGGCGGAAATGCCCTCGGCTTCATCATGGACCACGACAACCTGGACTTCCCCCAGGCTGTCGAAGAATTGGCCAAAGCCGCCGGCATGGAAATCCCCCGCGAAGAAAGCGGCCGGCCGCACAAACCACGGCAACCGACCGACTCGCCGCTGTACCCATTACTTACGGCCGCCGCCGATTTCTACCGCCAGGCGCTGAAAAGCCACCCGGCGCGCAAAGCCGCCGTGGATTACCTGAAGGGTCGCGGGCTGACCGGAGAAATCGCCCGGGATTTCGGCCTCGGCTTTGCACCACCCGGTTGGGACAACCTGTTCAAGCACTTGAGCAGCGATACCTTGCAACAAAAAGCCATGATCGATGCCGGCCTGCTGATCGAAAACGCCGAAACCGGCAAGCGCTACGATCGCTTCCGCGACCGAGTGATGTTCCCGATCCGCGACAGCCGCGGGCGTATCATTGCCTTTGGCGGCCGGGTGCTGGGTGACGACAAGCCGAAGTACCTGAACTCGCCGGAAACCCCGGTATTCCATAAGGGCCAGGAGCTCTATGGCCTGTATGAAGCACGCAAGAACAACCGTAACCTCGACGAAATCATTGTCGTCGAGGGTTACATGGACGTTATTGCCCTGGCCCAGCAAGGCCTGCGCAATGCCGTCGCAACCCTGGGTACGGCCACCAGCGAAGAACACTTGAAACGACTGTTTCGTGTAGTGCCAAGCGTCCTCTTTTGCTTCGACGGCGACCAGGCGGGTCGCAATGCAGCCTGGAGAGCCCTGGAGGCAACCCTGTCGAGCCTGCAGGACGGCCGCCGTGCGCGATTCCTGTTCCTGCCTGAAGGCGAAGACCCGGACACCCTCATTCGCTCCGAAGGCACCGACGCCTTCCGCGCACGAATCAATCAACATGCACAACCGCTGGCAGACTACTTCTTCCAGCAGCTGACCGAAGAAGCCGACCCGCGATCACTGGAAGGCAAGGCTCACATGGCCACCCTCGCTGCGCCGTTGATCGACAAGGTACCGGGCGCCAACCTGCGCACCCTGATGCGCCAGCGCCTGCTGGAAATCACGGGATTGAGCGGCGAAGCGGTCAGCCAACTGGTGCATAGCGCACCGCAGGACGCACCGCCACCCTATGACCCAGGCATGGATTACGACGCCATGCCGGACTACTCCGACTTCCACCAGCCTCAGGAGGCCTTCACGCCCCAGCAGGAGTGGACACCGAAGAAACCCGGCACCGGCGGCAAGAAATGGGACAAGAAGCCCTGGAGCAAAAACGGCAAGCGCGGCGATCGCGATGAATCCTATACCCCTCGCACGCCAGTGGCAGTAGAAGCCCCGACGCTTATTGCATTGCGCACGCTTATCCACCACCCGCAACTGGCCGGCAAGGTTGAGAGCGCTGATCATTTTGCAAACGAAAGCAATACATACGCTCAGGTGCTAATCGCCTTGATCGAGGCCGTGCAGAAAAATCCTAGGCTAAACTCTATTCAGTTGATGGCCCGTTGGCACGGCACAGAGCAAGGACGCCTCTTGAAAGCACTCGCGGAAAAGGAGTGGCTAATTGACGGCGATAACCTTGAACAGCAGTTTTTAGACACCATTACTAGATTATCCGCGGGTCAGCATACGCAAACCCTCGATGAACTCATCAAGAAAGCAAGGCAGCCGGGATTATCGGCTGAAGAGCAAATTCAGATAGCGAAACAGATGCGCGAGCTCTTAAAACAGAATGTTTCCGCATCAAACCCGACCTCAACTGGCGCGTGAGGTCATAGCTCAGGTATAATCCTCGGCTTGTTTTTTGCCCGCCAAGACCTTCAGTGGATAGGGTGTTATGTCCGGAAAAGCGCAACAGCAGTCTCGTATTATTGAGTTGATCAAACTGGGTCGTGAGCAGAAATATCTGACTTACGCCGAGGTCAACGACCACCTGCCCGAGGATATTTCAGATCCAGAGCAGGTGGAAGACATCATCCGCATGATTAACGACATGGGGATCCCCGTACACGAGAGTGCTCCGGATGCGGACGCCCTTATGTTGGCCGACGCCGATACCGACGAGGCCGCTGCGGAAGAAGCAGCCGCTGCGTTGGCAGCGGTGGAGACCGATATCGGTCGCACCACTGACCCAGTGCGCATGTACATGCGCGAAATGGGTACGGTCGAGCTTCTGACTCGTGAAGGCGAAATCGAAATCGCCAAGCGTATCGAGGAAGGCATCCGTGAAGTGATGAGCGCAATTGCGCACTTCCCTGGCACGGTCGAGCACATTCTCTCGGAATACACTCGCGTCACCACCGAAGGTGGCCGCCTGTCCGACGTCCTGAGCGGCTACATCGACCCGGACGATGGCATTGCGCCACCTGCGGCAGAAGTACCGCCGCCGATCGACGAGAAAGCCGCAAAAGCGGATGACGACTCCGACGACGAAGACGGCGAAGCCTCGGAAGACGAAGAGGAAGCCGAAAGCGGTCCGGATCCGATCATCGCTGCACAGCGTTTTGGCGCTGTGGCCGATCAGATGGAAATCACTCGCAAGGCCCTGAAAAAGCACGGTCGCCACAACAAGGCAGCGATTGCCGAGCTGTTGGCACTGGCCGACTTGTTCATGCCGATCAAACTGGTGCCGAAGCAATTCGAAGGCTTGGTCGAGCGTGTTCGCAGTGCCTTGGATCGTCTGCGTCAGCAAGAGCGGGCAATCATGCAGCTCTGCGTTCGTGATGCGCGCATGCCGCGCGCCGATTTCCTGCGTCAGTTCCCGAACAATGAAATCGACGAAAGCTGGTCCGACGCACTGGCCAAAGGCAAAAGCAAATACGCTGAAGCCATCGGTCGCGTGCAACCGGACATCATTCGTTGCCAGCAGAAGCTGATCGCGCTGGAAACCGAAACCGGTTTGACCATCGCCGAAATCAAGGACATCAACCGTCGCATGTCGATCGGTGAGGCCAAGGCCCGCCGCGCGAAGAAAGAGATGGTTGAAGCGAACTTGCGTCTGGTGATCTCCATCGCCAAGAAGTACACCAACCGTGGCCTGCAATTCCTCGACCTGATCCAGGAAGGCAACATCGGTCTGATGAAAGCGGTAGACAAGTTCGAATACCGTCGTGGTTACAAGTTCTCGACTTATGCCACCTGGTGGATCCGTCAGGCGATCACTCGCTCGATCGCCGACCAGGCCCGCACTATCCGTATTCCGGTGCACATGATCGAGACGATCAACAAGCTCAACCGTATTTCCCGCCAGATGCTGCAGGAAATGGGTCGTGAACCGACGCCGGAAGAGCTGGGCGAACGCATGGAAATGCCTGAGGACAAGATCCGCAAGGTATTGAAGATTGCTAAAGAGCCGATCTCCATGGAAACCCCGATCGGTGATGACGAAGACTCCCACCTGGGCGACTTCATCGAAGACTCGACCATGCAGTCGCCAATCGATGTTGCTACCGTTGAGAGCCTTAAAGAAGCGACTCGCGAAGTGCTGTCCGGCCTCACTGCCCGTGAAGCCAAGGTACTGCGCATGCGCTTCGGTATCGACATGAATACCGACCACACCCTCGAGGAGGTTGGTAAGCAGTTCGACGTGACCCGTGAACGGATTCGTCAGATCGAAGCCAAGGCACTGCGCAAGCTGCGCCACCCGACGAGAAGCGAGCATTTGCGCTCCTTCCTCGACGAGTAATCACATAACCCCCGGCCCGTGCCGGGGGTTTTGTTTTATGCAGATTTAATCCCCCTGCCCCCCTTCCCCCGATTTGCCCGTCTACACTCGAAACATTCCCCGAGCCATAACGAGACCGTTATGCCCAGACTGCCGACCGTGCTTTTTTTGCTGTCGCTGATGACCTGGACCGCAACGGCTGGCGCGCTGACTCTAACCGACGAAGAACGTAGCTGGCTTGCGGCCCACCCGGACTTGCGCCTGGGCGTCGATGCGTCCTGGCCCCCCTTTGAGTTTCGTGACGATCAAGGCCGTTACCAGGGCCTTGCAGCAGACTATATCGACCTGATTCGTCAACGATTGGCGATCAAACTCACCCCTATCGAACCGGTCAGTTGGTCGGTGGTGCTGGAGCAGGCCAAACAAGGCAAGCTGGACCTGTTGCCGGGCATCATGTCGACCCCGGAACGCCAGGCCTACCTGTCGTTTACCCGTCCCTATCTGGACTTTCCAATTGTCATCCTGGCCCATGTCGGCGGCCCCCAACCACGCAAAATCCAGGACCTGTACGGGCTGAAAATCGCCGTAGTGGAAAACTACGCCCCCCATGAGCTGCTACGCACCCACAATCCCGATTTGAACCTGGTGGCCATGCCCAACGTCAGCTCGGCGCTGCAAGCACTGGCGACCGACGAGGTGGATGCAGTCGTCGGTGACCTGGCCTCTAGCGTCTGGAGCCTGCGTCAGCTCAAACTGGACGGGCTGTACGTCAGTGGCGAAACCCCCTACCGCTATCAATTAGCCATGGGTGTACCGCGAGATAATAAGATGCTGGTTGGCATCCTGGACAAGGTTCTGGCGGACATGACCCCGGCGGAAATCAGCGCCATTCAGGAGCATTGGGTCGGCAACGTCCTCGATCACCGGACTTTCTGGTCCGATCTGCTGGTCTATGGCCTGCCGGGGTTACTGCTGCTGATTACTGTGCTGGCCGGGGTGATCCGGGTCAATCGCCGCTTGAGTTCCGAAATTGCCCGCCGGGTAGACCTGGAGCAGGAACTGCGCAGCAGCGAATATCACTATCGCGGGCTGGTGGAGAGTCTGTCGGCCATCGCCTGGGAAGCGCGGATCAGTGATTTCACCTACAGCTACGTCTCGCCCCACGCCGAGGATCTGCTTGGATACCCCCTGTCGCATTGGCTGATTCCGGGGTTCTGGCGCAACATCATTCACCCCGCCGACCTCACCCGCGCACAAAATTTTTGCGATCACGAAGTCTTGGCCGGACGCGATCACAGCCTCGATTATCGGGTCATCACCGCCGACGGGCGTTGCTTGTGGGTTCGCGACATCGTCAGTCTGATCGAACATGGCCATGAACCGGTAATGCGCGGGCTGATGATCGACATCAGCGAAACCAAGCGTACCGAAGAAGCGCTGCGACTGTCGGAACAAAAATTCGCTTCAGTGTTCCAGCAATGCCCGGACATTCTGGTCATCGCACGGCTCTGCGACGGCTGCTTGCTGGAGGTCAACGAAGCGTTCGAAGAGCAGATCGGCCTCAAGGCCGAAGACGTCATCGGCCAGACCGCCACCGACCTCAACATCTGGGGCATTCCAGGCGTGGGACCTGGCTTGTTGCAGCGCCTGCAGGCCGGCAGCATCCGTAACCTGGAGATGCCCTTTCGCCGCAGCAATGGCCAGGTGTTCACCGGCCTGATCTCAGCCGAACCCTTCGATCTCGATACCACCCCGGCGTTGGTTGTGGTGGTGCGCGACATCACTCAGCTAAAAGAAACCCAGCAACAGCTGCAAACCTCAGAAGAGAAATTCGCCAAGGCCTTCCACGCCTCTCCGGACGGCCTGTTGCTGTCACGCCAGAGCGATGGCTTGCTGTTGGAGGTGAACGAGGGCTTCAGCCGCATCACCGGATTCAACAGCGCCATGTCAGTGGATCGTTCGGCCCTGGACCTGGGGATCTGGGTCAATCTCAATGAACGTAAACAAATGCTCGACCTGCTGCACCGTGATGGCTTCGTCCGTGATTTCAGTTGCCATATTCGTCGTAGCGACGGGCAGATCCGGCTCTGCGAGGTCTCCAGTCGTCCGCTGCCGATTGGCGATGAAGACTGCATGCTGACCATCGCCCGGGACATCACCGAACGCCACCTGATGCAGGAAAAACTGCAACAGGCCGCCACGGTGTTCGAGAGCACCGCCGAGGGCGTATTGATCACCGATACCCAGCAGCACATCAGTGCCGTTAACCGTGCGTTCACCGAAATTACCGGTTACAGCGAAAGCGAAGCCTTGGGCCACACACCCCGCCTGCTCGCTTCGGGCCTGCATGACAGCGCGTTCTACGCCGCCATGTGGCATCAATTGACCGCCGAAGGGCACTGGCAGGGCGAGATATCCAACCGGCGCAAGAATGGCGAGCTTTACCCGAGCTGGCTGACCATCAGCGCGGTGCGCAACCGGGACAAGTTCATCACTCACTTTGTGGCCGTTTTCGCTGACATATCCAGCCTCAAGCACGCCCAGGCCAAACTCGACTATCAAGCCCACCACGACCCACTGACCGGGCTGCCCAACCGCACGCTGTTCGAAAGCCGCTTGCAGAACGCACTCAACAGCCAAAGAGAAAACGGTGGCCAAGGTGCCGTGCTGTTCCTCGATCTGGATCGCTTCAAGCACATCAATGACAGCCTGGGTCACCCGGTCGGCGACCTGCTGCTCAAGGGCATTGCCCTGCGCCTCAAGGAACAATTGCGCGACATCGATACCGTGGCGCGCCTGGGCGGCGACGAATTCATCATCTTGTTGCCCGGTCTGCAGCAACCCAGCGATGCCGACAACATCGCCACCAAGCTGCTCAACTGTTTCACCGCACCGTTCCAGGCCGGCGAGCACGAGTTCTTCATCAGCTCCAGCATCGGCACCAGCCTTTATCCACAGGACG
Source organism: Pseudomonas baetica (assembly GCF_051216495.1). Lineage (GTDB taxonomy): Bacteria > Pseudomonadota > Gammaproteobacteria > Pseudomonadales > Pseudomonadaceae > Aquipseudomonas > Aquipseudomonas baetica_B. The sequence goes on along the minus strand of NZ_JBPKAM010000021.1, from coordinate 12,884 downwards.
GCTGCGACGTCGCCACGCTGATCAAGAACGCTGACGCAGCGATGTACCGTTCCAAAGCCAAAGGCCGTAACCGGGTCGAAAGCTATACCTGCGACCTCACCGCGCAAGCCAGTGAGCGGATAGCGCTGGAGCATGAACTGCGACGCGCCATCGAGCGCAATGAACTGCACCTCTACTACCAACCGAAGATCAGCCTCGACGACTATCGCCTGGTCGGTGCCGAAGCACTGATTCGCTGGCGCCATCCGACCTTTGGCGACGTGCCACCGGAGCACTTCATTTCCCTGGCCGAAGAAAACGGCATGATCCTGCAAATCGGCGATTGGGTGCTGGAGACCGCCTGCCGGCAACTACATGAGTGGAGCAAAACCTATGTGGGCCTTGGCCCGCTGTCGGTCAACCTCGCGGGCGCTCAACTGCGTCAACCGAATCTGCTCGGGCGCATCGAACAACTGCTCAAGGACTACCGCCTCAAACCCGGGCTCCTGCAACTGGAAATCACCGAAAACTTCATCATGAGCCAGGCCGAAGAAGCCTTAACCGTGCTGCATCAACTCAAGCAACTGGGCGTGCAACTGGCGATCGACGATTTCGGTACGGGCTATTCATCCCTGAGTTACCTCAAACGCCTGCCGCTGGACATCCTAAAAATCGACCAGTCGTTCGTACGCGGCTTACCGGACGATCCCCACGACGCCGCCATCGTGCGCGCCATCATCGCGCTCGGGCGCAGCATGCAATTCACCGTGATTGCCGAAGGCGTCGAAACCCAGGCACAGCAGCAATTCCTGGCCTTCGAAGGTTGTGAACAGATCCAGGGCTACATCGTCAGCCTGCCACTGCCCCCCGACGAATTCGCCGCGACGTTTCTTCGTACAGCCGTAATGGATTATTCGGATAGCACAGCCGCGAAACCGTCGTTATAATCCGCGACCTACTGGGGCCTATAGCTCAGTTGGTTAGAGCAGAGGACTCATAATCCTTTGGTCCACGGTTCAAGTCCGTGTGGGCCCACCAAACAAGAAAGCCGCGCATTGCGCGGCTTTTTCGTGTCTGACTGTTCAGTTGGCAAAGTTCTCGATCTTCACCTGTCCCTCGGGGAAGGTGGCGATGATTTCCAATTCACCACCCATGGCGCGGATGTAGTTACGCAGCGTGCTGATGTACATGTCAGTGCGGCGCTCCATCTTGGAGATTGCCGCCTGATTGACATGAAGTGTCTTGGCCAAACTGTCCTGACTCAATGCCTGAGCCTGGCGCAGCTCGTGCAGCGGCATTTCCGCTCGCAGTTTTCGATGCAGATCGTCGACACGCGCTTGAGACTCGGGAGAGCGCCGTGCCACCAAGTCAGCAAATTTTTTAGCCATCGTCATTGCCCTCTTTCTTCAATGCTTCCAAATGCTCTTCGTACAGACGCTCGGCTAGCGGTACATATTCCAGATACCAACGATCCTGGCCGGATTTGTCACCCCCGATCAGCAGAATCGCGCAGCGTCTTGGGTCAAATGCATACAAAACCCGGTAAGGCCTTCCCGAATGCTGCACCCGCAACTCACGAAGGCTTCCATGTCGCGAGCCCTTGATATCGCTGGTATAGGGAAAACCCAAGTGCGGCCCATCATCACCCAGCAACATAACCGTGGCCTGGACCGAGTCCTGTTCAGCGTCATTGAGGCGATTCCACCAGCCTTCAAACTCATCGGTATATTCAACGTCCCATTTCATACAAATATGCCACCGAAGGAATATAACCTCAAAGGAATAAATGTATGAGCCCAGTGGGCGTCCGGCCAGTGCGTTTTCCTCGGTAATTGTGAACGATGATTTCCGGCAGAGGGTTTACCCATTCCCCCATTGCCTGACACGCAAGTGTGACGACGCAGCTATGCCCATGAGTAAGATGGCGCACCGCATTTGATTGTGTTTAAACGCCTGGGCCGTGCACTATCTGGCGACGATGAGCAAAGCGGTAATCGATGATGTGGTGAAAGTGCTGACACGCAGGCCAATCAGTTAAAAAGCCTGTAGGAGCGAGCTTGCTCGCGAAAAACCAAAGGCCTGCGCGGGGTATCAGGATTACGCGTCATCGTTCACGACCTTCGCGAGCGAGCTCGCTCCTACAGGGGAGATAACCGCTCAAGCACTCCACGCGTCAATACGACCTCATAGGTGCCCACCGAACTACCCCATTGCTCCACGAGCGCCATGCGGTCTACGAGTGCGGCCCCCAATCCGGTAATGATCTCGGCATAAGCGTCGACGATCTGCTGTGCGCGTAACCACAGACGATCATGGATCACTGTCAGCTCGGCCGTGATGCAGTCTGATGAAGCCGGACCCGTATCGGGGTAGGTGATGTTGCGCAACAGTTGCCGCAGCTCCCTGATTTTTGCGTCATCCTTTTCCGCCCCAAACGCGCCGTTGAGGATGGCGGCCGCTTTCGATTGATCGACGCGTTTTTCGCGGGACTGGGCGCAAGGTAACGTCTGCGCCATGGCGCCCGCATAGAGCACCATGATCCGGGCTTCCAGGTACGCCGTCATCGCTGGCAGCGATGTAATCGAGCGCGCCAGTGTGATGCTGGCACCCCCTTTATGCCTCAGGTCCATGGACACGCTCAGGGTCACGTCGCCCGTTCCAAAACCCAGCGCTCGAGCGACGACGTAGTGCCCCATTTCGTGATTAGCGATTTGCAGGGCATGGTCCCGTACAGCGGGTGGCATTCTCTTCACGTCCATCACGCTGGATCTCCCGTTCACCTACGAGTGACTGTAGCTTTACTGAAAATTCACACAGAAAAAAGCCGCGCAATTGCGCGGCTTTTTCTTACCTATTTTTCAGACCTTACTTGGGCAACGCATAGGCAATCACATAGTCCCCACGATCCGTCGACTGACGCGCACCGCCCACCGTCAGCAGAATGTACTGCTTGCCGGTTTTCGGCGAGATGTAGGTCATCGGGCCAGACTGGCTGCCTACCGGCAGGCGCGATTTCCAGATTTCGTTGCCGTTGCCGGTATCGAAGGCGCGTAGGTAGAAGTCCTGGGTGCCGGCGAAGAACAGCAGGCCCGACTGAGTGGCGAGGGATGCGCCGAGGGTCGGCATGCCGATCGGAATCGGCAAGTGCATGCGGATGCCCAGCGGGCCGGTGTCTTGAACCGTGCCGACCGGGACTTGCCACATCAGTTTGTGGGTCTTGAGGTCGATGGCCGACATGGTGCCGAACGGTGGCTTCTGGCACGGAATGCCGACCGCCGAGAGGAAGCGTTCGCGCATCGCGCCGAACGGCGTGCCTTCCTGCGGAACCACGCCCATTTCGATGCCGCTGGCCCCGGCGCCGATCTTGTCGCGCGGGATCATGTAATTGGCCAGGCCCAGGCGCATGTCGTTGACGAACATGTAGTTGCTGTTCGGATCAACCGAGACGCTGCCCCAGTTCATGCCACCCAAAGAGCCCGGGAACTGCAGGGCGCGGTCCATGCCCGGCGGCGTGTAGACGCCTTCGTGGCGCATGCCTTTGAACTGGATGCGGCACATCAACTGGTCAAATGGCGTGGCGCCCCACATGTCGGACTCGGTCAGGGTCTTATTGCCGATCGACGGCATGTCTACCGAGAATGGCTGGGTCGGCGAGTAGCGTTCGCCGGGCACACTACCTTGCGGCACTGGACGCTCTTCAACCCGCGCGATGGGCACGCCGGTTTCGCGGTTGAGCAGAAAGATCTCGCCCTGTTTGGTGACTTGCGCCAACGCAGGCTGCAGGCCGCCCTTGTCATCCGGCACGTCGTACAGCAGCGGTTGCGCCGGCAAGTCGAAGTCCCACAGGTCGTGGTGAGTGGTCTGGAAGTGCCAGCGCACCTGACCGGTCTTCACATCGAGCGCGACGATGGATGAGCTCCACTTGTCATCGAACTCGGTGCGCTGACCGCCGAAGAAGTCTGGAGTGGCGTTACCGGTCGGCAGGTAGACCAGACCGAGCTTGGCGTCATAGGACATGGCCGACCAAACGTTCGGCGTACCACGGGTGTAGGTCTCTCCGGCCGGTGGACGTTTGGTGGTGTTCGGGTTACCTGGATCCCACGCCCACACCAGCTCACCACTGCGCACGTCGTAGGCTCGGACCACGCCTGGCGGTTCGCCGGTGGAATAGTTATCGGCCACACGACCGCCGACGATCACTACGTTGCCGGCGACCAACGGGGTCGAGGTCTGCTGGTAGTAACCGGGCTTCACTTCGCCCATGTCGGTGGTCAGGTCAACAGTGCCCTGGTTGCCGAAGTCCTCACAAGGCTTGCCGGTCTCGGCATTGATGGCGATCAGGCGCGCATCGCCTGTCGGCAGAAAAAGACGTTTCGCACAGGCTATAGGCTGATTGTCCGAAGACACAGCAGTCTCGGAGTAGCCCAGGCCACGGCAGCGCTGCCAGTTAGGCGCGGTGCCTTGCGGGTCGAACTTCCAGCGCTGGGCGCCGGTATCGGCGTCGAGGGCGAAGACTTTGCCATAAGCAGTGCAGGTGTAAACCGTGTCACCGATTTGCAGCGGGGTGTTCTGATCTTCAGCACCCGCTCCGGTGCTTTGCGGGATATCACCGGTGCGGAAGGTCCAGGCCACCTGCAACTTGTCGATATTGCCCTTGTTGATCTGGTCCAGCGCGGCAAAGCGATTGCCGGCGGTGGTGTTGCCCCAGTGCGCCCAATCTTTCTGCTCGGTACCGGGTGTAACCGGTGTAACCGCAGGTTCGCTGGAGGCCTTGACCACGTGGGTCGGCACGAACATGTAGGCCATCGTGGCGACAACGCCGACGCCGAGAACGCCAGCCAGACCGTAGGCGCCACGTCCCGTCGTCGCACCCGAAGCGCGTACCAATGTCGGGTAGATCAACGCGACGACCAGGCCGATCACGGCAAACGTCAGCACGCGTGAAACCAGCGGCCAGTATTCGAAACCGGCGTCCCACACCGCCCAGATCGCCGTCACGATCAGCGCCAGGCCATACAGCCACGCGCCCAGCGGTTTGCGGCGAGCGATCATAAGGCCGGAGACCAGCATTGCCAGGCCCATCAGCAGGAAATACCAACTGCCACCCAGCGTGATCAGATAGCCACCGCCGCCCACCAGGCCAAGCCCGATCAGTGCAATCAGGACACCCAGCCCCGCCAGCAACCATTTGCTGCCGGCGGCAGCCCCAGAATTATTCATGTCGGAAAATTTCCCCATTTGTGACAAGGGCGGAATAATGTACTACCTAGTTACTTATGGCAATTTGTCGCAGGCAAAAATGGCATGAACGGTACTGAGGCTAGATCAAGGATTCACTGTGCGGGATGTGCCTGTAACATGCAGGACCATTGTTCCGTGCCGCTGGAGACACTCCTTTGCCTGACACTCGCCCGCCCGTTCTTGACGAAATCGACCGCCAGTTGATTGCCGCCCTGCAGATCAACGCCCGCGAGAGCGTGGCCATGCTCGCCCGGCAGTTGGGCATTGCTCGCACCACCGTGACGTCGCGCCTGGCACGGCTGGAGAAAGCCAAAGTGATCACCGGTTATGGCGTTCGACTGGGCCAGCGGCTGGTAGATGGTGGATTGCAGGCGTACGTGGGGATCACCGTGCAGCCGCGCTCCGGCAAGGAAGTATTGCGCCGACTGAGTGCCATGGCGCAGGTGCAGCAGCTATGCGCGGTGAGTGGCGAATTTGATTATGTGGCGTGGTTGCGCACCGATTCGCCGGAGCAACTGGATCAACTGCTGGATCAGATCGGCAGTGTGGATGGGGTGGAGAAGACCACGACGTCGATCATCTTGAGCAGCAAGATTGATCGGGGGCAGCCGGTTTGAACGCAGCCACTGTCGGAGCGAGCCTGCTCGCGAATGCGGTGCATCAGTCAGCACCATGCAAACTGACACTCCCTCTTCGCGAGCAGACTCGCTCCCACAAAGAGCATCATTGTCAGTTTGAATAACTAGTTCGTCATATTGATCTATTCAACTGCAAAACGACGACATTTTGCGTCTTATTAACGTGCTCTACGCTCTCTAGAATGGCTCGCATCTTTTCCTATACTCAGACGCGCCCCCCGCGTCCGGTCGCCAGTAAGGTCAGCCATGAACAAGAACAATCGCCACCCTGCAGACGGTAAGAAACCAGTCACCATTTTCGGTCCGGACTTTCCTTTCGCCTTCGACGACTGGATCGAGCATCCGGCAGGCCTGGGCAGCATTCCCGAGCACCATCACGGTGCCGAAGTGGCGATTGTCGGTGCCGGTATCGCAGGGCTGGTGGCGGCATACGAACTGATGAAGCTTGGCCTCAAGCCAGTGGTCTATGAGGCCTCGAAGCTGGGCGGCCGTCTGCGCTCCCAGGCGTTCAACGGCACTGATGGCATCGTCGCCGAGTTGGGCGGCATGCGCTTTCCGGTGTCGTCCACCGCGTTCTATCACTACGTCGACAAGCTGGGTCTTGAGACCAAGCCCTTCCCCAACCCGCTGACACCTGCCTCCGGCAGCACTGTCATCGATCTGGAAGGCAAAACCCATTACGCACAGAAACTGGCGGATCTTCCTGCACTGTTCCAGGAAGTGGCTGACGCCTGGGCCGACGCCCTGGAAGCCGGTTCGCAGTTCTCCGATATCCAACAAGCGATTCGCGACCGCGATGTACCGCGCCTCAAAGAGCTGTGGAACACCCTCGTGCCACTGTGGGACGACCGCACCTTCTATGACTTCGTCGCCACCTCCAAAGCCTTCGCCAAACTGTCGTTCCATCATCGCGAAGTATTTGGCCAGGTCGGTTTCGGCACCGGCGGCTGGGACTCGGACTTCCCCAACTCGATGTTGGAAATCTTCCGTGTGGTGATGACCAACTGCGACGACCACCAGCATCTGGTGGTCGGCGGCGTGGAACAGGTGCCACAAGGTATCTGGCGCCATGTACCGGAACGCTGTGTGCACTGGCCACAAGGCACCAGCCTTAAGTCGTTGCACAGCGGTGCTCCACGCTCCGGGGTAAAGAAAATCGCTCACGCTCCGGGTGGCCGATTTGCCGTCACCGACAACAACGGCGACACCCGCGAATACGCTGCGGTACTGACCACCTGCCAGAGCTGGCTGCTGACCACCCAGATCGAATGTGAAGAAACCCTGTTCTCGCAGAAGATGTGGATGGCGCTGGACCGTACCCGTTACATGCAGTCGTCGAAAACCTTCGTGATGGTCGACCGCCCGTTCTGGAAGGACAAGGACCCGGAAACCGGCCGCGACCTGATGAGCATGACCCTCACCGATCGCCTGACCCGTGGCACTTACCTGTTCGATAACGGCGACGACAAGCCAGGGGTGATTTGCCTGTCGTACTCGTGGATGAGCGACGCGCTGAAAATGCTCCCGCACCCGGTGGAAAAACGCGTGAAACTGGCGCTGGATGCGCTGAAGAAGATCTACCCGAAAGTCGATATCGCCGCACGAATCATCGGCGATCCGATCACCGTGTCCTGGGAAGCCGATCCGCACTTCCTCGGTGCCTTCAAAGGCGCCCTGCCCGGCCATTACCGCTACAACCAGCGCATGTATGCACACTTCATGCAGGACGACATGCCGCCAGAGCAACGCGGGATTTTCATCGCCGGCGACGACGTTTCCTGGACACCGGCCTGGGTCGAAGGCGCGGTGCAGACTTCGCTCAATGCGGTGTGGGGCATCATGAAGCATTTCGGCGGCGCGACACATAAAGAGAACCCGGGCCCGGGTGATGTGTTCAAAGAGATAGGCCCTATCGCCCTGCCCGAGTAAGAGGAATCCCTGATGCGCGTAGCCCTTTACCAATGTCCACCGCTGCCTCTGGATGTCGCCGGCAACCTGCAACGCCTGCAGCAGCTTGTGCTGGAGGCGAAAGGCGCCGATTTGCTGGTGCTACCGGAGATGTTCCTGACCGGTTACAACATCGGCGTCGATGCCGTCGGTGTGCTGGCGGAGGTGCACAACGGTGAGTCGGCACAACAGGTTGCGCGCATTGCACGGGCCGCCGGGATCGCCATTTTGTATGGCTATCCCGAACGTACCGAGGACGGGCAGATCTACAACGCCGTGCAGCTGATCGACGCCCAGGGCGAGCGCGTCTGCAACTACCGCAAGACCCACCTGTTCGGTGATCTGGACCGCTCGATGTTCAGCCCTGGGACCAACGAATTCCCAGTCATTGAACTCAACGGCTGGAAGCTCGGATTCCTGATCTGCTACGACCTGGAGTTTCCGGAGAATGCTCGCCGTCTGGCCATCGAAGGCGCCGAGCTGATTCTGGTGCCGACGGCGAACATGATTCCCTTTGATTTCATCGCCGATGTCACGGTTCGCGCCCGCGCCTTCGAAAACCAGTGCTACGTGGCCTACGCCAACTACTGTGGACGAGAAGGCGATATCCACTATTGCGGCCAGAGCAGCATCGCCGCACCGGATGGCAGCCGCATTGCCCAGGCCGGCCTCGATGAAGCACTGATTGTCGGCGAGCTGGATCGTCAATTGATGGTCGACTCCCGCGCCGCCAATCGCTATCTCCTCGACCGCCGCCCCGAACTTTACGGCGCGCTCAACAAGCGCTAATCCGCTAGCATTGGCACTTCACTGTTCTGGAAGTGCCCATGCCTGCGCCGAATCCCTCCCGCCCCCACACCGAAACCCTGGCCAACGGCCTGCGGGTGACACTGCGCCACGCGCCTGATTTGAAGCGCGCCGCAGCGGCGTTGCGTGTCGCTGCCGGCAGCCATGACGTACCGCTGGCCTGGCCGGGAATGGCGCACTTCCTTGAACACCTGCTGTTTCTGGCGACCGAGCGTTTTCCTGCGGGCCAAGGCCTGATGGCCTACGTCCAAAGTCATGGCGGCCAGGTGAATGCGCGGACCAACGAACGCACCACTGATTACTTTTTCGAGCTGCCCTCTCAGGCCTTCGCCGGTGGATTGGAGCGCCTGTCAGACATGCTCGCCCATCCGCGCATGAGTCCGCAGGATCAGCTGAAAGAACGGGAAGTGCTGCACGCAGAGTTTGTCGCCTGGTCGCAAGATGCGACGGCCCAACAGCATGTGGCGCTATTCGGTGGGCTTTGCGAACATCATCCTCTGCGGGGCTTTCATGCGGGTAACCGTGACAGCCTTCCGGTTGAACAACCCGAATTCCAGCAAGCGCTGAAGGACTTCCATCAACGGTATTATCAAACCGGACAGATGACCTTGAGCCTGGCGGGTCCTCAGCCGCTCGAAGAATTGAAAATGCTGGCCCAAGCGTTTGGAGATGCCATCCCCGAGGGCAAAGCGGCCCCGCAACAAACGCCCGCACCACTGATGGACTCATCTGAAAACAGTTATCAACAGGTGAACGAGCGTCGGTTGGATCTGTTGTTCGCGTTCAAAGCGTTACCCGATTCATCCCCTGAAGCCTTGGCGTTCCTGTGCCATTGGCTGAACACCGCAAAACCCGGTGGACTGCTGACCGAGTTGAAAAATCATGGTTGGATCGACAGCCTGAAAGCGGCGCCGTTGTACCAGTTCGTCGGGCAGGCCTTGCTGCACATAGCGTTCAATTTGAAAACCAACGTCTCGCCAGTAGCGATCCGAGAACAGTTACTGGATTGGCTGGGCTTCTTCGCCCAGCAAGACTGGAGCGAACTGCGCGATGAGTACGCCACCCTGCGCCAGCGTCAACAGCAAGTCAGCGGCGCACTACAACGGGCGAAACTGGACAGCGAACAATATGAAACCGGGCTATCCGAGCAAGGCGTGACAGCCCTCAAGGACATCCTTCAACAAATCGGTGCTGTGGATAACTTCACCGGTCAATGGCAACTGCCGGCACCCAATCCGTTTTTGCGGTCTGAAGCACCTGCGCCCAACGCCGGATTGATTCGTGGCCAGACCAGTGCCCACCGTGGCCTGCGCACCTTTGCCCAGGACCGCTCACGCAGCCGCCGCGAACGCTCACCGATGCAATTCAGCCAGGCATTGCCGGATAACACCGCCGAAGGGGCGGTTTACCTGCGCTGGCGCCTCGAAGCGACACCCGCAAAGCACCTGCAATCGAGCCTCGAAAACCCTCTGCAGTCGCTGCAGGAAGAGGCGCGTCAGGCCGGTGTGGATTTTTCCTTCAGCGCATCGGGCAACGAATGGCTGCTGAAAATGACCGGTCTGCAAGAACCCATGCCCACGGTACTGGAGCATGTGCTGAAAGCACTGGCTAACCCGGATGTGAGTGGCACTCAAGATGAATCGGCGCCCATGCCGATTCGGCAGTTGCTCAAGGCATTGCCCGGTCACTGCCTTGAACCCACCGCGGACTCGGATGACTTGCCGCAACTCTGGTCGAGTGCCCGCTGGGATGGCCTCGCTATTGGCCTGTCGGCTCAAACCCAAGCGGCCATGGGCCTGGCCTTGAGCCGTATCCCCGGCACCCCGGACAACCAGCTGACCCCAACGCCATCGATCCACCCGCAGCATCTCTGGCATACGCTCGATACGGGTTCCAACGAACACGCATTGCTGCTGTTCTGCCCAACGGCCTCGACGGACATCGCCGACGAAGCCGCATGGCGTCTTCTGGCTCATATCTGTCAGACGCCGTTCTACCAACGCCTGCGCGTCGATCTGCAACTTGGCTACGCGGTATTCAGTGCCCTGCGTCAGTTGCACGGGCAAACCGGCCTGCTGTTCGGCGTGCAATCCCCGAGCGTCGCACCACCGGGCCTGCTGCAACACATCGAGCATTTTTTGAGCGAGTTGCCGGAATTGATCCAGAGCACCGATGACGCCGAATTCGTTACCTTGCGCCAAACATTGGCCGATCAATTTTCCGTTGAAGCATTGCCCCACGTTCAAGCAACGGAGTTGCTCTGGCAGGGCAAGTTGGCCAACCGCTCGTCGGATTATCTGCTGCGGCTACCCGAGGCGATTCTTTCCATCGATCGACCTGCACTCATCACTGCCGCCCTGCGCCTGATTCAAGCCGAAGGCGGTTGGCGCTGCCTGTCCAGCGGGACGTGCCCTGGCGCGCCTTGGCAAGTGGCAAAATGATCATTACCGGGGCTGCAATTAACTTTCTCGAACATTTGCAGCCAATTCTTGTGAAATTTTAAGTAACATAGCTACCTAACTATCTGAACATCTCCCCTCGGAGGTGGACTATATGTATAGGTCTCACCTGTCCCATCACCTTAAGGAACGCTCCCATGGCCTGGACCAAACCTGCTTACACCGACCTGCGCATCGGCTTTGAAGTCACCATGTACTTCGCCAGCCGTTAATCCCTGCCTTGGCAGACTTGCAGTACAACGCCTCGTTAACCCGAGGCGTTTTATTTTCAGCGTTACTTTTATTTTCCGTGTTGCAATGATGGAGCCCCCATGTTCGTCCAGATTCTAGGTTCCGCCGCTGGCGGCGGTTTCCCTCAGTGGAACTGCAACTGCGTGAACTGCGCAGGTTTTCGCGACGGCAGCCTGCGGGCCCAGGCGCGGACCCAGTCGTCCATCGCGATTTCCGATGACGGCGTGAACTGGGTGCTGTGCAACACCTCCCCCGACATCCGTGCCCAGCTCCAGAGCTTCGCCCCCATGCAACCGGGCCGCGCCCTGCGTGATACCGGCATCGCGGCGATCATCCTGATGGACAGCCAGATCGACCACACCACCGGCCTGCTCATGTTGCGCGAAGGTTGCCCGCATCAGGTCTGGTGTACCGACATGGTCCATGAAGACCTGAGCACTGGCTTCCCGCTGTTCACCATGCTGACCCACTGGAACGGCGGCCTGAACTGGAACCGCATCGAGCTGGACCAGAGCTTCACCATCCCGGCCTGTCCGAACCTGCGCTTCACTCCGCTGCCCTTGCGCAGCGCCGCGCCGCCCTACTCGCCGCACCGCTTCGACCCGCACCCGGGCGACAATATCGGCCTGATTGTCGAGGACGTGAACACCGGCGGTAAACTGTTCTACGCACCAGGCTTGGGCAAGGTCGATGCACCATTGCTGGAGATCATGGCCGGCAGCGATTGCCTGCTGGTGGATGGCACACTGTGGGACGACGACGAAATGCAGCGCCGTGGCGTTGGCACCCGTACCGGTCGGGAGATGGGCCACCTGGCGCAGAACGGCCCCGGCGGCATGCTCGAAGTGCTTGAGCAACTGCCGCAGCAGCGCAAGGTGCTTATCCACATCAACAACACCAACCCGATTCTCGATGAGGATTCGCCGGAGCGGGCAGAGCTGGAGCGGCGCAATGTTGAAGTGGCGTATGACGGCATGAGTATCGTGCTGTAGCGGATGGCCCCTTCGCGAGCAGGCTCGCTCCCACATTGGAATGCGATCCCCTGCTCGAGAAAGGGCCTGCACAGACACCAAAGAATCCACCGGATATACCCGGAGAGCAGCAATGACCGACACCCCGCTATCCCCCACCGAATTCGAAGCCGCCCTGCGCGCCAAGGGTGCCTACTACCACATCCACCACCCGTACCACGTGACGATGTACGAAGGTCGCGCCACCCGCGAACAGATCCAGGGCTGGGTCGCCAACCGCTTTTACTACCAGGTGAACATCCCGCTCAAGGACGCCGCCATCCTGGCGAACTGCCCGGATCGCGAGATTCGCCGCGAGTGGATTCAGCGTCTGCTGGACCACGACGGCGCTCCCGGCGAAGACGGCGGCATTGAAGCCTGGCTGCGCCTGGGCCAGGCGGTCGGTCTCGACCCGGACCAACTGCGCTCCCAGGAACTGGTATTACCCGGCGTGCGCTTCGCCGTGGACGCCTACGTCAACTTCGCCCGCCGCGCCAGTTGGCAGGAAGCCGCCAGCAGCTCGTTGACCGAACTGTTCGCACCGCAGATCCACCAGTCGCGCCTGGACAGTT
>NZ_JBPKAM010000219.1:0-2934 GCF_051216495.1 Pseudomonas baetica | reverse complement strand
CCTTGTGGGGGCTTGCTTTCTCGCAGAATTTTTTTTTCTGGGCCGTTGATGCTGGATTTGCCGACGCCTTCGCGAGCAGGCTCGCTCCCACAGGAATTATTTTCTACTGAGGTACGCAGATAATCGTCAAGATTATGTGACAGTGCAAAGGCTTTTCCCACCCGACAATCTCAATAACTGCGCGACAACCGCCGTGACGTAACGAAAAATTTACGATTTTAGCGAGACTTTCCTGCGCATGCCGCCCTGAACCCGCTGCAAAGCCACAAGCCATGGAGTATTTCTAAAGCCATAGCAGCACATAACAAGAACGAATTCCCCTAGCAGGAGAGCAGTATGAAGCAGACGCAATACGTGGCTCGTGAGCCCGATGCGCAAGGTTTTATCGACTACCCCGCTGAAGAACACGCGGTGTGGAACACGCTGATCACTCGCCAGATGAAAGTGATCGAAGGGCGTGCGTGCCAGGAATACCTGGACGGCATCGAAAAACTCGGTCTGCCCCACGACCGCATTCCGCAACTGGGCGAGATCAACAAGGTCCTTGGTGAAACCACCGGCTGGCAGGTCGCCCGAGTCCCCGCGCTGATTCCCTTCCAGACCTTTTTTGAATTGCTCGCCAGCAAGCAGTTTCCAGTGGCAACCTTCATTCGTACCCGCGAAGAGCTGGACTATCTGCAAGAGCCGGACATCTTCCATGAGATCTTCGGCCACTGCCCGCTGCTGACCAACCCTTGGTTCGCCGAATTCACCCACACCTACGGCAAACTCGGCCTGCAGGCATCCAAGGAAGAACGCGTGTACCTGGCGCGCCTGTACTGGATGACCATCGAGTTCGGCCTGCTCGAAACGCCGCAAGGCCATCGCATCTATGGTGGCGGCATCCTGTCCTCCCCGAAAGAAACCGTGTACAGCCTGTCCGGCGAGCCTGAGCATCAGGCGTTCGATCCGCTGGAATGCATGCGCACGCCGTACCGCATCGACATCCTGCAGCCCCTGTACTTCGTCTTGCCGAACCTCAAGCGCCTGTTCGACCTGGCCCACGAAGACATCATGGGCATGGTCAAGCAAGCCATGCAGATGGGCCTGCACGCACCGAAATTTCCGCCAAAACCCAAAGCCGCCTGAACCGCTGCTTTTACGATCAAGTGAGTCTGTCAGAAAGCCGCGCTTTGCTTTAGCGTGGTGGCATTTAATCCAGATGCATGACAGCTGATTACCATTTACTCGATTTCAGGAATCCATCATGTCCACATTGAACCAAGCCCACTGCGAAGCCTGCCGCGCCGATGCCCCGCAAGTCAGCGACGAGGAGCTGCCGATCCTGATCAAGCAGATCCCGGACTGGAACATCGAAGTACGCGACAGCATCCTGCAGCTGGAAAAAGTCTTCCTGTTCAAGAATTTCAAGCACGCCCTGGCGTTCACCAACGCGGTTGGCGAGATCTCCGAGGCCGAAGGTCACCACCCGGGCCTGCTGACCGAGTGGGGCAAAGTCACCGTGACCTGGTGGAGCCACTCGATCAAGGGCCTGCACCGCAACGACTTCATCATGGCCGCGCGCACTGACGAAGTGGCCAAGACTGCAGAAGGACGCAAGTAATGCACTTCGACGCCATTGGCCGGGTGCCCGGCGATCCGATCCTCGGCCTGATGGAGGCCTATGCGCAGGATCCGAACCCGCGCAAGTTCGACCTTGGCGTCGGTGTCTACAAGGATGCCCTGGGCCAGACGCCAATCCTTGAGTCGGTGAAACTGGCCGAGGCGCGCCTGGTGGAGGGTCAAAGCACCAAGACCTACATTGGCGGTCATGGCGAACCGGCGTTCGGCAAGGTCATCAATGAGCTGGTGCTCGGCGCTGACTCAACACTGATCCGCGACAAACGTGCCGGCGCCACCCAGACCCCGGGCGGCACAGGTGCGCTGCGTTTGAGCGCGGACTTCATCGCCCAGTGCCTGCCAGGCCGTGGCGTGTGGCTGAGCAATCCGACCTGGCCGATCCACGAAACCATTTTCGCCACGGCCGGGGTCAAGGTCAGTCACTACCCGTACGTGGGCAGCGACAACCGTCTCGACGTCGACGCGATGCTCGCGGTACTCAATGACGCACCCAAGGGTGACGTGGTGCTGCTGCACGCCTGCTGCCACAACCCGACCGGGTTCGATCTGTCCCACGACGACTGGCGCCGTGTGCTGGAAGTCGTGCGCCAGCGCGAATTGCTGCCACTGATCGACTTCGCCTATCAGGGCTTTGGCGATGGGCTGGAGCAGGACGCCTGGTCAACCCGGCTGTTCGCCGCCGAGTTGCCGGAAGTCCTGATCACCAGTTCCTGTTCAAAAAACTTCGGCCTGTACCGCGACCGCACCGGTGCGCTGATTGTCTGCGCGAAGACCGCTGAGAAGCTGGTGGATATTCGCAGCCAATTGGCCAACATCGCCCGCAACCTGTGGTCGACTCCACCGGATCATGGCGCCGCCGTGGTGGCGACCATCCTTGGCGATCCGCAACTGAAACAGCTGTGGACCGACGAAGTGGAAGCCATGCGCTTGCGCATTGCCCAATTGCGCAGCGGTCTGCTGGACGCGTTGGAAAACTACGGGTTGCGCGAGCGCTTTGCGCACATTGGTGTGCAGCGCGGGATGTTTTCCTACACTGGCTTGACGCCGGATCAAGTCAAACAGCTGCGCGATCATCACAGTGTGTACATGGTCGGTACCGGACGGGCGAACGTGGCGGGGATTGATGCCACGCGCCTGGATCTGCTGGCCGAGGCGATTGCCAAGGTCTGCCAGTAACCATCAATCATTGCAGATCCCTTTGTGGGGGGGGGGGGGGGGGGGGGGGGGGGGGGGGGGGGGGGGGGGGGGGGGGGGGGGGGGGGGGGGGGGGGGGGGGGGGGGGGTGTGGGGGGGGGGTGGGGTTGTGTTTTTTTT
>NZ_JBPKAM010000218.1:0-3215 GCF_051216495.1 Pseudomonas baetica | reverse complement strand
GGTGTGTCAGACACATTGATGTCGACTGACACACCATCGCCAGCAGGCTGGCTCCCACAGGTTTACTGCACAGGGTTTAGGACTGCTTCTCGAACTTCAGATCCCACACCCCATGCCCAAGACGTTCGCCACGGCGTTCGAACTTGGTGATCGGGCGCTCGGCCGGGCGTGGTACGCACTTGCCGTCTTCGGCCAGGTTGCGATAACCCGGCGCGACATTCATCACTTCCAGCATGTATTCGGCGTACGGCTCCCAGTCGGTGGCCATGTGCAGAATGCCGCCAACCTTCAACTTGCTGCGCACCAGCTCAGCGAACGACGCCTGAACGATACGGCGCTTGTGATGACGGCTCTTGTGCCACGGGTCCGGGAAAAACAGCATCAGTCGATCGAGGCTGTTGTCGGCCACGCAGCGGTTGAGCACTTCGATCGCATCGCAATCGTAAACCCGCAGGTTGGTCAGGCCCTGGGTCAGCACGCCATTGAGCAACGCGCCGACACCCGGACGGTGAACTTCCACACCGATGAAATCCTGCTCCGGCGCAGCAGCAGCCATTTCCAGCAGCGAATGGCCCATGCCGAAACCGATTTCCAACGAACGCGGAGCCGAGCGGCCGAACACCTGATCGTAATCCACCGGCGCGTCAGCCAAGGGCAGTACGTACAGCGGGGCGCCCTGTTCCAGGCCACGTTGCTGGCCTTCGGTCATGCGCCCGGCGCGCATCACGAAACTCTTGATGCGGCGGTGTTGGCGCTCGTCGCCTTCTTCCGTCTGGATAGGCGTGTCGTTTGATTCAGTCATCAATAGCTCTTACTTGATCAGACCATCCAGCGGCGAGGAAGCGCTGGCATAGAGTTTTTTCGGCATGCGGCCGGCGAGGTAAGCCAGGCGACCGGCAACGATGGCGTGTTTCATGGCTTCGGCCATCATGATCGGCTGCTGGGCGTGGGCGATGGCCGAGTTCATCAGCACCGCATCGCAACCCAGCTCCATGGAGATGGTGGCGTCAGAGGCCGTACCGACACCGGCATCCACCAGCACCGGGATTTTCGCTTCTTCGAGGATGATCTGCAGGTTGTACGGGTTGCAGATCCCCAGGCCCGAACCGATCAGGCCGGCCAACGGCATCACCGCAATGCAGCCGATTTCCGCCAATTGTCGGGCAATGATCGGGTCATCGCTGGTGTAGACCATCACGTCGAAGCCTTCCTTGACCAGCACTTCTGCGGCCTTGAGGGTTTCGATCACGTTGGGGAACAGGGTTTTCTGATCCGCCAGCACTTCCAGTTTCACCAGGTTATGGCCGTCGAGCAGCTCACGGGCCAGGCGGCAAGTGCGTACGGCCTCGACAGCGTCGTAGCAGCCAGCGGTGTTCGGCAGGAAGGTGTAGCGATCCGGCGACAACACTTCGAGCAAGTTCGGCTCGCCCTCGATTTGACCGAGGTTGGTACGGCGCACGGCAAACGTGACGATCTCGGCACCCGAGGCTTCGATGGCCAGGCGGGTTTCTTCCATGTCACGGTATTTGCCGGTACCGACCAGCAAACGCGACTGGTAAGTACGACCGGCCAGAACGAAAGGCTTGTCGCTACGAACGATGCTCATGGGAAATCCTCTGTAGGGGTGAGGGTCTTGCAGAATTCTCGGCCCATGCAGGCCTGACGGCTAGCCGCCGCCGATGGCGTGTACCACTTCGACGTTGTCGCCGTCGTTCAACGTGGTGCCTGCGTGCTGACTGCGCGGGACGATATCCAGATTGAGTTCGACCGCCACCCGGCGTCCGGTCAGCTCCAGACGGGTCAGCAGGGCCGCAACGGTTTCACCGTCGGGCAGTTCAAAGGATTCGCCGTTCAACTGAATGCGCATGCGGATGCCGCCATCATTTTTTGGGGCTGGCATTCTAGCCCGATCGTGACCTAAAGGTCAGCAATAAGCGTCAAGCGGTCAGCGGCAAGCGCCAGGCGGCCAAGCCCAGGCAGAACCAGCCCGCAAGGAAGGCCAGGCCGCCGAACGGCGTGATGATGCCCAGCTTGCTGATACCAGTCAGCGTGAGCACGTACAGACTGCCGGAGAACAGCAGTATACCGATGGCAAAGGTTGCGCCGGCCCATGTGACCAGCCGGCCGGGAATCTGCGTGGCCAGTAGCGCCACGCCCAACAGTGCCAGGGTGTGCACCAACTGATAGGTGACGCCGGTATGAAAAATCGCCAGATATTCAGGCGTCAGGCGGTTTTTCAGGCCGTGGGCGGCAAAGGCCCCAAGGCCGACACCGGTGAAGCCGAAAAAAGCAGCCAGCATCAGAAAGCCTCGCAGCATGAAGAACTCCAGTCAGACTCGATCAACAGGGTCTGTATAATGGCCCGCTCAACGGGTTCGGCCAAGCCATCTCTATGCTGCGTATCTATTTCCGTCGTTTCACGAAGGCCGTGCTCTGGTTCATGGGCGCCAGCGTATTGCTGGTGCTGATTTTCCGTGTGGTGCCTCCACCGGGGACGGCGCTGATGGTCGAGCGCAAGATCGAATCCTGGATCGACGGTGAGCCCATCGACCTGCAACGCACCTGGAAGCCCTGGGAAGAAATCTCCGACGACCTGAAAGTCGCGGTGATTGCGGGCGAAGACCAGAAATTCCCGGAACACTGGGGTTTTGACATCGGCGCAATTCGCGCCGCTCTCGCCCACAATGAACTGGGTGGCTCGGTACGTGGCGCCAGCACATTGAGCCAACAAGTCTCGAAAAACCTGTTTCTGTGGTCTGGCCGCAGCTGGCTACGCAAGGGACTGGAAGCCTGGTTTACCGCGCTGATCGAAGTGTTCTGGCCCAAGCAGCGGATTCTTGAGGTTTATCTGAACAGTGCTGAGTGGGATGACGGCGTGTTTGGTGCGGAAGCGGCGGCCCGACATCACTTTGGTGTGAGTGCAAAAGGTCTCAGTCGCCAGCAATCGAGCTTGCTGGCTGCCGTATTGCCGAACCCTCGAGTTTGGAGCGCCAGCCACCCGACCAACTATGTAGCAAGGCGCGCCGGCTGGATTAGGCGGCAGATGAGCCAGCTGGGTGGTGATAGCTATCTGGTGGGGCTCAACGATTCGCGTCGGGCGCCGTGGTCCCAATGACACCGTGATTCGAAGGTGGGAGCGAGCCTGCTCGCGAAAGCGGACAATCCCCCCACACCTATCCCAACTCCCCCGACACCTTTTCTCGCAGGCTCGCCCC
>NZ_JBPKAM010000217.1:0-3352 GCF_051216495.1 Pseudomonas baetica | reverse complement strand
AATCGAGAAAGCTGATCCACAGCAAACTGAGCGTGAGAATTACCCACTTCTTTCGCGAGCAGGCTCGCTCCCACAAGTGATCCCCCATGTACTTCACTGCTGGAGCCCCCATGACCCGTCCAAAGAAAGACCCGCCAGCCCCTCACGAACCCTCGCGCATTCGTGAAGGCCTGCCCTTTCCGCTGGGTGCGACCTGGGACGGTCTGGGGGTCAATTTCGCCCTGTTTTCCGCCAACGCCACCAAGGTCGAACTGTGCATTTTCGACGATGCCGGAGAGGTGGAACTCGAACGCATCGAGCTGCCGGAGTATACCGACGAGATCTACCACGGCTACTTGCCCGACGCCCATCCGGGACTGGTCTACGGCTACCGCGTGCATGGCCCGTATGACCCGGCCAACGGACATCGCTTCAACCCCAACAAGCTGCTGATCGACCCCTACGCCAAACAACTGGTGGGTCGGTTGAAATGGTCCGAGGCATTGTTTGGCTACACCATCGGGCATCCAGACGCCGACCTCAGTTTCGATAAGCGCGACAGCGCGCCGTTCGTGCCCAAATGCAAGGTCATCGATCCGGCGCACACCTGGGGCCATGACCATCGCGTCAGCGTGCCATGGGACAAGACCATCATTTATGAGACCCACGTGCGCGGCTACAGCATGCGTCACCCCGCCGTCCCCGAGAACCTGCGCGGTACCTTCGCCGGATTGATGGTCGACGAGGTGCTGGAACACATCCGCAAGCTGGGCGTGTCCACCGTGGAATTGCTGCCGATCCACGCCTTCGTCAATGACCAGCACCTGCTGCACAAGGGCATGACCAATTACTGGGGCTACAACAGCATCGCCTTCTTCGCCCCCGACCCGCGTTACCTGGCCAGCGGCAAGATCGCCGAGTTCAAGGAAATGGTCGCGCACCTGCACGAAGCCAATCTGGAAGTGATCCTCGACGTGGTCTACAACCACACCGCCGAGGGCAACGAACAAGGCCCGACCCTGTCCATGCGCGGCATCGACAACGCCTCGTACTATCGCCTGATGCCGGAGGACAAACGCTTTTACATCAACGATTCCGGCACCGGCAATACGCTGGACCTGAGCCACCCGTGCGTATTGCAAATGGTCACCGACTCGCTGCGCTACTGGGCCTCGGAAATGCACGTGGACGGTTTCCGCTTCGACTTGGCGACCATTCTCGGGCGCTATCACGATGGCTTCGACGAGCGTCACAGTTTCCTCGTAGCCTGTCGGCAAGACCCGGTACTGCGTCAGGTCAAGCTGATCGCCGAACCTTGGGACTGCGGCCCCGGTGGCTATCAGGTGGGCAACTTTCCACCGGGTTGGGTGGAGTGGAACGACAAGTTCCGCGACACCGTGCGCGCCTTCTGGAAAGGCGACGATGGACAACTGGCGGACTTCGCCAGTCGCATGACCGCTTCCGGCGAGATGTTCAATCAACGGGGCCGGCGTCCTTACTCGTCGGTGAACTTCGTCACCGCCCATGACGGCTTCACCCTCAATGATCTGGTGTCGTACAACGACAAGCACAACGAAGCCAACGACGAAAACAATCAGGACGGCAGCAACAACAACCTGTCATGGAACCACGGCGTCGAAGGCCCTACCGACGATCCCGAGATCAACGCGTTGCGTCATCGGCAGATGCGCAACTTCTTCGCCACGCTGCTGCTGGCCCAGGGCACGCCAATGCTGGTGGCCGGCGACGAGTTCGCCCGGACACAGGACGGTAACAATAATGCCTATTGCCAGGACAGCGAGATCGGCTGGGTCAACTGGAACCTGAGCGAAGACGGCAAGGCCTTGCTCAAGTTCGTCAAACGCCTGATCAAGTTGCGTCTGGCCTATCCGATCCTGCGCCGCGGTCGCTTTCTGGTGGGCAATTACAACGAGGACATCGGCGTCAAGGACGTCACCTGGCTCGCCGCCGATGGCAACGAGATGACCACCGAGCACTGGCACGATGCGCACAATCGTTGCCTGGGCATGTTGCTCGACGGTCGCGCCCAGGAAACCGGCATCCGCCGCAAGGGTGCCGACGCAACCCTGTTGCTGGTGGTCAACGCCTACCACGACATCGTCAATTTCACCCTGCCGCAGGTGCCCGACGGCGGCTTCTGGACCTGCATGATCGACACCAACCAGCCGTCGATTCGCGGCCAGGAACGTTTTGAGTTCGGCCATGAATATTCGGTTACCGGTCGTTCGTTGCTGTTGTTCGAGTTGCAACGTGAAGAGGAGGAATGAACGCCCCCCCCCTGTAGGAGCGAGCTCGCTCGCGATGGACGTCAACGATGACGCGGGGTGCCTGGATGCCTGCGTCGTCCGGACGTTTGTCGCGAGCATGCTCGCTCCTACAGAGAGGCACACAAAAAATGTACCGTTGGGAACATCAAGGCGACG
This sequence comes from Pseudomonas baetica, assembly GCF_051216495.1. Lineage (GTDB taxonomy): Bacteria > Pseudomonadota > Gammaproteobacteria > Pseudomonadales > Pseudomonadaceae > Aquipseudomonas > Aquipseudomonas baetica_B. The sequence goes on along the minus strand of NZ_JBPKAM010000217.1, from coordinate 929 downwards.
AATAGCGATACATGAGCAATACTCTGCTCGCGGCGATTCCAGGGTTCGGGACGCGGCGAAATGCTATCAACAAGAACAAGGACGTCACCATGAAACCGGTCTCTCTCCTCGACAACAGTCTCTCGGCGCAAATCTGGAACAGCGCCCCGCAACTGGATAACGTCCCGGTTATCAACACTCAATCCCTGGTGCCACCTGGCGCGCGCGCGGTGGTGATCGCCCCGCACCCCGGCGATGAAGTCGTGACCTGTGGCGGCCTGCTGCAGTTGCTCAGCACCTTGGGGCATCCCTTGCAGTTGATTTCGGTGACGGACGGCAGCGCCAGTCATCCGGGCTCCCAACAATGGTCGGAGAAGCGCCTGAGCGTGTTTCGTGTGCAGGAAAGCGTTGAAGCCTTGCGCCGGCTCGGGTTGCCGATGCACAGCCTGAAGTGGATTCGCGGCGGCTTCACCGACAACGCGCTGGCCGAGCATGAGCCGGAGTTGACGCAGTTCATCGCCCGATACCTGCGCCCCGGCGACGTGGTGTTCAGCACCTGGTCCCAGGATGGCAACCGTGACCATGACGCCGTCGGCCGCGCCAGTGCCAATGCCGCAACCATCGCCGGTGCCGATTTCAACGAAGTGCCGGTCTGGGCCTGGCACTGGCCGACGCGCGATCACGGCTTGATCCCCTGGCATCGTGCCCGCAAGGTGCGCCTGGACACGTGGACGGTCGCACGTAAAAGCCATGCGACCCATGCCTACGCCAGCCAGCTGGACGGAGAACCGGCCATCGGTATCGCGCCGCTGATACCGCGGGTATTGCTGGAAAGGATGCGTTTGCCGTATGAAATCGTCTTTGTCTGACCCCACAAACTTCAACTGTGGGAGCGAGCCTGCTCGCGAAGGCGTCAGCACGGCTAACATTCATTTAGCCTGATTCACAGC
>NZ_JBPKAM010000216.1:0-3367 GCF_051216495.1 Pseudomonas baetica | reverse complement strand
CAGGATCCAGTGATGTCCTTGTGGGAGCGAGCCTGCTCGCGAAGAGGCCAGTACAGGCACCGTAAATCCCATAAAAAAACCCGCACCTCTTTCAAGGCACGGGTTCTTTCATTGCTTCAATCGATCAACGCTCGAGCAGGATCCGCAGCATGCGGCGCAGCGGCTCGGCCGCGCCCCACAACAGCTGGTCGCCGACGGTGAATGCGCCGAGGAACTGCGAACCCATGTTCAGTTTGCGCAGACGGCCAACCGGGATGTTCAGGGTGCCGGTAACCTTGTTCGGGCTCAGCTCCTGCATGCTGATATCGCGATTGTTCGGCACCAGCTTGACCCAAGGGTTGTGCTGGCTGATCAGGCCTTCGATATCGGCCATCGGTACGTCTTTGTTCAGCTTGATGGTCAGCGCCTGGCTGTGGCAACGCATGGCGCCGATGCGCACGCAGATGCCATCCACCGGGATCGGGCTCTTGAAGCGACCGAGGATCTTGTTGGTTTCGGCCTGAGCCTTCCACTCTTCGCGGCTCTGGCCGTTCGGCAGTTCCTTGTCGATCCATGGGATCAGGCTGCCGGCCAGCGGCACGCCGAAGTTTTCGGTCGGGTACGCATCACTACGCATGGCTTCGGCCACACGACGATCGATGTCGAGGATGGCACTGGCCGGGTCGGCCAACTGGTCGGCGACAGCGGCGTGGGTCGCGCCCATTTGCTTGATCAGTTCACGCATGTTCTGCGCGCCGGCACCGGAGGCTGCCTGATAGGTCATGGCGCTCATCCACTCCACCAGACCGGCTTCGAACAGACCGCCCAGCCCCATCAGCATCAGGCTGACGGTGCAGTTGCCGCCGATGTAGTTCTTGGTGCCCGCATCCAGTTGCTGGTCGATGACCTTGCGGTTGACCGGATCCAGAACGATGACCGCGTCATCCTGCATGCGCAGGCTGGAAGCAGCGTCGATCCAGTAACCCTGCCAGCCGGCTTCACGCAGTTTCGGGAAGACTTCGCTGGTGTAGTCGCCACCCTGGCAGGTCAGAATCACGTCGAGGGTTTTCAGCTCTTCAATGCTGTAAGCGTCCTTGAGCGGAGCAATGTCCTTGCCCACGGACGGGCCTTGGCCACCGACATTGGAAGTGGTGAAAAACACCGGCTCGATAAGATCGAAGTCCTGCTCTTCCAGCATCCGCTGCATGAGCACGGAACCGACCATACCGCGCCAACCGATCAGACCTACACGTTTCATCGCAACTACACCTTCTTGAAATGTGGGCCGCTGCTTTCGGGGGTGAAATCGGCAGCGGGCCCGAGAGATTACAGATTCCGCAGCGCGGCGACTACTGCGTCACCCATTTCCTGCGTACCGACTTTAGTGCAACCGGCGGACCAGATGTCACCCGTGCGCAAGCCCTGATCCAGCACCAGGCTGACGGCTTTCTCGATGGCATCGGCCGCGGCCTGCTGATTGAAGCTGTAACGCAACATCATGGAGACCGACAGAATGGTCGCCAGCGGGTTGGCAATGCCTTTGCCTGCGATGTCCGGCGCCGAACCGTGGCACGGTTCATACATGCCCTTGTTGTTGGTGTCCAGGGACGCCGACGGCAGCATGCCGATGGAACCTGTGAGCATCGAGGCCTGGTCGGACAGGATGTCGCCGAACATGTTGTCGGTGACGATCACGTCGAACTGCTTCGGTGCACGCACCAGCTGCATGGCGGCGTTGTCGACATACATATGGCTCAGTTCGACCTCAGGGTAATCCTTGGCCACCTGTTCAACCACTTCACGCCACAGCTGGCTTGACGCCAATACGTTGGCCTTGTCCACCGAGCACAGCTTCTTGTTGCGCACCATGGCCATGTCGAAACCGACACGGGCAATGCGACGGATTTCGCTTTCGCTGTACGGCAGGGTGTCGTAGGACTGACGCTCGCCGTTTTCCAGGGTACGGGTGCCGCGCGGCGCGCCGAAGTAGATACCGCCGGTCAGCTCGCGAACGATCAGGATGTCCAGGCCGGACACGATTTCCGCTTTCAGGCTCGAAGCTTCAGCCAGTTGCGGGTACAGGATCGCCGGACGCAGGTTGCCGAACAAGCCCAGTTGCGCACGAATCTTCAGAAGACCGCGCTCAGGACGGATGTCACGCTCAATGGTGTCCCATTTCGGGCCGCCCACAGCGCCCAACAGCACGGCATCAGCGGCACGGGCACGTTCCAGGGTTTCGTCGGCCAGCGGCACGCCGTGCTTGTCGATGGCTGCGCCACCGATTACGTCGTGGCTCAGCTCGAAGCCCAGGGCAAACTTGTCGTTGGCCAGTTCCAGCACCTTGACCGCTTCGGCCATGATTTCCGGGCCAATACCGTCACCTGGGAGAATCAGAATCTGCTTGCTCATGCTTTCCTCATGTCATCAGTCGGTGCGCCCGTGGGCGCGCCCGGAAAAATTCTTAGCGTTTGACGCTTATCGTTCAGCCATCAGTACCAGCACATCTGTACTGAACGAACCATCGGCCTCAATCTCAAAATATTCGCGCACTTCATTGCCCATCGACTGCTGCAGTTCACGGATCGCTGCGCGCATCACTGGCGGCGTGCGCATGCGTTCGACCCAGGAGTTGTACTCCAGACGCAGCCGTTGACGGGTGGTGCTGCGGGTATGCAACCCCGCTTCACTGACCTGACGCAACCATTCCCCGGCGGAATAATCGCGCACATGACTGGTATCACGCAGCACTTCGACGCTTTGCAGGTAAGTGTCGAACAACGGGCTGCCCGGTGACAACACGTCAACGAACGCCGCCACACCGCCCGGCTTGAGGACCCGGCGCACTTCCCGCAGGGCCAGACCGAGATCGCTCCAATGGTGCGCCGAATAACGGCTGAACACGAAGTCGAACTCGCGATCGGCAAATGGCAGGCGCTCGGCGGCGCCGTTGACCGTGGAAATATTGCTCAACCCACGATCAACCGCAGCCGCGGCAACCACATCGAGCATCTGTTGCGACAGGTCGTAGGCCACCACTTCTTTCACCAGCGAGGCCACATGAAAACTCACGTGACCTGCGCCACAACCCAGGTCCAGCACACGGGCATTGCCCTGCCCTGCCAGTTCGGTCTGTAGCAGTGCGAACTCAGTGCCTTGAGCGTGTACGGCGCTGCTCAGGTAGGCCGCGGCCTGTTCACCGAATTGCTTCTGGACTACCTGACTGTGCTGGGCGGTGCTGGTCATGGGGACTTCCTTTTTCAGGGTTTAGTCTTGTGGTGTTTATTCAGGCCTCTTCGCGAGCAGGCTCGCTCCCACATTTGAAATGCATTCCACTGTGGGAGCGGGTCGGCTCGCGAAAGCGTCACCACGCCTTCCAAAAAACCAAACG
>NZ_JBPKAM010000215.1:0-3474 GCF_051216495.1 Pseudomonas baetica | reverse complement strand
TGTTCTTGGAGAGTGAGATCAGCGACTGGAACCCCCCACCCCCCCCACCCCCACCCCCCCCCCCCTCCCCCCCCTCCCCCCCCCCCCCCCCCCCCCCCCCGCTCCTACAGGAAAGCGTCACCTGAATAACAAAAGGATCGACCCATGGACCACGTCAATCACATCCTGATCGTCGACGATGACCGCGAAATTCGTGAGCTCGTCGGCAACTACCTGAAGAAAAACGGCCTGCGCACCACCGTGGTCGCCGACGGCCGGCAAATGCGCAGCTTTCTGGAGGCCAATCAGGTCGACCTGATCGTGCTGGACATCATGCTGCCTGGCGACGACGGCCTGGTGCTGTGCCGCGAATTACGCTCGGGCAAGCACAAAGCCACGCCGATCCTGATGCTCACCGCGCGCAACGACGAAACCGACCGCATCCTCGGCCTGGAAATGGGCGCCGACGACTACCTGACCAAACCCTTCGCCGCCCGTGAACTCTTGGCGCGCATCAACGCCGTGCTGCGCCGTACCCGGATGCTACCGCCCAACCTGCTGATCACCGAGAGCGGGCGCATGCTCGGTTTCGGCCGCTGGCGCCTGGACACCACCGCCCGGCATTTGCTGGACGAAGACGACACCCTGGTGGCCCTCAGCGGCGCCGAATACCGCTTGCTGCGGGTGTTCCTCGATCACCCGCAACGGGTGCTCAGCCGCGACCAGTTGCTCAACCTGACCCAGGGCCGCGACGCCGACCTGTTCGACCGCTCCATCGACCTGCTGGTGAGCCGCCTGCGCCAACGGTTGAAGGATGACTCCCGGGAATCCACCTACATCAAGACCGTGCGCAGTGAGGGTTATGTTTTCTCCTACCCGGTTCAAATGCTGGAGGAATGAGCCTTCCTCCGACAGATGTGTATCAGTCTGTATAAAAACCCCGTTGCGATACGCAAACGCCGATTTCGCGTCATTGCGGCACACATCGGCGATACACCCCGGCGTTTAACTGTGACCACCCGCTAGCACGCGCTACGGACCTCTCACTACTTAAACGCACGGAGAATCAACCATGTTCAACTTCTCGAAAGTTTCGTCCCTGGCACTCGGCCTGGCTCTGGTGGGCGGTCTTGGCCTGTCGAACCTGGCCTCGGCCAACACCGCGAGTGTTGCGGCGCCGACTTCCACCCAAGCGCTGTTGGCAGAAGGTGGCTCGGATCGCTTGCAACAAAATCGCGTGGCTGAAGGCGGTGCCGATCGTTTGCAAGAACTTCGTGAGCGCGTGGCCGAAGGTGGTGCGGATCGCCTGCAAGAGCTGCGTGAGCGCGGCGGTGTGACCGTCGCCGAAAACCGCGCCGAATTCGGTTCGAAATATCAACGTTACTGATCGCGTCCGCCCCCACAACATGGAACCCCTGTGGGAGCGAGCCTGCTCGCGAAGAGGGAGTGTCAGCCACATTTGAGTAGCCTGACACACCGCATTCGCGAGCAGGCTTAACAGAATCAACGTACTCGATAACAACTATGCGCAAGGGTGTTTTCTCATCGCCGCGCTCCAGCACTACAGTGGCCCCATCTTCTTCCCACGCTCTGGAGCACCATCATGAAAAGCATCATCGGTCTCGGTTTCGCCCTTTCGGTTCTTGGCGCCACCTCCGCCATCGCCGCCCCACATGCCACCTTGCCCATCGTCGCGACTACGCACGTCAGCCAACCGGCCACGCTGAACGTGAATACCGTCAGCATCGACCGCCAGGACAGCCAGAAAGCGAAACTCTACGTCGCGGAAAACCGTCCTGAGTTCGGTTCCAAGTATCAGCGCTATTGATCAGCCACTTTGAGCTTCATCTTTGTAGGAGCAAGCTTGCTCGCGATGGACGTCAACGATAACGCGGTGTGTCTGGATGATCGCGTTGTCCTGACGCTTATCGCGAGCAAGCTCGCTCCTACAGGTAGCCCTCAACCAACCGCGCGGCGAGAGCCTTGGCCTGACTCGCCACATCGGTCACCGCCGTACTCTCCCACCACATCCCCCGCAACGGCGGCCCCATGGCAAACAGCCGTTCACTCGCCCGCCCCTCCGCAGCCAGCACCGCCCCATCCACCTCGGCGGCGATCCCCAGCGCCAACGGTCCCGGTTTGATCAACCCACGCGCCAGCAACTGTTGCGGCAGCGGTCGCGCCACCCGGCGCCAGTCGTACTCGATACCGCTGGAGTTGATCAACGCCGCGCCACTGACGACAACCGTTTGGGCTTCGCCCCGACGACGAATGCGAATGCTCACCGCGCCGCCCGAAGCAGACTCAAGCCCTTTGAATGACGCGGCCTGAATCCGCAACCGCCCTTCTTCATGCAAGCGCGCTACCAGTTCGGCGCTCAACGGCGGCGAGCGATGGTGATGGCTTTCCCACCACGGTCGCACATGCCGTACGAACTGGCGACGCTGCACATCGCTGGCTTGGTTCCACAAGCGACCGATATGAGCGCGCACGGTGTCCAGCGGCGCCTGCCAGTCGATGCCCTGCGCGATGGCCTCGCGGCAATGCCGGCGCAGTTCGCGCACTAACTGTCGAGGCGTGCGAATACCGTGGTCCTCGGCGAGGAAGTCCACCCAGGTCGGTGGTTGGCGCCGTACATGGGGCAACAGTCCATGCCGGGAAAACACTTCGATCGGCCCGCGATGCCCGGCCTGTTCCAACGACACCACGGCATCGACCATGGTCAGGCCGGAGCCGATGATCAGCACCGTCGACTGTGGATCGAGCTGCTGCATGGCGGCCACGTCCCATGGATCGAGGGCTGCGGCGTTCAAACCACTGGATTCGGTCTGCGGCGTGCGTGCGGCGGGGAACATGCCGGTGGCGAGCACGGCAAAGGCCCCCTGCAAACGCTGGCCGTCGCTCAAGGTCAAGCGCACCGAATCGGCAGCGGTTTGAAGGTCCACCACCTCGGCCCGCACATGCTCGACTGTCGAACCATTCAACGCCCCCACCGCTTGCGCCTCGCTCAGACGCTGCTGCACGTACAGTCCGAAAATGCCCCGTGGCGGGAACAGCTCGCTGACCGGCACATGCTGCTCGTCCGATTCCGGCCAGCCGCCGCCGGCGATGAATGCGGTCAGCCATTGGGTCAGGTCGTCGGCGTTGTCCGGGTCGACGCTCATGCGCGCCGCATTGCCGTTGAGCGTGTGCCCCAGCTCCACGGCGCTATAGGCCTCGCCCCGGCCAAGTTCGGTGCGGGGTTCGATCACCAACACCTGGCGGCGGCCCGGCAGGCGCAGCAATTGCGCCGCCAGCATCGTGCCGCTCAAACCACCGCCGACGATCAGGATGTCCGCGTGCCGGATGGCATCGGTGGCCTGTCCGTTGTGGATTTCACTCATGCCGTTCTCACTGATTCCCAATAGAAGTCACTGCCATGACGATAATAGGCACCAAAACCTGGAAAGTTCATTCAGTAGTACCAAAGTAGGAAGTGGTCTGTGGGAGCGGGGG
>NZ_JBPKAM010000214.1:0-3512 GCF_051216495.1 Pseudomonas baetica | reverse complement strand
CCCCCCCCCCCCCCCCCCCCCCCCCCCCCCCCCCCCCCCCCCCCCCCCCCCCCCCCCCCCCCCCCCCCCCCCCCCCCCCCCCCCCCCCCCCCCCCCCCTACAGGGGATCGTTGGTGTTGATCAGGCCGGGTAATTGGCCCGCAACGCCTCAAGCCCCCCCTGATAAATCCCGGTAAACAACGCCACCACTTCCTCGTCACTCACACCCACCGGCTCGAACCGACCGGACCAGGTCACCCGGGCGCCCTGCCCCTGCGCCTCCACGCGGATCGTGGCCAGATAATCCGTAGCCGGAAACGGCGCCTGCAAAATCGAATAGCTGTAGGTTTTCCCGTCATTGTCGAACGCTTGCAGACGTTCGATCACCACCGCGCCGTCCGCCGTTTGCAGGCTGCGCACGCGTCCGCCTTCGCTCAGTTCACTCTTGGGAATGAACGGCAGCCAGTCCGGCAGCGAGTTGAAGCCGCCGATCAATTGCCAGACCTGATCGGCCGAGGCCGGGATGTCGATGGATGCAGAAGTTGTTGCCATGAAAAATACTCTCCAGATCAAATAAGGTTCAAATGGCCAGGCTGTCGACGACACCGCCGTCGACCCGCAAGGCGGCGCCGGTGGTGGCCGAGGATAGCGGTGAGGCGATGTACGCCACCAGGTTCGCCACCTCTTCGACATCCGCCACACGCTGGATGATCGAGCTTGGACGCGCCTTGCGCACGAAAGCGTCAGCTTCTTCGCGAGCGCTGCGCCCGGAGGCGGCGATGGCGTCCTTGAGCATGGCCTCCACACCGGCGGTGAACGTCGGCCCCGGCAGGATTGCGTTGACCGTCACCCCGGTGCCCGCCAGACGTTTGGCCAAGCCATGGGACACCGCCAGGTTGGCGCTTTTGGTCACGCCGTAGTTGATCATCTCGGCCGGGATCGCCACGCCGGATTCCGAAGACAGGAAAATCACCCGGCCCCAGCCCTGCTTGACCATGTCCGGCACGTAATGCCGGGCCAGGCGCACACCGGAAATCACATTGATTTCATAGAAGCGCGTCCACTCGCTGTCCGGGGTCTCGAAGAAATCCACAGCGTTGTAGATCCCGAGGTTGTTAACCAGCACGTCAGCGCGGGGTTCGGCGGCGAACAGTTTCTGGGCGCCTTCTGCCGTGCCCAGGTCCGCGGTCAGCCCGCGCAGTTGGGCGCCGGGCACCTGCTCACGTATGCTCGCCAGCGCCTGGTCGACCTTGGCCGTGTCACGGCCGATCACCACCACCGTAGCGCCGGACTCAGCCAGTGCCTTGCTGATGCCCAGACCAATGCCGTCAGTGCTGCCGCTGACAATCGCCAGTTTTCCACTCAGATCGATTTTCATGCTCAAGCTCCAATGATGGGTAATGGGGCGCGATCCGATACCAGCTTCGCGTCACGCAGTGCCTGCCAGAAGGCAGCGGGAATCACCGCCGACAAGGCGCCGACATCTTCGGCAATCCGCTCTGGGCGGCTGGCGCCCGGAATCACAGCGGCGACTGCCGGGTTAGCCAGCGAGAACTGCAATGCAGCGGCTTTGATATCGACGCCGTGGGCGGCGGCGATACGTTTGATGTGCTCAACCTTGGCAATGATCGCCGGGCTGGCCTTCTGGTATTCAAAGTGCGCGCCACCGGCCAGAATCCCTGAGCTGTACGGCCCGCCGACCACGATCTCGACGTTCTGCGCCAGCGCCGAATCCATCAAGCGCTGCAAGGCGCGGTCATGGTCCAGCAGCGTGTAGCGACCGGCCAGCAGGAAACCGTCCGGCTGCGCTTCGCTCAGGTCCAGAGTCAGTTCGCACGGCTCGACCTTGTTCACGCCCAGGCCCCAGCCCTTGATCACGCCTTCTTCACGCAATCGGGTCAACACTTTGAAAGCCCCGGTGCGCGCCTGGTTGAAGTACTCCAACCATTGATCGCCGTAGAAGTCCTGGGCGATGTCATGCACCCAGACGATGTCCAGCCGATCGGTTTTCAGGCGCTTGAGGCTGTCTTCGATCGAACGCATCGTCGCATCGGCGCTGTAGTCGTTGACGATCTTGTTCGGGCGACCGTGTTCGAACACCCCGCTCTTCTCGCCCAGATCGCGGGCGGCGGCGTCTTCGACTTCGTCGAGAATCACCCGGCCGACCTTGCTGCTGAGCACATATTCATCACGGTTGTAGCGGGACAGTGCCTCACCGAGGCGAATTTCCGACAGGCCCGAACCGTAGAACGGCGCGGTGTCGAAGTAACGCACGCCGGCATCCCAGGCGGCGTGGACGGTGGCTTGCGCTTCTTCCTCGGGAATGGCGCGGAACATGTTGCCCAAAGGTGCAGTACCGAAGCCCAGCGCGCCGGGCAGTTTGTCTTTCAAGCTCATGGATGAATCCTCTCAAATGTCTGGTGACCTGTAGGAGCCGGCTCCTACCGTTGAGCAGATCCTAGATTGCGAGGATCGGACCGCCCAAGACATAATTGGCAGCACTTGAGTCCCCAGAGGTCTGACATGCTCGACATCCGCCAATTGCGCTACTTCGTCACCGTCGCCGAGGAAGAACACGTCGGTCGCGCCGCCGAACGCCTGCACATTTCCCAGTCGCCCCTGAGCCGGCAGATCGCCCAGCTCGAAGAGCGCCTGGGCCTGACCCTGTTCGAGCGCAGCCAGCAACGCATTCGCCTCACCCGCGACGGCCAGACGTTCCTCGCCGAAACCCGCGCCCTGCTGACCCACGCCAATCGCCTGGAATCCCTCGGTAAACGCCTCGGCCGCGGCGAAGAAGGCGGTCTGTGCATCGGCTACATCGAAAACGCCATGCACGCCGGTGTCTTGCCCAATGCCTTGCGTGTACTGCGAGGCGAGCGGCCGAACGTGCACGTGGCGCTGTACAACCTGAGCTCCGCCGAACAACTCGAAGGCCTGCGACAGCGTAGTCTGGATATCGCACTTGTCAGCGAACCGCCGACGGACGACGACCCCGACCTGCTGGGTTTCCAGGTGCTGGACGACCCGATGCTACTGGCATTGCCCGACGATCATCCATTGGCCAGCCAGGCCACATTGACCCCCGCCGACCTCGCCGCGCAGGAGTGGATCGGCGTGCAGCACCACCACAATCTCAGTAACCGCGAAGACTTCGTCAGCGCCTGCATCCGCGCCGGCTTCACCCCGGACATCCGCATGGAAGCCACCGGCCCCTTCACCGCGTTTGCGCTGGTGGCCTCGGGACTGGGCATCGCCATGGTCCAGAAAGGCTTGAGCCGCAACGCACCACCGGGCGTGGTCCTGCGGGAAGTGCCGTGGATTTGCGTCAGTCGACCGCTGTGGGTGGCGTGGCACCGGGTCAATCTGCGGCCGCTGGTGGAGACCTTCCGGAAGATGTTGACCGAGCCGGAACCGGAGTTAGCGCCGATGACTGCCTAGTGCAAATCCCCTGTGGGGGGGGGGGGGGGGGGGGGGGGGGGGGGGGGGGGGGGGGGGGGGGGGGGGGGGGGGGAGGGGGGGGGGGGGGGAGGGGG
>NZ_JBPKAM010000213.1:0-3516 GCF_051216495.1 Pseudomonas baetica | reverse complement strand
GCCAGGTGCAGCAGGTAATCGGCGCTGGCGTAGGCCAGGCAGGCAAGACCGGTCATCACCGCCGTGCCTTTCATCATTTCCACCCCCCCCCCCCCCCCCCCTACCCCCTCCCCCCCCCCCCCCCCCCCCCCCCCCCCCCCCCCCCACAGGTTCGCTATCTGGCTTGCAAAATCTGCCACCCGGCAGCACACGGGTGCCCATCAGGTCATTCACCGGTACAATGCGCCCCTCGACCGTGACCGCCTGACTAAAAAAACCTATGTCCTTGCCCAAGCATCACCTGGAATTGCTCAGCCCCGCCCGCGACGTGGCCATCGCCCGCGAGGCCATCCTGCATGGCGCCGACGCCGTGTACCTCGGCGGCCCGAGCTTTGGCGCGCGCCACAACGCCTGCAACGAAGTGAGCGATATCGCTGCTCTGGTGGAGTTCGCCCATCGCTACCACGCCCGGGTGTTCACCACCATCAACACCATCCTGCACGACAACGAACTGGAGCCGGCGCGCAAGCTGATCCATGAGCTGTACGATGCCGGTGTCGATGCGCTGATCGTCCAGGACCTGGGCGTGATGGAGCTGGACATCCCGCCCATCGAGCTGCACGCCAGCACCCAGACCGACATTCGCACCCTGGCGCGGGCGAAGTTCCTCGATCAGGCCGGTTTTTCGCAACTGGTGCTGGCCCGCGAGCTGAACCTTCAGGAAATCAGCGCCATCGCCGCCGAGACCGACGCGGCGATCGAGTTTTTCATCCACGGCGCGCTGTGTGTCGCGTTCTCCGGCCAGTGCAACATTTCCCACGCGCAGACCGGGCGCAGCGCCAACCGTGGCGACTGCTCCCAGGCGTGCCGTCTGCCGTACACCCTCAAGGACGAAAAAGGCGGCGTGATCGCCTATGAAAAGCACCTGCTGTCGATGAAGGACAACAACCAGAGCGCCAACATCCGCGCCCTGGTGGAAGCCGGTGTGCGCTCCTTCAAGATCGAAGGGCGCTACAAGGACATGGGCTATGTGAAGAACATCACTGCCTACTACCGCCAGCGCCTGGACGCCGTGCTCGAAGACCGTCCGGACCTGGCCCGCGCTTCCAGCGGCCGCACTGCGCACTTCTTCGTGCCCGACCCGGACAAGACGTTCCACCGTGGCAGCACCGACTACTTCGTCAGCGAACGCAAGATCGACATCGGTGCCTTCGACTCGCCAACCTTCACCGGCCTGCCGGTGGGCGTCGTGGAAAAAGTCGGCAAACGTGACCTGATCGTGGTCACCCAGGAGCCGCTGTCCAACGGCGACGGCCTCAATGTGCTGGTCAAGCGCGAGGTCGTGGGCTGGCGGACCAACATCGCCGAACCGAAAGGCGAGTTCGAAGAGGACGGCGAAAAGCGTTACCGCTACCGCGTCGAGCCCAACGAGATGCCGAAGGGGCTTCACCAGTTGCGTCCCAATCATCCGCTGAGCCGTAACCTGGACCACAACTGGCAGCAGGCTTTGCAGAAGACTTCTGCCGAGCGTCGCATCGGTTTGACTTGGGTTGCGCACCTGGACGAACAGCGTCTGCAACTGACCGCCACCAGCGAGGAGGGCGTCAGCGCCAGTGTGACGCTGGACGGTCCGTTCGGCCTGGCCAACAAGCCGGAGCAGGCACTGGAGCAGTTGCATGACCTTCTCGGTCAACTGGGAACCACTGAATATCACGCGACCGACATCAAGCTTGATGCACCGCAGGCGTACTTCATCCCCAACTCGCAGCTCAAGTCCCTGCGCCGGGAAGTGATTGAAGCGCTGACCGTGGCGCGCATCAAGGCGCACCCACGGGGTGGCCGCAAGGCCGAGACCAATCCGCCGCCGGTGTACCCGGAATCGCACCTGTCGTTCCTGGCCAACGTCTATAACCAGAAGGCCCGTGATTTCTACCACCGTCACGGGGTCAAGCTGATCGACGCTGCCTACGAGGCTCACGAGGAGCCGGGCGAAGTGCCGGTGATGATCACCAAGCACTGCCTGCGCTTCTCCTTCAACCTCTGCCCGAAACAGGCCAAGGGCGTGACCGGCGTTCGCACCAAGGTCGCGCCGATGCAGTTGATTCACGGTGACGAAGTGCTGACGCTGAAGTTCGACTGCAAGCCTTGCGAAATGCACGTGATCGGCAAGATGAAGGGCCACATCCTCGACCTGCCGCAACCGGGCAGCGTTCAACCGGTCGTTGGCTACATCAGCCCCGACGATCTGCTCAAGACCATTCCCCGCGGTACGCACTGAGGGCTCTGACGCTGTGGTGTGTCTGACACACCGCCATCGCGGGCAAGCCACGCTCCCACAGGATTTTGTGTCGATTGCATGATGTGTGATCGACATGAATACCTGTGGGAGCGGGCTTGCCCGCGATGACGGCAGCCGATACACCCCATCCCTCGACTGGCAGCCCGCGCCGGCTGTGCTAGCGTCTTGAGGTCAATCCTCATTTGCGAGCTTCGCCATGGACGATACCATCGTTAACGTAACCACCGAGAAGTTCAACGCGTTCATTGCCGTGATACAGGCGTATGGCGTGGCTTTCGCGGTCAAGGTGCTGAGTGCCATCGCTTTCTGGATCGTCGGCCGCTGGCTGATCGGCTTTGCCGTCGGCATGGTGCAGAAGGCCCTGGGCAAGCAGCAGGTCGACCCGACCGTGTTGCGCTATGTTGGCTCGGCCATCACCGTGACCCTGAACATCATCCTGGTGATAGCCATCCTCGGTTACCTGGGCATGCAGACCACCACCTTCGCGGCATTGCTGGCGGCAGTTGGCCTGGCAATCGGCATGGCCTGGTCGGGGCTGCTGGCCAACCTGGCGGCCGGTGCTTTCATTATCGTGCTGCGTCCATTCAAGGTTGGCGACTTCATCAATGCCGGCGGGGTAACCGGAACCGTCACCGAGATCGGCCTGTTCGCCACCGCGATCAATACCCCGGACAACGTCCTGACCCTGGTCGGCAACAACAAGATCTTCAGCGACAACATCCAGAACTTCACCCACAACCCGTTCCGCCGTGTCGAGCTCAAGGCGCAACTGTCCGGCGCCGCCGACTGGAAGGCTGCCGCGGCCTTGCTGAAAGAGAAAATTGCCGCCGTTCCCAATGTGCTCCAAACGCCGGCGGTAGACGTGGAGATCCTGGAGTTCAATCTGGTCGGCCCAGTGCTGGCGGTGCGTCCGTACTGCCACAACGAGCACTACTGGCAGGTGTACTTCGACACCAACCGCATCATCAAGGATGCCCTCGGCGAGGCTGGCTTCCCGGCGCCGATGCCGGCACAAACGGTGATCTTTCAGCAAGGTGCCGCGTTGCCGGGGCCGTTGGTGAAGGAGTGATCCGACTGATTTCCTGAGGCAGTAGTCAATCCCTTTGTGGGAGCAAGTCTGCTGGGGGGGGGGGAAAAAACCCCCCCCCCCCAACCCCACACCCCCAACGCGGGAAGGCATAAACCAAACAAAGGGAAAAAAGAAAGGACGGAAACGGAGAACCCAGACGCCTGCTTTT
>NZ_JBPKAM010000212.1:0-3845 GCF_051216495.1 Pseudomonas baetica | reverse complement strand
CCCCCCCCCCCCCCCCCCCCCCCCCCCCCCCCCCCCCCCCCCCCCCCCCCCCCCCCCCCCCCCCCCCCCCCCCCCCCCCCCCCCCCCCCCCACAAGGGTAGTGGTGTTCTTGCGAGGGTTAGAAGAATCCAAGCGGATTGATGTCGTAGCTCACCAGCAGGTTCTTGGTCTGTTGATAGTGATCGAGCATCATCTTGTGGTTTTCCCGACCGACGCCAGACTTCTTGTAGCCACCAAATGCCGCGTGCGCCGGGTACAGGTGGTAGCAGTTGGTCCACACGCGCCCGGCCTTGATCGCCCGGCCCATGCGGTAGGCGCGGTTGATGTCGCGGGTCCACAGGCCGGCGCCGAGGCCGAACTCGCTGTCGTTGGCGATGGCCAGAGCTTCGGCTTCGTCCTTGAAGGTGGTGACACCCACCACCGGGCCGAAGATTTCTTCCTGGAACACACGCATCTTGTTGTGCCCCTTGAGCAGGGTCGGCTGGATGTAATAGCCGCTGGACAAGTCACCTTCCAATCGCTCGGCCGCGCCACCGGTGAGCAACTGGGCGCCCTCCTCCTGCGCAATGTTGAGGTACGAGAGGATCTTGTCGTATTGCTGCTCCGATGCCTGGGCGCCGACCATGGTCTCGGTGTCCAGCGGGTTGCCACGCTTGATCTTGACGATTTTCTTCATGACTTCGGCCATGAACGGCTCATAGATCGACTCCTGCACCAGTGCCCGGGACGGACAGGTGCAGACTTCTCCCTGATTGAAGAACGCCAGCACCAGGCCTTCGGCGGCTTTCTCGATGAACGCGGGCTCGGCCTGCATGATGTCTTCGAAGAAGATGTTCGGTGACTTGCCGCCCAGTTCAACAGTGCTCGGAATGATGTTCTCGGCGGCGCAATGCAGGATGTGCGCACCCACCGGGGTCGAGCCGGTGAAGGCGATCTTGGCGATGCGCTTGCTGGTGGCCAGCGCCTCGCCGGCTTCTCGACCGAACCCCTGGACGATGTTCAGCACGCCCGCCGGCAACAGGTCGGCGATCAGTTCGGCGAAGACCATGATCGACAGCGGCGTCTGCTCCGCCGGCTTGAGCACGATGCAGTTACCGGCGGCCAGGGCCGGCGCGAGTTTCCAGGCGGCCATCAGCAACGGGAAGTTCCACGGAATGATCTGCCCGACTACGCCCAATGGCTCGTGGAAGTGGTAGGCCGTGGTCAGCTCGTTGATCTCGGCGGCACCGCCTTCCTGGGCGCGGATGCAACCGGCAAAGTAACGGAAATGGTCCGCCGCCAGCGGCACGTCGGCGTTGAGGGTTTCGCGCACGGCCTTGCCGTTGTCCCAGGTCTCGGTGACGGCGAGGATTTCCAGGTTCTGTTCGATGCGGTCGGCGATTTTCAGCAACACCAGCGAGCGGTCCTGGGCCGAGGTCTTGCCCCAGGCGTCAGCGGCGGCATGGGCGGCGTCCAGGGCCTTGTCGATGTCGGCGGCACTGGAGCGCGGGAACTCGGCTATCACTTCGCCGTTCACCGGCGAGGTGTTGGTGAAGTACTCGCCATTGACCGGCGCGACGAATTGGCCGCCGATGAAGTTGCCGTAGCGAGGTTTGAAGGAAACGACGGCGCCAGGTGTTCCGGGTTGGGCGTAGATCATGATGAGGCCTCTGTCTGGGTCGATACAGTGTTTTTTCTGTAGGAGCGAGCTTGCTCGCGATGGTCGCCAACGATGACACTGGGAGCCTGACACCCCGCGGTGTTTTTCAGTCCATCGCGAGCAAGCTCGCTCCTACAGAGGAGGGATTAGCCGGGATCAATGCTTGGCTACGAGATCTTTCGGCAACTTGAAGGTCCAGAGCATGCCGCCCTGGTTGAAGTCCTTCACGCGCTTGGCCACTTCGCCGCCCCACAGCGGTACGGCGCCGCCCCAGCCGGAGAGCACCGAGACGTACTGCTCGCCGTCCATTTCCCAGGTCACGGGGGAGCCGAGTACGCCGGACCCGGTCTGGAACTCCCAGACCTTTTCGCCGGTCTTGGCATTGAACGCCTGCAGGAAGCCCTCTGGCGTTCCGGTAAACACCAGATTGCCCTTGGTGGTCAGTACCCCGCCCCACAACGGCGCGAAGTTTTTGTGCCGCCAGACTTCCTTGCCGGTCTTCGGATCGATGGCCCGCAGCACGCCGATGTAGTCTTCATTCAACGGTTTGATGGTGAACCCGGCACCGAGGAACGCCGCGCCTTTCTTGTAGGCGATGCCCTCGTTCCAGATGTCCATGCCCCACTCGTTGGACGGCACGTAGAACAGGCCGGTGTCCCTGTTGTAAGCCATTGGCATCCAGTTTTTCGCACCCAGGAACGCCGGCGCCACGAACACCGAACTGCCCTTGGCTTCGGAACCCGGTGCCCCGGGGCGGCTGGCTTCGTTGTAGATCGGGCGGCCGTCTTTATCCAGGCCCGTGGCCCAGGTGATCTTGTCCACGAACGGGAAGCCGCGGATAAATTTGCCGTTGGTGCGATCCAGCACGTAGAAGAAGCCGTTACGGTCGGCGGTGGCCGCCGCTTTGATTTCCTTGCCGCCTTCGCTGTAGTTGAACGACACCAGTTCGTTCACGCCGTCAAAGTCCCAACCGTCGTGGGGCGTGCTTTGGAAGTGCCATTTGATGGTGCCATCGTCCGGGTTCAGCGCCAGGCGCGATGACGAGTAGAGGTTGTCGCCCGGCCGCAGGTGCGAGTTCCACGGTGCCGGGTTACCGGTGCCGAACAGCAGCAGGTTGGTTTCCGGGTCGTAATAGCCGCCAAGCCAGGGCGCTGCACCGCCGGTCTTCCACAGGTCGCCCGGCCAGGTCTTGCCCGCCTCGCCGCCGGAGATGCCGTTTTCCACGGCCTTGCCGCCCTTGTATACGTAACCCATGTGGCCCTCGACCGTCGGCCGGGTCCACAGCAGATCACCGTTTTTCGGATCGTAGGCCTCGATCTTGCCCACCACGCCAAACTCACCACCGGCCACTCCGGTAATCAGCTTGCCATTGATCACCAGCGGCGCGGCACTGATCGAGTAGCCTTCCTTGTGGTCGGCGACTTTCTTGCTCCAGACCACCTTGCCGGTGTCCTTGTTCAGCGCCACGAGCTTGGCGTCGAGGGTGCCGAAGATCACCAGATCACCGTAAAGCGCAACGCCGCGGTTGATCACGTCGCAGCAAGGACGAATGTCATCCGGCAGGCGTGCGTCGTATTGCCAGAGCTTCTTGCCGGTGCGCGCATCCACGGCGAATACCCGCGAGTAAGAGCCGGTCATGTACATCACACCGTCCTTGATCATCGGCTGCGCCTGTTGGCCACGCTGCTTTTCGCCGCCGAACGAGAAAGCCCACGCCGGGCGCAGCTCCTTGACGTTGTCGACGTTGAGAATGTCCAGCGGGCTGTAGCGCTGACCCTGAACGCCCAGGCCGTTGGTCACGACCTGCTCGGGGTTCTTCGGGTCCTGGAGAATGTCCTGGTCGGAAACCCCGGCCAATGCCTGGCCGGACAACAGCATGGCACTGAGCAACATGCTCAAGACGAAGGGCTGGCGACGTGCGGGTTGAGTCATGACGGCTTCCTCTGCGGTTTTTGTTGTATGCGCGGGAAATTTTCCCGGTCTGGTGCAGATTCTTGGGCGCCGGCGCCTGGACAACAATTGGCCGCAATGTGGAGATTTCTAGTTCCTTGGTAGGGGATGAGTGCTGCAAATGATCGTTCACACAGTTCCCCTGTGGGGGGGGGGGGGGGGAGGGAAGCAAACAAAAACCCCACACCCACAGCAACAGAAACCCCCCTTCTCTCGGACACTCTACCCCACCATCGGAGGGAGGAGGCGGCACGTG
>NZ_JBPKAM010000211.1:0-3940 GCF_051216495.1 Pseudomonas baetica | reverse complement strand
CGCGAAGACAGTGTCACATTCAACATCAATGTCGACTGACACACCGCCTTCGCGAGCAGGCTCGCTCCCACAGGGGAATGTGGTGTTTTTGGACTAGCGCACCAGACACGGCCGCTTGTTATCGAACTTCCAGCCCGGAATCAGAAACTGCATCGCCACGCTGTCATCCCGCGCGCCCAGGCCCATGCCTTTGTACAGTTCATGGGCCTTGGCCAGTTGATCCATGTCCAGCTCGACCCCCAGCCCCGGTTTCTGCGGCACCTGCACGCAACCGTCGACAATTTGCAGCGGGGCTTTGGTCAGGCGCTGGCCGTCCTGCCAGATCCAGTGAGTGTCGATGGCGGTGATGTCGCCCGGCGCGGCCGCCGCGACGTGGGTGAACATGGCCAGGGAAATGTCGAAGTGGTTGTTGGAGTGCGAGCCCCAGGTCAGGCCCCATTCGTGGCACATCTGCGCGACGCGTACCGAACCCTGCATGGTCCAGAAGTGCGGGTCGGCCAGCGGGATGTCGACCGATTGCAACTGGATTGCGTGACCCATTTCCCGCCAGTCGGTGGCGATCATGTTGGTCGCGGTTTTCAGGCCCGTGGCGCGACGGAACTCGGCCATGACTTCGCGGCCCGAGTAGCCGTTTTCCGCGCCGCACGGGTCTTCCGCATAGGCCAGAACCTTGTGCTGATCACGGCACAAGCGGATGGCTTCCTTGAGTGACCAGGCGCCATTCGGATCGAGGGTGATGCGTGCATCGGGGAAGCGCTCGGCCAGGGCGGTGACTGCCTCAATTTCCGCATCGCCGCTGAGCACGCCGCCCTTGAGCTTGAAGTCCTTGAATCCATATTTTGCGTGAGCGGCCTCGGCGAGGCGCACCACGGCGTCGGCGGTCATGGCTTTTTCGTGACGCACGCGGAACCAGTCGTTGTCCGCATCCGGCTCGCTGCGGTAGGCGAGGTTGGTTTCGTTGCGGTCACCGACATAGAACAGATACCCGAGCATCTTCACTTCATCGCGCTGCTGGCCTTCACCGAGCAGGGCGGCGACCGGCACGTCCAGGTGCTGGCCGAGCAGGTCGAGCAGGGCGGCTTCCAGGCCGGTGACGGCGTGGATGGTGATGCGCAGGTCGAAGGTCTGCAGGCCACGACCGCCGGCGTCGCGGTCGGCGAAGGTCTGGCGCACCTGATTGAGAATCTTCTGGTAAGTGCCGATCGGGCTGCCAACCACCAGGCTGCGGGCGTCCTCGAGGGTCTGGCGAATGCGCTCGCCGCCCGGCACTTCGCCGACGCCGGTGTGGCCGGCGTTGTCCTTGAGGATCACGATGTTGCGGGTGAAAAACGGGCCGTGGGCGCCGCTCAGGTTGAGCAGCATGCCATCGTGGCCGGCCACCGGAACGACTTGCATGCTGGTGATGATCGGGGCTTTGGCGGTGTCGTGCGTAGTCATGTTTTCTTATCCTTTAACGCTGAATTCAGGCGTGGTTATGCGCAGGCGCAGCAGATACGGCGGCGGGGGATGCCTTGGGTTTGTTGCGGGCGGCGAAGACGATGATCGCGGCGATGATCGAGGTCACGGCCAGGCCATACAGCCCGCCCTGGATCGAACCGGTGCGTTCTTCGAGCAGGCCGAAGGTGGTCGGCGCGACGAAGCCGCCGAGGTTGCCCACCGAGTTGATCAGCGCAATGACGCCGGCGGCGATGCGTGCGTCCAGATAGGCCTGGGGAATCGGCCAGAAGCACGAGGAGGCCGACTTGAAACCCAGTGCGGCAAAGCAGATCGCCACGAAAGCGAAGATCGGCCCGCCGGTGGTGGACATGAACATCCCGGCCGCGGCGATCAGCAGGGCCACGGCGACCCAGGCTTGCTGATGCTTCCACTTGGCCGACAGCGACGCGAAGGCGTACATGCCGACAATCGACAGCAGCCACGGAATCGAGTTGAACATCCCGACCTGGAAGTCGCTCAGGTCGCCCATCTTCTTGATGATGCTCGGCAGCCAGAAGGTTGCGGCGTAAATGGTCAGCTGGATGAAGAAGTAGATCACGCAGAACAGAATGATCTGCCGGTCCTTGAGCAGCGTGCCCAGTGACGCTTTGACTGGCGATGCGGCTTCCCGAGCGGCCTGTTCATCGTCGATGGCCTTGACTAGCGCGTCCTGCTCGGCGCGGCTCAGCCATTTGGCGTCGTGGGGTTTGGAGTCCAGCCAGAACCAGACGAAGGCGCACAGGCCCACCGAGAACATGCCCTCGATGAAGTACATCCATTGCCAGCCGTGCATGCCCAGGCCGTTGATTTGCAGGAGCAGGCCGGACAGCGGGCCGGAAATCAACGAAGCCACCGCCGAGCCGCTGAGGAAAATCGCGATGGCCTTGCCGCGTTCCGCGCCGGGCAGCCAGCGGGTGAAGTAGTAGATCACTCCGGGGAAGAACCCGGCTTCAGCCACGCCCAGCAAAAACCGCAGGATATAGAAGTGGGTTTCGTTCTGGATGAAGGCCATGCCCGCGGCCACCAGGCCCCAGGTCAGCATGATGCGGGTCAGCCAGATACGCGCGCCGACTTTTTGCAGGAGGATGTTGGAGGGCACTTCGAACAGCGCGTAACCGATGAAAAACAGACCGGCACCGAGGCCGTAGGCGGCAGCGCCGATGCCCAGGTCGTGTTCCATGTGGGTGCGGACGAAACCGATGTTCACGCGGTCAATGTAATTGACGATGAACATGATGACGAACAGCGGTAAGACGTGGCGTTTGACTTTCGAGATCGCGGACTGCAGGGCCGAATCGGCGCCGTTGTCCATCCCGGAAATGGATGTATTCACTGCGGTTTCTCCCACTGATTATTTTTATGCGGGGTGTTATTGGGTGTCGCGTTGTTGATAGACATCATACAACTAGATTTTTTTGTCCTGCAACCACTGTTGATCAACAAAATAGCCATTATTCGAAGGTGTGTTATTCATTTTTGTAGTTGGGTGTGCTCGAAAAACAGCTCATTTCACGACGTTTGTTGAGTGTTGTCATACAAGCTGGCGGTGTTTTTTCGAGATTCCAGACAAGCGCAGTGCTACGATTGCGCTAGCACTGCCTTTGGATGAACACCATGCAAGAAGACCTCGACGCCCCTGCCCGCAAGCGCAGCCATAATCTGGCCCACGACCTGGTGGCCAAGCTGACCCAGAGCATCTTGCTCGGGCAGATGCTGCCTGGTGACAAGCTGCCGTCGGAGAACTCGATCGTTCAGGAACACGGTGTCAGCCGTACCGTGGTGCGCGAGGCGATTTCGAAATTGCAGGCTTCAGGCCTGGTGGAAACCCGTCACGGCATCGGCACTTTCGTGCTGGAGCGCGCACCGGAGCAGGGGTTGCGGCTGAATGTCGATACCGCGTTGGGGGTGCGCAGCATTCTGGAATTGCGCATGGGCCTGGAAACCCAGGCGGCGGCACTGGCGGCGGTGCGCCGAACGGATCAGCAGTTGGCGCAGATGCGCGAAGCCCTCGATGACTATCAAAGCCTGCTGGCCAACAACGACAGTTGTGTCGAGGCCGACCGGCGTTTTCATCTGCTGATTGCCGAGGCTACCGGCAATCTGTGCTTCACCGAGATCATGCAGCACCTGGGCAGCGCCATGATTCCGCGAACCCGGGTCAACGCCGCCGAGCGTGGCGCGGTGGACCTGAGCAAGCTCGGGCAACTGGCGAACCTTGAGCACGAGGCGATTCTCAACGCCATCAAGCGCCAGGACCCGGATGCGGCGCGAGCGGCGATGTGGTTGCATTTGACCAACAGCCGGGACCGTTTTTCACCCAGCTGATTGCAGCCGTTTGCATACCCCTGTGGGGGGGGGGGGGGGGGGGGGGGGGGGGGGGGGGGGGGGGGGGGGGGGGGGGGGGGGGGGGGGGGGGGGGGGGGGAGGGGGGGGGGGAAGGGGAGGGGGGGGGTGGGGGGGGGGG
>NZ_JBPKAM010000210.1:0-4149 GCF_051216495.1 Pseudomonas baetica | reverse complement strand
GGCGATGGGCCAGTAAACATTGATGCTGCATGTGACGCTGCCTTCGCGAGCAGGCTCGCTCCCACACAGATCGCTCCATTACTCAATGGTATTTGCTGCGCGGCTGGCCCAAGCGCTCAAGAAGGCCTAGAATTCCCGCATCGAATATTCCCCAAGGTAGTCCTTTAATGTCCTTCGCTGAGCAATTAACCCGCCTGCAAGTCTTCCTCGACGCCGATGAACTGCATGACGAGGCGCTGGACTACGTGGCCGCCCACGGCTACCTCACCGCGCTGTCGATCTGTTCCGAAGTCGTGCCTGATCGTGAATGGATCGACGCCCTGTTCGCTGAAGAGCCGCATTACAGCAGCGAAGCCCAGCGCGAAGAGATCGAAGCCACGCTGATCGGCCTCAAGGCCCATATCGCCCGCCAGCTGGCGTCCGATGAAGAGTTCGAGCTGCCGTGCGATCTGGATCTGGGCGACGATCCCGACGATTCCGAGCTGCGCGGCTGGTGCATCGGTTTCATGGAAGGCGTGTTCCTGCGCGAAGAAGCCTGGTTCGAAACCGCCGAAGACGAAGTCAGCGAAATGCTGCTGCCGATCATGGTCGGTTCGGGCCTGTTCGACGAACAACCGGAGTTCTCCGATATCGCCGCCGACGCCAACCTGATGGACGACATGATCGTGCAAATCCCGGAGGCCCTGACTGCGCTGTACCTGCTGTGCAACGCACCAGACGAAAAACCGGCGATCCTCAAGCCCCGTCACCACTAAGATCCGGCCTATGGACAACCCCATAGGCAACCGCCCCTTGATGTTGCGCTACGTGCTGCTGGCCATCGGCTGGCTGAGCGTAGTGCTGGGGGTGATCGGGATTTTCCTGCCGGTGTTGCCCACCACGCCTTTCCTGTTGCTGGCCGCTGCCTGTTTCGCTCGCAGCTCGCCACGTTTCTACAACTGGCTGGTGGAGCATCCACGACTCGGACCATGGATTCGCGACTACCTCGATGGCAACGGCATCCCGCTCAAGGGCAAGGTCTACGCCATCGGCCTGATGTGGGCGAGCATTCTCTTCTCCTGCTATCTAGTGCCGATGCCCTGGGCACGTGGGTTCATGTTGACCAGCGCAGTGTTGGTGACGGTTTACATCCTCAGGCAAAAGACCCTGCATAAATCCTGACCCCTGCCCCTTGTGGGAGCGAGCCTGCTCGCGAAAAAACTCCGGGCAACGCGGCTATTCAGGCAGAACGCATTATCGTTGACGTCCTTCGCGAGCAGGCTCGCTCCCACAAGGGATCAAGTGCATCCTTCATAAGTCCGCCGACGACCAACCCTACCTCATCCCAATCACCACCTAGACTTCACACATCCGCCCCCGAGCAACCCAAATGCCCCGCAGTCCGCGTAGTCCAGGATGGCCAGCGCCCCGGCTTCGGTTCGGCGGATGGCTGTTGCTGGCCGGTTTTTTACTGGCCGAGTTGGGGAATGTCTGGGCCGACTGGAATTTCGCGCAGATCCTGCAAACCGCCGAAAAACGCTACGGCACCCTCGGCCCGGCGCGGGGGCGAATCGAGGCCTGGAATCAGATGCTGCAAGGCGAGCGCGATGCACCCGAGCGCGAGCAACTGACGGCGGTCAATCGTTTCTTCAACCAGCAACTGAATTTTCAGGACGACTCTCGCATCTGGCGTCAGACCGATTACTGGGCCACGCCTGTCGAATCCTTGATCAAGGGTGCCGCCGACTGCGAAGACTACGCCCTGGCGAAGTATTTCAGCTTGCGCGAGCTCGGGATTCCCAGCGAAAAACTGCGCATCACCTACGTCAAGGCGCTGACCCAGAATCAGGCGCACATGGTGCTGACGTTCTATAGCAGCCCCACCGCCGACCCGCTGGTGCTGGACAATCTGATCGGCGACATCCGCCCCGCCTCGCAACGCAAAGACCTGTTGCCGGTGTACGCCTTCAATGCCGAGGGCCTGTACCTGCCGGGTGCCAACGGCGGCAAACGCAGCAGCGACTCGAAAAAACTGTCGCGCTGGCAAGACGTACTGCAAAAGATGCAGGCCGAAGGCTTCCCCGTGGGCGATGGCTGAAGACTGCAGCAAGGAGCGTTCAATGAAACTGCGTAATCAGTTGTTTCTTGCCATTTGCCTGTTCCTGCTAGTGGCATTCAGCGGCAGTTTTTTTGTCAGCCTGGAAAGCTCTCGTGAGCAAATGCTCGGCCAATTGCGCTCCCACGCCCAGGATGCGGCCACCGCACTGGGCCTTTCGCTGACTGCGCAGATCGATGACCCGGCCATGATGGAGTTGATGGTCAGCTCGATCTTTGACAGTGGTTACTTCAGCAGCATTCGTATCATCGACGTCGAGGGTGAGCAGGTGCTGGTGGAGCGTAACGCGCCAGCACGGATCGAGGGTGTGCCGGGTTGGTTTGTCAGTCTGGTCAACCTGCGCCATCAGGGCGGTGATGCGTTGATCATGCGCGGCTGGGAGCAGGCGGCGCGGGTCGAAGTGCTGAGCAATCCGCAATTCGCCCTGGCCAAACTCTGGGACAGTACCCTCGGCAGCCTGATCTGGCTGCTGGTGTGCGGACTGCTCAGTGCCGTGTTCGGGGGTTGGTTGTTGCGTCGGCAGCTTCGTCCGCTCGAATCGCTGGTCAAGCAGGCCGAGGCCATCAGCAAACGTGAGTTCCTCAGCCTGCCGAAACTGCCCCGCACCCCGGAATTGAAACGCGTGGTGCTGGCGATGAACCAGATGGTCGAGAAGCTCAAGGCGTTGTTCAACGAAGAGGCGGCGCGCAGTGAAAAGCTGCGCAGCGAGTCCTACCAGGACAGCCTGACCGGGCTGGCCAACCGGCGCTTGCTGGATGAACAACTGGCGGACCATTTGCTGGTCGCCGAGCATCATTGCGACGGTCATCTACTGATGTTGCGGATCAATGACCTGGCCGGACTCAATCAACGCTTGGGGGGGCAGCGCACCGATGCGTTGATCAGTGCGGTCGGCGAATTGCTCAAACGCTTGATCCAGTTGCCAGATCGGCGCACCTGGCTGGCGGCGCGCAACCGCGGAGGTGAATTCAGCCTGCTGGCACCGGGGCTGAATACCGAGGGCGCCGCACAATTGACCGCCGAAATCAGTGCCACCCTGGAAAACCTGCGCCAGACCGGTGCCAGTGACTGCATGCCCGTCGCGCATGTGGGCATCGTTGCCTACCGCCCCGGCGAACCGGCCAGCGACGTGCTGATGCGCCTTGATCAAGCGCTGACCGAGGCCCGACAAAACCCCGAACGCCCCTGGGTGCAACTGAGCCACGGCGAGCATGTTCCGAACCAGTCCCAACACGATTGGCGCCTCTGGATCGATGACGCCCTGACCCAAGGCAAATTGCAGCTGTATTTTCAGCCGGTGGTGCAATGCGCCGATACCAGTCAGGTGCTGCATCACAAAGTCCTTGCCCGCCTGCTCGATCCGCAGGGTCAGGCGATTGCCGCCAGCCACTTCCTGCCATGGATCGAACGCCTGGGCTGGTCGGCACGTTTCGACCTGGCCATGCTCGAAGCTACCCTCGACTACCTGGCAGCCAATCGTTGGCCCCTGGCATTGAGTCTGTCCGGCAGTACCTTGCGCGATCAATCACAACTGCAACTGATCCTCGATATGCTCGAGTCACTGCCGGAACTGGCACCGTTGCTGATCCTGGAGATTGATGAACGCCAACTGCCGCCTCCCGAGGAGTTGCATCGGCTGAGTCATAGCCTGCTCGACACCGGCTACCGCATCGGCCTGCAGCATTTTGGCGGCAGCTTCAGCCAGATTGGTAACCTCACCCAACTGGGCCTGGCGTATTTGAAAATCGACGGCGCCTATATCCGGCGAATCGATGAGCAGCGGGATAAGCGGCTGTTTATCGAGGCCATTTTCAGGGCGACCAACAGCATTGATTTGCCGTTGATTGCGGAAATGGTCGAGACCCGGGGGGAATTGGAGTCGATCAAGGAGCTTGGGGTGTACGGGGTGATGGGCCGGTTGATCGGGCCGCCGGAACCGATGTGAGTGTGTCAGTCGGACCTGGGGGGGGGGGGGGGGGGGGGGGGGGGGGGGGGGGGGGGGGGGGGGGGGGGGGGGGGGGGGGGGGGGGGGGGGGGGGGGGGGGGGGGGGGGG
>NZ_JBPKAM010000020.1:0-71043 GCF_051216495.1 Pseudomonas baetica | reverse complement strand
GTGTCAGTCACCTTGATGCTGGATGTGCCGCCCTCTTCGCGAGCAGGCTCGCTCCCACAGGTGACGTGACTATTGCCTGAAACCCTGGACGGGCGTTTCGCCAAGCGAATTTTGCGAACGGTGTCGACAAAGGGCGTCACGATCAGGCTGTAGAGCGTCAGGTAACGCCCCTGATCCTCCGCTTCACCGGTGCCAAAGCGAATGGCCTCGGGATGCGACTGCGTGACGTACAGCGTGCCAAACATCCAGTCCCAGAGTGACAGGTTGACGCCGAAATTCTTGTTGAAGTGCCGGGGGGCGTCGCTGTGGTGAACCTGATGCTGGGCCGGGCTGTTCAGCACATGCTCGACCACCGGCCCGAACGACAACCAGACATGGCTGTGCCGCAGGTTGGCGGCCAGCGCGTTGAGGATGAACACGATGTAGGTCACCCCGAACAACGTGTAACGGCTGATCTCCCCGCCACAGGCATACCAGAAGAAGCCGGCAAAGGCACTGACGAAAACAAGATCGATCAACCGCTCAATCATCTTCTCCACAAAGTGCAACCGGCTGGCCGTGGCCGGGACCAGCACCGGTGCCGAGTGATGGACCTTATGGAACGCCCACAAGTAACGGGAATGGTAGGCACGGTGGGCCCAGTAATGGAGGAAGTCCTGCAACAAAAACACCCCCAGCCCGTAGAGCAGGGACAGCCCAAGGTGCTCTTCAACCTGAACCCGTGCACCCCAGAGCTGAGTGAAAAAACGCACGTAATCCCCGGAGCGCAGCACGTACGGATCAACCAGGCCGACGATGGGCACCACCAGCATGACTTTCAGGATCGCGCGCACAAAGTAGTAGCGGTAATCGAGCAGCGCCGAAGGATGGAGATGCACACGGTTGCCGCCGATGAATTGCCAGAACGTGGGTGCGTCGGTCAGCCCACGGGACCTTCTGAAGCGGAACAGGCCATAGGCAACGGCGTAAGAGGTCAACAGAAAGGCCACGCAGAGGCGGCCATTGAGATCGAAAAGACCGAGGAACTGGTCGCTGACAGGTGCGATCACCCACCTGAACAGGTATTGGTAGAGCGGTGCGAGTACATCCATGAACGGCTGCCCGGTAGTGGAGCGTTGTCGGTTGGTTAAGAGAACGCCGCGGATACTAATGACCCGTCCCTTTCTAGCCAACACCCTTCCACTGCAGTCGGACGAAAAAACCACATAATCCGTGCGTCCGTCTTCTCGGTGATTGCCGTATCACCGAGTGTAGACGCTATTGCGGATGTTTCTTGTTCACACTCATCTATTGTGGGAGCGAGTACAACTGCCGGGGTTCGATTTGTTAGTGCCCCGACGAGCGTCACCGCACAGGACTCTTCAAGCCATACAACTGCGGCCGTCGATCCTGGTGCAAGTCATTGCGCTCGCTGATGCGTTTATTACGGGCCTCGGCAAGGTTCAGCGTGGCCAGCAGAATCTGCTCGCCGCCCTGCTCCGCCGGCCCGGCCAACGGATAACCATCGGCATCGACAATCACCGAGCCTTGTACCCAACTCACACCGCGCTCATGGCCGTAACGGTCACAGGCAGCGATGAACAGGCGGTTTACCGAGGCGTTGGCCTGCACGCGCAGGACCTCCGCCGGGCGTTCGGTTTGCGGTCGCGGGCCATCGGGCCAGTTGACCGGCGCGCACAGCAGATCGGCACCGGCCAACGCCGGAAGTCGCACCCATTCGGGGAACTCCAGGTCGTAGCAGATCAACATGCCGATGCGCCCGTGGACCGTTTCAATCACCGGCGGCGCGGCATCACCGGCCGTGAAAATGTCCTTCTCGGCATCCCACAGATGCGCCTTGCGGTACACCGCACGCACCCCCTGGGCATCGATCAGCGCTGCGCTGTTGGCCAATTGATCGTCCACCAGGCGTTCGCAAAAGCCGCCAACAATGATCAGGTTCAGTTCCCGGGCCAATGCCTGCCACAGACGCAAGGTCGGACCATCCTCGGTTTCGCTCAAGGCCAATGCTTCTTCGCGGCCAGTAAACAGATAGCCGCTTTGCACCAGCTCCGGCAGTACCACGACCTGGGCGCCTTGCAAGGCCGCCGAGCGGATCGCGCGTTCGGTCAGGGTGCGGTTGTAAGCCAGGTCGCCGATTTTCGGTGCCAGTTGGCAGCAGGCAACCACCGTGTTTTTTGCAGTGTTCAACGCACCGTCTCCGTGGATTGATGGGTCATGGCGACAATGTCGTGTTCGGTGATCGAGTCGATGACCCGGCGCTCGGCAGCCAGATCCAGCGAACGACTGAGGATGTAGTAGGTCAGGCCAGACACCACCAAACCCACCAGCCACGCAATGTCGACGCCTTCAAGAACACGCGCCAAAGGTCCGACGAACACTTCCTTGCCCGCCGCGGCATCGTAGATGTAGAAGAACGGCACCATGGCGGCAAAGCCGATCAGGTAGGCGACGATGCCGCGAAATTGCCAGGCGCCGTAGATGCCCTTGGGCGTGAAAAAATGCGGAATCGCGTAGCGACCTTTGCGCACGAAGAAGTAGTCCACCAAATTCACGGCGGTCCATGGCACGAGGAAATACAGCAGCAAGACCAGGAAAGTGTTCAACAGCGCGATGCCGTCGCCCTTGATCGACAGTACGCAAGTCAACAGGATGAGGCTGATCACGCTGATCGACAGCACCCGGGCACGGGAGGTCGGGTTGATTTTCTTGATCGAATCCACACCGGTCAGCAGGGTCAGCATGGCGCTGTAGGTGTTGAGTGCGATGATCGGCAGAAAGCCCGCGACCGAGATCACCACCAGCAAATTACCCAGCCCCGGCATCATCGAAGAGCCGACCTGGTTCAACGCCACCAGCGCATCCGCCGCTTTCAGTTGCTGGGCCAGCCAGGCACCGAGGCCGATCATCCAGCTGCCCGACAACGAGGCGCCGATGAACACCGCCGCGATCAGTTTCGCTCGGCTGGTGTTTTTCGGCAGGTAACGGGAATAGTCGGACACATAAGGCGCATAGGAAATGTTGTAGCTGGCGCCAATCGCAAACAGCGTGGCGAAGGCAATCCAGCTGAAGCCCAGGTCGGTCGCCGGGGTCACGCCTTCGGACCCCGCGCCGAACATCAGGGCGATGGTCACCAGCGCGTACAACGGCAAGGTCGCCAGCAGCGCCCACTTGAAGGCTTTGTGCATCAGGTCATGGCCGTAGATCGAGAGCAGCGCGCCGATCAGCACCACGACCACCGCCACGATGGTCGGGTCAACGCCGAACACATGTTCCAGGCCATTCATGATCAGGGAGATGTTCACCACGTTGAAGCCAACGAACACAAACATCGTCGCCATCAATGCCAGGATCACCCCGCGATAACCGAACTGGGCGCGGGACTGGATCATTTGCGGCAAGCCCATTTCCGGGCCCTGGGAGCCGTGGAATGCCATGAAGATGGTGCCGAACATGATGCCCAGTGCACCGGCGAGCATGGTCCACAGTGCCGACAGACCGAGGCTCGGGCCGACGAAACCGATGGAAATGGTGAAAAAGTGGAAGTTGCCGAGAAACCAGAATGGCCCTTGGCTGCTGAGTTTGGCGTGACGCTCGTTCTCCGGGATGTAATCGATCGAGTGGCCTTCGATGGCCAACCCGCTGCCGGCTTCGGCGGCGCGCGCAGAAAGTGGGGACCCTGACATACGATGGTTCCTATGCAGTTGATTGTTCTTGTTGTGAATGCAGTGGCCCGCTCCGCGCCGGATAACCTCCGGAAAGACTGGCCAGGCCCCTGCTTTGCCTGCAATGTAGGGCGTTGATCCGAGCGATAAAATATCGCAAGCACACTGTTAACATAGATCGCTATCTATGTAATCGATTGCCAGGAGCCCCCATGCTGGGAACTGTAACGGAGCTGGATCTGCGCTTGATCCGGGTATTTCTCACGGTCGTCGAGGCCGGCGGGATCTCGGCGGCGCAAACCGCTCTGAACACCACGCAACCGACCATCAGCGCGCAATTGGCGACGCTGGAAGCGCGGGTGGGTTTTCGCCTGTGCGAACGCGGTCGCGGCGGCTTTTCGGTGACCCCCAAGGGTGGCCAGTTCGTTGACGCAGCCAGACGTTTGCTGGCGGCGGCCGAGGGTTTTCGGGTCGAAGTCCAACACATCAATCGCAAGGTCTCGGGCAACATCAACATCGGCCTGCTCGGGCAAATTGACCCGGTGGCGAACAAGAAAATCGGTTTGGCAATTGCACGCCTGCGAGCCCGGCACGAGGGTCTGTACTTCCAATTCACCGAACTGTCGTCGTCGCTGCTGGAGGAGAAAATCATCAACGGCCATATCGACCTGGCCATCGGCTATTTCTGGCACCGCTTGCCCAACATCGACTACTTCCCGCTGTTCCAGGAAACCCAGATCGCCTACTGCGCACCGTCACACCCCTTGTTCGAGCAAGTGGGCGAGCTGACCCGGGAAGATGTCAGCCACTACGACTGGGTCTGGCCGAGCCACCCTCTGCCGGAAATGCCGGCGCCAACGTCTATCGAACGCCTGACCGTGCTCACCGACAGCATGGACGGCGCGGCCCTGCTGATTCTGTCCGGCCAACACCTGGGGTTTCTGCCGCAACACTACGCTGCCCGGCATGAACAGCTGGGGCAACTGCATCCATTGAATCCTGATCTGCTGCGCTATGAGGTCGGATTCCACGCGGCGGTGCGGCACTCGGCGCGGCAGCGGGATTTGGTCAGTGCCTTTCTGAACGAACTGATCGATATCTTCGGTTCACCTTGAACGCGGATTTTTCTGGGCACCGCTTATCTTCAGCGCTGGCTCACACGCTATATAGTTTTGTATATTGCGAAGCTCAAATCGCCAAGACCTGCCCATGAGCCGCATTCGCCAACACAACCAACAGCTGATCCTGGAAGCCGCCAGCGCGGAGTTTGCCGCCAAGGGATTCGACGCCACCCAGACCCGCGACATTGCAGCACGCGCCGGCGTGCCGAAGGCGAACCTGTATTACTACTTCCACAGCAAGGAGAACCTCTACGCCAAGGTGCTGCTCGGGTTCGTCGAGCCGTTGCTGGAAGCGTCGGCGGCGCTGCGCGAAAGCGATGACCCGCTGGTGGGGCTGCCCGCCTACATCACCGCGCGGATTCGCATTGCCCGCGAGCATCCGCACATTGCCAAGGTGTTCAGCGGTGAATTGCTGCTGGGGGCCAGGCATTTACCCGAAGAATGCCGCGACCTGCTGTACGCCGAGGCCCGGCGCAATGTCGAATGCCTGCGCAGTTGGATCGAACGGGGTTTGCTGGCGCCGGTCGACCCGGAACATTTGATGCTGTTCATCTGGTCGGCCACCCGCACGTACACCAATATTGGCTGGCAAATGGGGCATATCACCGGCCGGGAGACGCCGGATGATGGGGATTATCAGCAAGCGGCGGCGACCATTACCCGGTTGGTGTTGGGCGGAGTGATGCCGGAAGTGGTCAGCCCGCCCAAGGCACTGAGGTTTGCGACTTGAGCTGGACTCCTACAGGGAATGCGTAGATTTCAGAAACGGATTTCGCTGGCCGGAATGACATCGATCCGGGCCACTGAACTGCTCAGGTCCTCCCAGTCCTTGTTGTGCTCGTCAATGATGTCTTCGGCATGGGTGTTGCCGTTATCGACGGTGGAGTGCGCGTCGGAAGCGAGCACCACGTCATAGCCCAACTGGTGCGCCTGACGCAGTGTTGCATTCACGCAGTAATCGGTTTGCAGGCCGCAGATGACCAGTCGCTCGACGTTTTGCACCGGCACCAGCTGCTGCAGATTGGTTTGATAGAACGAATCGCCCGTGGTTTTGCGTACCCGATGATCGTCGGCAGAGGTTTGCAGCCCTTCGGCCAGTTGCCAGCCTGGCGCGCCGTGCTTCAACAGATCGCCCTCTTCTTCATGCTGGATCAGCACCACCGGCACCCCGGCTTTTCTCGCCCGGGCACTCAGGTCGTTGATCGTGTCGATGATGCGGCCAATCTCGAAGCACTCATATTCGCCGGAGCACAGCGCCTGTTGGACGTCGATGATTAACAGTGCGGTGGACATGGTTCCTTCCTTGAGAAGTCAACGGATCAGGGGACGAACATAAGCCCGTCCCCTTGCAAACACAACCGTCAGTAACCCAGCGACAACCCGGTGCCGCGCCGTGGATCGTTGGCCCCGTAGAAACGGTTCTTGCCCACCGGTTTGCCGTCCAGCGATGGCGCTCCCACAAGGATGGCCGCCAGGTGATTAGCGTCCTGTGGACCGGCAAATTTGTGACCCCAGCTTTCGAGAAGCTTCACCGTGTCCGGGCTGGTGGTGAAGTTCTCCAGGTTGGTTTCCTCCGGCAGCCATTGCTGGTGGAAACGTGGCGCGTCGACCGCTTCCTGAATGTTCATGCCGTAGTCGATCACGTTGAGCATGGTCAGCAGGGTCGCGGTAATGATGCGGCTGCCACCGGGCGTGCCGACGACCATCACCACCTTGCCATCCTTGGTGACGATGGTCGGGCTCATGGACGACAGCGGCGCCTTGCCGGGGGCGATGGCGTTGGCCTCGCCCTGCACCAGGCCGTACATGTTCGGCACACCGACCTTGGAGGTGAAGTCGTCCATTTCGTCGTTGAGGATGACCCCGGTCTTGCTGGCCATGACCCCGGCACCGAACCAGTCATTCAGGGTGTAGGTCACCGACACCGCATTGCCCCATTTATTTGGTACACCTTGTAACACAGTTATGACGCTGCAAGCCCCATTTTATGGGGCTTCAGAGGTTGTAACATTTTTCGTGGATTTACCGCTTTTTTAAGTCGACCACATTCGGATTGCCGAGCCTAGCTCGGAGGTTTTCGTTTTGCAGCATCAGGGAGGCGTTCACAGAGGCGATCTCAGCGAGCTCTGCCTTGAGCTGGGCTATCTCCGCCCTCAGCTCAGTAGCCTTCTTACGCTGCTCTCCAAGGGCCTGCTTGGTCGAGTCCCGCTCCGACCGGACATCCTTATTAGCGAGTAACCGAATCTGCTCTGCTAGATCGGGATAATTATTGTGGATTGTGGCATTACTGACTCCAGCCTCATCTGCAACCGCCTTTATCGAAATTTTCCGATCCTTAGCGATTACTTTAGGGCGCCCCTTAGTTATCGCTAAGATGGCCAATCGTATCGCCTTCCTAGTAAGCTCTCCTTTTGATAGCACTTCTTTTACAGTACTCAACATTCACCCCCAACCGGAGCGCCAAGATCAGATAGAACCTTCACGCAACGAGCCATATCTCTTTTCACCCGTTCGATACCAGATGCGCCAATATCGGTCAATTTGATCAATTCTAGCTGTTGAGAATAAATACCCTGCCATATTGGCATCTTTGTATCGTCAATCAGAGAGTTCACACAATCCCCACAACGTGTAGATTCAGCACCTGATCCACCTACACAGTTGCCCAGATCATTCGTACACCATGCGACAGAGGTCGAGCGGATGAACACTGAGTCAGAAACTGTTTTAACCATCTCGGAATGGCTGGCATAAGTCTGTACTTGCGTTGATCGCAATTTTCTAATGCCTTCAGCAAGCCCGCCGCTCAAGGGTGTTGACTCGTCCAAGACGTGATCAAGAATTTCATATTTAGCTTCACTGTATGCGGCCATGACTTCATCTAAAAGTTCCGAATCCCGCTCCTCGTGCGATGCATAAAGAGCGGTCATGTCCAATGTCCAGTGCTTGAAGTGCTTCTTCAAATATCGGATATCACCATTGGCACTTCGGACGACGTATACGGCAAAAGTTCGTCTAAACTGGTGCGGAGAGAACTGCCACGTCAGCCCCAGACGTTGGCAGTATTTATTGATCAACGACCCCAAATGACCACTGGAAATTGTCTGGATTTTACCTGTAGCGAGATCTCGACCAAGAAACACCGCATCCTTGTATGCATCAAGTTGCCAGGCCTCGGTGCATTCGGGGTTATCACGCAATCGCTTCTTGAGGTCGTTTTCGAGGGCCACACGAAGAGGCTCTGAGATACGAGTGGCTACATCAATAGCATGCCTTGTCACCTCGGTAACTATCCACTCAGTGTTACCTTCATACGTCTTTTCCGACCTACCACTCATCCAGTGAATTGTGTTTCCGTCGTCATCAAGCGTAGTTGAAGAGCAGCCTTTTTCTATAGAAAGCAACTCATGATTTCTAACCCCACTCGTCATCAAAATAATGATCGCACAAGCTGCGTAGGCCCTTCTGAGATCTTTATTTAATTGCCTACGACCACCGCTGAACCCCATACTATCTAGGTAAGGAGTCGTGTAAAGATTAGAGTTATTTTTAGATGCTCGCCTATTGAGTATCTCGTCACACCCCGCTCGGAGACTCAATAATTCGTCGGCGCGCTCGATATCCTTCACCGCACTTTGAAAAAGTGGTGCAAGTATTTCATCGGGTATGACGGGAGTCTTTCCCTTGAGATACCAAGCTGTGCCATTCTTTCCCGCGAGAGTCGCTGCTGAAGAATCGGGCCAGGGGTGTGCCATAGGGTCAATCGTATCTTGACTCAACTGATGCAGCGTTTGCACAGCAATGAACCTTAACCTCAAGGCATCTACAGACAACTTCTCAGATTTTCGACCAGCAAGAGACTTGCAATCTTTCACGTAGTTTGAAAACAGCATTGGATTGATATGCTGGAGTGTAGTTGTATGCTTTGAGATGTAGGTGAGAAAAGAAAGTGCCCCTACGTAAAACTGAACGATTGTGTTCCCCCTTGGCGCCCCCTGATTAAAAATGCCAAAAAGAAAATATTTCAGAACACAAATTTTCATTATATGGCGAAACTGTACAGGAAACCGCAGAAAGTCGAGCTTTTTGAAAGATGATGCAACGTTCGAAGGAAAGTAAGCGTCAGGAATTATCCAAACATCATCTTCGAACCGGCTCTGTACAAGCCAATTTCCAGAAGGTGTTTGTGCAAAGGAGAATACCACTCGCGAAAAGTCGCTATCGACAAATGCTTGTCTGGCGCTCTCGTGGTTCGAAATGCGTGGATCAGCAATGGCTAACATCAAACTTCCTCAACATCCAATAATGCAACATCATTAGCTTTCAATCGCCACATTGGATGTGGATCGCTTACAGCCTTAAACTTAGCCTCTTCTATGATCTTGCTCTCAAATTTCGGAGCGATATCTCGATCAATTACTCGCACAATATATGCATACTGCTGTTTCCAACGTTTAGCTCCAATTTCTTTTCTCATTGAAAATACATAGTAGTAAAAGCTGAAAAGCTTGTATAAATCATCGCCTGTCACAACAAAGCTTTCACATTTGAAACACCCAAAAACTTCTAGGCATGGGCTGCCATTCTTGGGTGCCCGGTGCCCCTTGATGTTGTCTCGGCAGCTGGCTACGGACGTGCGGTCGACCGGGGTGGAAAGCAGCTCCTGGTTTCGTATCTCGCCCATGAATGCATGCTGTTGCTCCGCATCAGGCGGAGGGGCCAGATAGTGGTCATCGCTAACCTGGATCGTGTGCCCAGCCAAAGCCGCAGCAACCACAGGATCATAGCCAGACAACTCGAACACCCGATTTACAAATGTCTTCCTGAGTTTCGATACGTTGACCGATAGTGGAGATCCATCATCGCTTCGCAAGTCATGTGTGCTAACAAGCAACTTGGACGCGTACGTCAATGGCCCAGCGCCTAAGCGAGTGGGCTCTGCCTCTTTGTTCGTGCTCTGAAGGAAAATGAATAGCGAATCAGGGTAGGAACTTGCCAAACGAAGAGAGCGATTCCTACTTTCAATCATCTTAAAAATTGCATCTACACGTGGCGCCATTTCCTGAATACTCTCAATATCACTGCTTCCGCGAAGCGTAGTGATGTGAGTATTCTTACCTCGCCTTTTGAAGGTTACCAGCAACCGTTTATGAGGATGAAATAAGTGCGGCTGCAAGGCGTCAACCCGCAATTCTAAAAGCGGTTGTGTATTGATGCCGGTGCAAGTCGACAACCACAATACACAGTTGGACAGGTCAGTCGCAGAGAGTGGCCCGGATTCACTCTTGATCCTATGAATTTCGGTAGATAGCGCTTGTACAAGCCGCTTTCGTTCACCATTCGAGTAAGCTTTTTCAGGCTTTGTTCTTTTTTTGATATTGGGGTATGGATTCTTTGGCAGTATCGACTTGAAATCGACACCTTTAATACCCAGCAGCACGGACTTAAGTCTAAAATACACCGTTCGCTGACCACCATAAGAGTACAGTGGCTCCAGATACTTCTTGAATAAAGCGATGAAGCTGCTATCGATGCTAGCCAGGTTTAATTGCTGACTTGACGTCGCCGACAGCCAACTTTCGCAAAACGCAAAAAACTTATTAGCCCCTCCATTGCAATAACCGATAACCGTCCCCACCGATATCACAGACTGATTACTTGAAATAGCTGATGCTAGAAATTCTTCTATTGTAATCTGAAAATTAAACACTATTTCATCAAATCCCTTATTGTAATAAGGGGAAAAATCGAAGACTCTCTGACTCGATGTACTTTCAGGAAACTCGATAAAGGTTTTCGACGGAGGAAATTCCGGTCGCGTGGATGCTGTCTGGCTACCTGCAAGGGCACTCTGAATTGAAGCGCTTTGTATTTTAAAATTCTTTGCCTTACTCACCGAGCAATTCCTCTACACATTTCATCAAGTTCACTTTGAAACTCGTCCATAACGTCGCTATCGAGGATATCCAGATAGTGCAAATATTGCTCAGTAGTAGAAAGACTCGCATGCCCCATTCGGTCTCTGATATACATCAACGGATCAAAGCTGCATTTAAGCTTTCGAAGTAAATATAGAGAGTGCGTGGCGTAGGTATGGCGCAGTATATGAGGACGAACATCAAAAGGAAGTCCGAGGTCTTTGTAAATCTTATTCAGCCCCCTACCATTGCTACTCCAGGGAAGGCCGCTTGAATTCAGGAACAATATCGACTGGTGCGCACCGCTTATTGATGAGCGCTTCCCTCTTTCTAGTTGGACGTATTTCCAAAGATCCGACATCAATGTAGCTGGAACATCAATCCCACGAGGTTTATTACCTTTTAACGACATCTCGCTTGGATCGAGATTTACTCGCACATGATATTTAGACCCAGTGAACTCTGAAGGGTTTCGTATATACTTAACAGGAAACGTCAACAACTCTTGCTTGCGCAGACCTGTCGCAAGAGCTAAGCGAGTAATAAGAAGATGCTCGCGATTTGTTATTGAGGATAAAAGCACACTCACTTGAGCATGAGTTAGAACACCGATTTTAGTCTTTTGGGTTTTCGCCAAAACGTCTGGGGACATTTTATATCCACCGGTCGTATCGGTATGCGCAAGAAAACCTTTCGGCTGATGAACTCTGATTTCTTCGAGTCTGTAAGGGAGCGAGTCAACCCATCTTCTCCTGAGGGCAAATTTGTAAAGCTTAATTATAATTCTTAATCTTGCATTCACCGTTCGCGGAGAAAGACCACATTCAGTAATACTCCAATCCCTATATACGGCAAGAACCGGATTATCCCGATCAGTATTATCCATCCAATTGATTTCGTTAGCCTCACAGAAAGCTAGAAAATCATAGATTGCTGCTCCATAGACTTCCCAACTACCTTCACTTTGCACTCGCCCACGTTTAATGCACTCATCAATCAAAAACTCAAAAGACTCTGGAACAACATGCATGTTTGCATTGAGGATGAGTGGAAAGTTCGGATATGGCCGCCCCATGATCTCGAAACTATCGGTAGAAAATATCAGCTTCAACGACAAGCCCCATCAACGAAAGGTCTCAGAACGGCAACGTTCGAGCAGCGCCGAGCAGGTCGTATAGATCTGATTTTTATTGATTTTCTTGTCACGAAAGCGGCCTGGGAGGTGGGGGGCCGCGACTATAAAAGCCGTGTGTGGGGAGGTCAAGAAATCTGTAACACCTCTAGGTCGACCAACCATTTGTCGACGATGGAGTAATGGGTGGTGTTGCTGCCTTCATGGGGTGCCACGCCGGGCTTGAGTTCCTTGGAATTGCCGGCCTTTTGCGGCTGGATGGCTTCGCGCAGCTTGGTCGCATAGTTTTTGTCGAGCAGATGGGCGATCGGGTTTTTCACGAAATCCGGATCGCCCAGGTAACTGTTGCGGTCGACATAGGCGTGACGCATGGCTTCGATCTGGTAGTGCATGCCCTGGGCCGAGTGATAGCCCAAATCCTTCATCGGATAGCCTTCAAGGATATTCATGATCTGGCAGATCACCACACCACCGGAGCTGGGCGGTGGTGCCGAGACCACGTGGTAGCCACGGTAATCGCATTCGATCGGCGCCAGTTCTCGGGTCTTGTACTTGTCGAGGTCAGCCTGGGTGATGATGCCCTTGTTGGCCTGGCTGGAGGTGACGATGGCGTCGGCCACCCAGCCTTTATAGAAACCGTCGGCCCCCTTCTCGGAAATTTCCCGCAGGGTCTTGGCAAGGTCTTTCTGCACCAGTTTCTGCCCGACCTGCATCGGCTCGCCGTTGCTGAGGAAGATCGAGCCGGAATCCTTCATGTCCTTCTTGAACATGACGGTGCCTTCATTCAGCAAATCGACATCACCCTGATCCAGCTCGAAACCGTCTTCAGCGAGTTCGATGGCCGGGGCGATCACTTCCTTGCGCGGTTTGGTGCCGTACTTCGACAACGCGAGCTCCATGCCCGAAACGGTGCCGGGCACACCGACGGCCAGATGGCCACGGGTGCTCAATTCCGGAACGACATTGCCCTCCTTGTCGAGGTACATGTTGGCGGTGGCGGCAAGCGGCGCTTTTTCGCGGAAATCGAGGAACGTCTTGCGCCCGTCCGCGAGCTGGATCGTCATGAAACCGCCGCCACCCAGGTTGCCTGCCGCGGGATAAACCACCGCCAGCGCGTAACCCACCGCGACGGCGGCATCCACGGCGTTGCCGCCGTTCTTGAGCACATCCACGCCCACATGACTGGCCAGATGCTGAGCAGTGACCACCATGCCGTTTTCCCCGGCGACCGGGGCCACGGAAGCCGCATGGGCAGTCAGGCAGCTGAGGGCCAATGAAGTCGCTATCAGCGATCTGGCAAAAGGTTCGTACTTCATGAGTCGGTCTCTTTTTGTTTTAGGGCTCTGTCAAAACAGAGGGAACGCTTCAAGAGCAGTACGAAGTATGGTCAAGATTGCGTATTGCGCCTCCCCGGCGAGGCAGTATCCTTAACGCTTGTTCAACAGTTCGGCACGCCCTCGACATGACTTACACGTACATCACCCTGGCGTCTCCGGTCGGCGAGTTGAAGCTGGTGGCGAACGGCTCGCTGCTCGCGGCCATCCTCTGGGAAAACGACACACCCGGCCGGGTGCGCCTCGGTCCGATGAGCGAAGCGCCGGACAATCCGATTCTGGTGCGCGCTGCCGAACAGCTGCGCGAATACTTCGCCGGCACTCGCCAGTGTTTCGAACTCGAACTGGACTTTGCCGGCACAGCGTTCCAGAAGCAGGTCTGGGCCGCGTTGCTGACCATCCCGTTCGGCGAAACCCGCAGCTACAGCCAGATCGCCGAACAGATCGGCAACCCGAGCGCAGTGCGAGCCGTGGGTGCGGCGAATGGCAGGAACCCGATTTCGATCATTGCGCCGTGTCATCGGGTGATTGGGGCATCAGGAAAGCTCACCGGTTTTGCCGGCGGGCTGGAGGCGAAGGCGTTGTTGCTGAAGCTGGAGGGGGGCGAGTGGTCAGGCTCGATCAAGACGGGAGACTTGTGGGACTGAACCGGCCACTCGACAAACCCGATCACGGAAATGTGGGTTCTCCCTCTATGACGACGAACGCCTTTGGAATTTTCTTGCCGTTCTTCGATGGAAAATCAGTGCCCAGGAACCCCTTCAAATCTTCGATGATCGCAATGACGCGCCTGCGGCTCGGAGCGAAGTCGATCATCTCGTCAGCATCGGGTAAAGAAGTACAAGGATTTATACAACCAATACTGGAAAGAAAACCGATACCCGGATGAATCAGTATTTCCGAGCGCGATTCCGTTTCCTTCAGTTCAATTCCAGGCCTTGGTTTGGCACTGACGCTATTGGAATCCTTATAACCGAAGGTCACGTACTTGACGCCGTCCTGCGTTGCCAAAGGATACCGTCCAACCTCTACTCTTCGATTGTTTCCTGGCATTGAGTTGTCGCCAGGACCACGGGTTTCCGCCACCATCCCCGAAAGACCAGGCCCGGTCTGTTTTTGTCCGTCGTGGAAAACCTGATAGGTCCCCACTGTCCTGCGCTTGCCATCACTCGATCGACGCTGTTCGGATTGCCTGATGATGTGCATTTCCCAACCTGTTCCTGTAATAGGCATTTGCTTACCCTCCTGTCGGGGATCATCAAAGGTTGGGTGCCTGATACGTCTTATTACCCAACCTGGCGGCTTTTATCGCATCGAACATACGAGGACTCATGCCACTTGAACCGCCGGCATGCCACCAGTTCAACCCGGCCACTCGATCAAAGCCTGAAAATGAAGCCAGGAACTTATCCAGTTTCTTTTCCGCCTCTTCTTTGCTGAAACTTGCCTCACCCCAATAACTCTGCCCGGTCATTACAAGTTTGCGAGGTGTAGCGCCCATCAGCTTTATCCAGTTATCCAGACAAAGTTCGGCGTACGCCGACGGACTGGCCGCGTCATAGGAAGTGCCATTGTTTCGCTTGAACTGCCTGAGCATTTTGGCGTTGGGGAAGTTGAACCAATAGATTTGCGGATTGAACATATCGACGTGAGGCAAGGCTGCACGCATCAATTGGGGCTCGTGCCAGTCGATCAGTGCAAACGTGGTTACACCAAAACCTCCCGTCACCGCATCGCGGACCCTCTTGCAATAACCGTCAATTTCAGCCGCGGTCCAATTCGAGTTGTTGTGTCCATGTTCGATGTCTGCAATGTAATCCTTCAAACCAAAGAACTGTAATTCCTTGATTGCTAACCTGGACTCCGTTGCGGGTGAGACGCCTTGATTCCATCCCCAACCGGCGACGGCGATGCCGGCCGTCTGAAGTGCATCAATCAATGTCCCGATCACTTTCTTCGACGATGCGCTATAAGCACTGGTGCCATGGATGCGCACCCAGGCATGCGCCATCCCCATGTCCTGAAGCGCGCTGACTACGCCCTGAACATTCGAGAAACGCTGGACGGTAGAAGGAACGTCATAGATGTAAGTGCCGTGCCCACAAAAAGACGCGGGGAGCGGAAGTCCCATTTGTCACCTCCTGAGCCCTTTAACCTGACAGCCAGAACCAAAAGGCAGGCTATTGCTCATTATTGGGTTATTGAGGTGGCAGACGGGCGACAGTACTGCTGGTGTAAACCATACACTTTCAATGAACCGGATAGTTCATACTTGCCACGAATAAGGCATAGCAATGAATATCGGGATCTTCCACTGACTGGCGACGACCGGAACCGACGCCTCTTCAGGCCTCGGCAAAAATTCCTTTCATCACGGCGAACTGCAGCAACATGATGGTCTTCGCATCACAGATTTCCCCGCGCTCGAACGCTTCAAGCGCCTTATCGAACGACCATTCCAATACTTCCAGCTCCTCGGTTTCCTCCTCCAGTCCACCCCCGTCACTGACCTTCGACGTCGCATCGTATTCAGCGATAAAGAAGTGCAACTTTTCAGTGACCGAACCCGGGCTCATGTAGGCCTCGAACACCTTCTGTACATGATGCACGCGGTAACCGGTTTCCTCTTCCGCTTCGGCACGGATGCGCTCTTCGGGCGCGGCACCTTCGAGCAACCCCGCCGCCACTTCGATGAGCAAACCGTCATGGCCGTTGACGAACACCGGCAGCCGGAATTGCCGGGTCAGCACCACGGTTTTCCTTTCGCGGTTGTACAGGAGAATCGCCGCGCCATTGCCACGGTCGTAGACCTCCCGGGTCTGCCGTTGCCATTCGCCGTTGTTGCGCAGGTAATCGAAGGTGATTTTCTTCAGCAAATACCAGTCGTGGGACAACACCCGGGATTCGAGGATGTTGACCCGCTCGGCTGTGTTCGACATGAAAACGCGTCCTGTTTTTTCAATGGATGTACATCTTAGGTGAAAACACCCGGCATCCGCGCCTTCAAGCAAGCTGCGCCTTGTACTCCTTCTCGTACTGGCCCGCCAACGTCTCTTTTTGCTTGTCGTCGAGCAGCTTGCCGGCCATCTGGAAGAACTTCTGCTCTTCTTCCTCGAGGTGGTGGTGGACCTTTTCGGACAGTTTCTTCGCGGTCACCAGCCAGGCCGGGCTGGACATCTCGGTCTCATCCAGTTCCTCCATCATTTCATCCATTTCGTGATGCTCAGCGATGGCATGGCGGCTGAGGTCGACGCCGTTATCGAATTCCATCAGCGGGATGTAGAAATGCCGCTCTTCAGCGGTGGCATGGGCCTGGAGTTCGAACTTGAGCTGTTTATAGGCCTCCACCCGCTCCGGGGTGTCGCCACTGGTTTTGATCAGCGCTTTGGCATAGGTACGTTGGCGCTCGTGGCTTTCACGCAAGGCTTCGAAAATATTCACGGCATGTCCTCACAGGCAGCGTTCTGAAATGACGCTTCTTGAGGCTAGACAGCGGTGCCGTGACGACGGTTCCACTCGCAATGGCGGTGTGGAAGATTGACGTTGACCACGATAGGCTGCGGTTTCACTGCCATAAGGATATCGCCATGACCTTGAGAATCGAGTTCTCGCCAACCCCCACGGAAGAAGAACGCCAAGCCATCCTGCGGCCACTGCGCGCCTATAACGCCTCGAAGGCCGACGGCGCCATACCCGAGCACGTTGCCTTGTTGATACGCGACGATAACGACGAGATCCTCGGCGGTCTCTACGCCCGGCTGTTTTATCAGTGGCTGTTCATCGACTTGCTGTCAGTCCCGGAACAGGCCCGGGGACAGGGCATGGGCACCAAGCTCATGCAGATGGCCGAGGACCTGGCGCGGGAGAGAAAATGCGTCGGGTTGTGGCTCGATACCTTCGA
This sequence comes from Pseudomonas baetica, assembly GCF_051216495.1. Classification (GTDB taxonomy): domain Bacteria; phylum Pseudomonadota; class Gammaproteobacteria; order Pseudomonadales; family Pseudomonadaceae; genus Aquipseudomonas; species Aquipseudomonas baetica_B. Next base: position 53,972 of record NZ_JBPKAM010000020.1, on the reverse strand, counting down.
ATTCCAGGCGCCGGCGTTCTACAGGAAATGCGGATACAGCGAGATCGGGCACATCGCCGACTACCCGCCGGGTTTCAAGCACTTCTTTTTCCAGAAACGCCTGGTTTACTGATCACATCCACCCCCTGTAGGAGCGAGCATGCTCGCGATGAACGCAAGGAAACCGCGGGGCGTCAGGCTGCCAGCGTTATCGTTGACGACCATCGCGAGCATGCTCGCTCCTACAGGATCACAGGCAGGTAGCGAGTGCCGCCAACCGGCGCTTGGCGACGAAGTCGTCATGCTGCGCGTAGTAGCTCAACACGGTGCCCGAGGCATCGGTGGTTACGTCCACGAAAGACTCCGCCGAACGGGTGTACACGGTCGTGCCACCCTTCTCGCCAGGTTGCAGATAGCCGCTGGCATCGACCCCGAATACCGCTTCGTCCTGCCAGGAAAACTGCACGCACTGGGCCACGTCTTTTGCCGGTTTGTCCGAGTTGAGGGTCTTGTACGGGGGTTTGCTGCGGGCGTCGCTCATCACCGAGCCTGCACACCCGGCCAGCATTGTCACGGCCAGCGCCACCATCAGAATTCGCATTGCATTCGCTCATCGGGAAAAAGCGGACTGTATCACTGTGGCAGCGCGTATCGTTCTGCTTTACTGCAATACATCCTTCGAAGGAGCGACCATGGCTGCACCTGAACAACATCATGAACTGGCGTTGAAGCGGTTCCTTGATGAGCGCCCCGAACTGCGCCACGAACTCGACCACCTCAACCCCCTGCTCGCCCAGGCCAAGGGCGAAACCCTCGCGCAGTTTCGCGACGAACGCTTGCATGAAGCCTTCGAGGCTGAGGCTGAGCGCCTGGGGTTGTTTGCCTGGGAGCTGACACTGAAGCTGACTGCCGCCTCGCCCGAGGAATATGAGGCCCAGCGCCTGGAAGTGCACCGGGAAGTGGCCGAGATGGCGGGGATGGATTGGCTGGAGTATTGCGAACTGTATGGACTGGGCAAATAACACTGAGCCAGTGACTCCACTTTCGCGAGCAGGCTCGCTCCCACAGGGATTTTGTGTGGTGCATTGTATTGAATTCCACTGCAAAACCCTTGTGGGAGCGAGCCTGCTCGCGAATGCCGCGACTCGGTCTTCATCGCCGCCCCGCCGATAAAGCTTTATCATGGCCGCAGTTTCGCTGATCGAGTCCGTCATGAAGTTTGCCATCGCCGTTTTTAGCGCCGCCCATGCGCCCTCCTCGCGCCGCGCCTTGCTGTTCGCCCAGGCCGCGTTGGCCGGTGGGCATGAAATTGCCCGGCTGTTTTTCTACCAGGACGGCGTCTACAACGCGTCCACCAGCCTGGTCACGCCTCAGGATGAGCTGGACGTGCCCAAGCAATGGCGCGCCTTCGTCAGCGAACATCAATTGGACGGTGTGGTGTGCATCGCCGCGGCCCTGCGCCGTGGCGTGTTGAACGAGGAAGAGGCCAAGCGCTATCAGCGTGAGGCTGTCGCCGTGGGCACGCCGTGGGAACTGTCCGGTCTCGGTCAATTGCATGACGCGGCGCAGGATGCCGACCGCCTGATCTGTTTCGGAGGCGCGTGAGATGGCTAAATCCATGTTGATCATCAGCCGTCAGGCGCCGTGGTCTGGACCCGGTGCGCGGGAAGCGCTGGATATCGTATTGGCCGGCGGTGCCTTCGATCTGCCGCTCGGCCTGCTGTTTCTCGATGACGGCGTGTTCCAGCTGGTCGCGAAACAGGACGCCAAGGCCCTGCAACAGAAAGACCTGAGCGCCAACTTGCAGGCCTTGCCGATGTTTGGCGTCGAAGAACTGTTTGCCTGTGCCGACAGCGTGGCGCAGCGTGGCCTGGACCCAAGCGCCCTGGCACTGGAAGACGCCCGCGTGCTGGCTACCCCTGAAATCACCGCACTCATTGACCGTTACGACCAGGTGATCACCCTCTGATGTCGACTTTGCATGTGTTGTCTCATTCCCCGTTCGGCGACGATCGCCTGGACACTTGCCTGCGCCTGATCGGCGCCGACGATGCGCTGCTGCTGTCCGGTGACGCGGCCTACGCCTTGCAGCCGGGCACCGCGCCGTTCATGGCGCTCAATGCTCGCGACTTGAAACTCTACGTCCTGGCCGAAGATGCCCAGGCCCGGGCCATCGCGGTGCCAGACTGGGCCGAGGCCATCGATTATCCAGCCTTCGTCGAGCTTTCGATCCACCACGACAAGGTCAACAGTTGGTTATGAATGTAATGACTGTCGGCGCGCGCGCCATCGAGTTGGACAAGGACGGCTTCCTGGTCGAATTGAGCGACTGGTCCGCGGACGTCGCCAGTGCCCTGGCGGCCGCCGAAGACATCCAGTTGAGCCCCGAGCACTGGGAAATCCTCGAACTGCTGCGCAGCTTCTACGCCGAATTCCAGCTATCGCCGGCCACCCGGCCACTGATCAAATACACCGCATTGAAACTCGGCCCGGACAAGGGCAATAGCCTGCACCTGAACCGACTGTTCAAAGGCACCCCCGCCAAACTCGCCGCGAAACTGGCGGGTCTGCCCAAACCGACGAATTGCTTATGACCGATTACCCAGCGTTGACCCTCGAAACGCCTGCCGAACACCCTTTCGCTCAGTTCGTGCGCATCCTCGGCAAAGGCAAGCGCGGCGCCCGCGACCTGACCCGCGAAGAGGCGCGTCAGGCCATGGGCATGGTGCTCGATGAACAGGTCGAAGAAACCCAACTCGGCGCATTCCTGATGCTGTTGCGGCACAAGGAAGAAAGCGCCGAGGAAATGGCCGGGTTCACCGAGGCCCTGCGTGAACGCTTGCAGGCACCGGCCTTGAATGTCGACCTGGACTGGCCGACCTACGCGGGCAAAAAGCGGCACCTGCCGTGGTATCTGCTGGCGGCCAAGTGCCTGGCGCAAAACGGCGTGCGGATTTTCATGCACGGCGGCGGTGCCCACACGGCGGGTCGGTTATACAGCGAGCAACTGCTCGAAGCATTGCAGATCCCCCTGTGCCGTAACTGGCAACAAGTGGGCGCCGCGCTGGACAACGGCGGCCTGGCCTTCATGCCGCTAATGGATTGGGCACCGCAACTGCAACGCATGATCGACCTGCGCAACACCCTGGGCTTGCGCTCGCCGATCCACTCCCTGGCGAGGATTCTCAACCCGTTGGGCGCCCGTTGCGGCCTGCAAAGCATTTTCCATCCGGGCTATCAGGCTGTGCATCGCGATGCCAGCGGTCTGCTGGGCGACACGACGATCGTAGTCAAGGGCGATGGCGGCGAGATCGAAATCAACCCGGACACCGACAGCCATCTGTATGGCACCACCGGCGGCGAAAGCTGGGACGAAGAATGGCCACAGCTGTCGAGTCAGCGCCACGTCAAGCCGGCCAGCCTCGAACCTGAGCACCTTAAGGCTGTTTGGCGCGGCGATGTGGTCGACAGTTATCCGCAAATGGCCCTGATCTCGACCATGGCCCTGGCCTTGCGCGGCCTGGGTCAACCCCGCGAGCAGGCCTTCGAAACCGCCCAACGCTACTGGGATGCGCGAGATAAATCGATTTAATCGATAATGACCCTGCAATCTTTGCGCTTTTTTATCGAACTCATCGGACTAGACTCTTCTCCAACGTTTATCGGTTGAGGAGTCTCGGACATGGGTTTGTTAGTCGAAGGTCAATGGCAGGACAAGTGGTACGAAAGCGGCAAGGACGGCGCATTCCAGCGTGAGCAGGCACAGCGTCGCCACTGGGTCACCGTTGACGGCCAACCCGGCCCGAGCGGTATCGGTGGCTTTGCCGCCGAAGCCGGTCTCTATCACCTCTATGTATCCCTGGCCTGTCCATGGGCGCATCGCACGCTGATCCTGCGCAAACTCAAGGGCCTGGAAAGCCTGATCGACGTGTCGGTGGTCAGTTGGCTGATGCTGGAAAACGGCTGGACCTTCGACAAGGCACTGGGCTCCACCGGCGACGCACTCGATCATCTGGATTTCTTGCACCAACGCTACACCGCCGATACCGCCGACTACACCGGTCGCGTCACGGTGCCGGTGCTGTGGGACAAACAGCAAAAACGCATCGTCAATAATGAATCGGCGGAAATCATCCGCATGTTCAACAGCGCCTTCGATGATTTGACCGGCAATGACCTGGATTTCTATCCGGCACCGCTGCGTAGCGAAATCGACGCGCTGAACGAACGGATTTATCCGGCGGTGAACAATGGCGTATACCGCGCCGGTTTTGCCACCTCGCAGCAGGCTTATGAAGCCGCATTCGATGACGTGTTTGCCGAGCTGGACTATCTGGAGCAACTGCTGGGCGCTAACCGCTACCTGACGGGCGAATACCTGACCGAAGCGGATATCCGCCTGTTCACCACGCTGATCCGCTTCGACGCGGTGTATCACGGCCACTTCAAGTGCAACCTGCGGCGAATCGCCGATTATCCGAATCTGTCCAACTGGCTACGGGAAATTTATCAGTGGCCGGGGATTGCCGAGACCGTGGACTTCACCCACATCAAGAACCACTACTACGGTAGCCACAAGACCATCAACCCGACGGGTGTTGTGCCGAAAGGACCGGTGCAGGATTTCACCCAGCCCCATGATCGGGAACGGTTGAGCGGCAAAGGGGTTTGGCGCAGGGCCTGAGATCTCAGCATTTTTAAAGGCCCTTTCGCGAGCAGGCTCGCTCCCACAATTGATTTGTGTCGTTCACAAATCCCCTGTGGGAGCGAGCCTGCTCGCGAATGGGGCGACACGGTTTCTAGACCTGCCCCTGAGCCCCTTCAAACCACGCCAGTTTCTCGCGCAGTTGCACCACTTCACCCACAATCACCAGCGTCGGCGCATGCACTTCATGCTCCGCCACCAGTTGTGGCAGGTCCGCCAGGGTGCCGGTAAAGACCCGCTGATTGACTGTCGTGCCCTGCTGGATCAACGCCGCCGGGGTATCCGCGGCGCGACCATGCTGGATCAGCTGTTCACAGATGATCGGCAAGCCCACCAAGCCCATGTAGAACACCAAAGTTTGCGCCGGCGCGACCAGGTCGGCCCATGGCAAATCGGTGGAACCGTCCTTGAGGTGCCCCGTCACAAACCGTACCGACTGCGCGTAATCGCGGTGGGTCAGCGGAATCCCGGCATAAGCCGCGCAACCGCTGGCAGCCGTGATACCCGGCACCACTTGGAACGGGATGCCTTGAGCCGCCAATTCCTCGATCTCTTCGCCGCCACGGCCGAAGATGAACGGATCGCCGCCTTTCAAACGCACCACGCGTTTGCCCGCCTTTGCCAGGTCGACCAATTGCTGGTTGATCTGATCCTGCGGCACGGCGTGATCGGCGCGACGCTTGCCCACGTACACCCGCTCGGCATCGCGACGGCACAATTCGAGAATCGCCGGCGCCACCAGGCGGTCATACAGCACCACATCGGCCTGTTGCATCAGACGCAAGGCACGGAAGGTCAGCAGGTCCGGATCACCGGGTCCTGCACCCACCAGATACACCTCACCCGTCGCCACCGGTGCCTCGCCATCCACTTTTGCCTGCAGCAAACGTTCGGCTTCGGCGCCCTGCCCGGCCAGTTGCCGGTCGGCAATCGGGCCCTGGAACACGTCTTCCCAGAAGGCACGACGCTGCTGCACATCCGGGAACAGTTTTTTCACCTGATGGCGAAAACGCGCCGCCAGCCCGGCCAGTTGACCGTAGGTGGAAGGAATCCAGGTTTCGATCTTGGCGCGGATCAGGCGCGCCAGCACCGGCGCGTCGCCACCGCTGGACACGGCAATGATCAATGGCGAACGGTCGACGATCGCCGGGAAGATCACGCTGCACAGGGCAGGCGCATCGACCACGTTGACCGGCACACAACGCCGATGGGCATCGGCGGACACCTGTGCGTTCAACGACTCGTCATCGGTGGCGGCAATGATCAGCCCGCAACCATCCAGATCCGTTTCGACATAGCCACGCAACAGGCACTCGCCACCGCTGGCGGCAACCAGTTCGCGCAGTTGCTGTTCGATTTCAGGTGCGACCACCCGCAGCAGCGCACCGGCATCGGCCAGCAGGCGGGATTTGCGCAAGGCAATTTCCCCCCCACCGACGACCAACACACGACTGCCGCGCAGGTTATGGAACAGCGGCAGATATTTCATTTAGCCGATGACCTCGAGACCACCCATGTACGGCTTCAATACCTCAGGCACACGGATCGAACCGTCGGCTTGCTGGTAGTTTTCCAGCACCGCCACCAGGGTACGGCCGACCGCCAGGCCGGAGCCGTTCAGGGTGTGCACCAGTTCCGGTTTGCCGGTTTCCGGGTTACGGAAACGCGCCTGCATGCGGCGGGCCTGGAAGTCGCCGCAGTTGGAGCACGACGAAATTTCACGGTACTTGTCCTGGCTCGGAATCCACACTTCCAGGTCGTAGGTCTTGACCGCGCTGAAGCCCATGTCGCCGGTGCACAGTGCGATGGTGCGGTATGGCAGTTCCAGCAATTGCAGAACCTTCTCGGCGTTGGCGGTGAGGCCTTCCAGCGCCTCCATCGAGGTCGACGGGTCGACGATCTGGACCATCTCCACCTTGTCGAACTGGTGCTGGCGAATCATGCCGCGGGTGTCGCGCCCCGATGCACCGGCTTCACTGCGGAAGCACGGGGTATGGGCGACGAACTTGATCGGCAGCAGCTTGGAATCGACGATGTCGCCGGCGACGATGTTGGTCAGCGACACTTCAGCGGTCGGGATCAGGTAGAAATCGGCTTCACCTTCGCGAGCGATCTTGAACAGATCCTCCTCGAACTTCGGCAGCTGGCCAGTGCCTTGCAGCGCCGGGGCCTGAACCAGATAAGGCGTGTAGGCCTCTTCGTAGCCGTGCTCGGTGACGTGCAGGTTGATCATGAACTGCGCCAGGGCGCGGTGCAGACGGGCAATAGGGCCGCGCAGCAGGGCGAAACGCGCGCCGGACAGCTTGGCGGCGGTTTCGAAATCCAGCCAGCCGAATTTCTCGCCCAGGGCAACGTGGTCCTGAACCGGGAAATCGAAGGCAGTCGGCGTGCCCCAACGGCGTACTTCGACGTTGCCGTCTTCGTCGTCACCGATCGGCACCGATTCGTGCGGCAGGTTCGGGATGCCCAGCAGGATCGAATCCAGCTCGGACTGGATTTTTTCCAGCGCGATTTTTCCGTTGTTCAGTTGGCTGCCCATGTTTTCGACATTAGCCATCAACGGCGCGATGTCTTCGCCACGCTGCTTGGCCTGACCAATGCTTTTGGAAATTGCGTTGCGATCAGCCTGCAGCTTTTCAGTTTCGGTCTGGACTTCCTTACGCTGTTCTTCCAGCGCTTCGATGCGCGCGACATCCAGGGCAAAGCCACGGGATGCCAGGCGGTCCGCTACGTCCTGAAGGTTGCTACGTAACAGTTTGGAATCGAGCATGTCGGTCTCTCGTTATCAAAGTTTGGTCAAGGACAGGCCGGCCCAGGTGGCGAGCAGCCCGCCGAATACGCTGATGGCCAGATAACCGAAGGCTATCGGTGCCTGCCCGCTTTCCAGCAGGCGCAACGTATCCAGTGAAAAAGATGAAAAGGTCGTCAGACCCCCTACAAAACCTACAATCAGGCCGGCGCGAATTTCGATCGGTACTTCCGGGCGCGTCAGAAACAGCCCGTACAACACGCCGATGATCAGACAGCCCACCAGATTGACAGCAAGGGTAGCCGTATAAAAATGCCGGGGCCAATTGGCACTGACCCAGTTGCCGGTGGCGAAACGCAGTAATGTACCAGCGATGCCGGCCACGGACACCGCAAGAATCGTCTGAATCACTATTTTCTCCGCTGCCGGGGGCTTAAACGATCGAGTTGCGCCAGGTGATTGAGCTTTTCACCGATTTTCAGCTCCAGGCCACGGGGCACCGGCTGATAGAACGGGATTGGGTCGAGTTCTTCCGGGAAATAGTCTTCCCCGGCGGCGTAGGCATCCGGTTCATCGTGTGCGTAACGATATTCGTCGCCGTAGCCCAGCTGTTTCATCAGCTTGGTTGGCGCGTTGCGCAAGTGCAGCGGCACTTCCAGCGAACCGTGTTCGGCGGCGGCACGCAGCGCAGTCTTGAAGCCCATGTACACCGCGTTGCTTTTCGGCGCGCAAGCCAGGTAGGTAATGGCCTGCGCCACCGCCAATTCACCTTCGGGACTGCCCAGGCGCTCCTGCACTTCCCATGCCGCCAGACACAGGCTCAGGGCGCGCGGATCGGCGTTACCGATGTCTTCACTGGCCATACGTACCACGCGCCGGGCCAGGTACAGCGGATCGCAGCCACCGTCGATCATGCGCGCGAACCAGTACAACGCAGCGTCGGGATTGGAGCCGCGCACCGATTTGTGCAGCGCGGAAATCTGGTCGTAGAAGGCCTCGCCACCCTTGTCGAAACGACGACGGGTATCGCCCAGCAAGCTCTGCAGCAGATCGACGCCGATTTCGCTGTTGTCGTCGGCAAGGTCCGAGGCGTTTTCTAGCAGGTTGAGCAGGCGCCGTCCGTCGCCATCGGCAGCCGACAGCAACATCTGAAAGCCTTCGTCGCTGAGGGTCAGATTGCGTTTTCCCAAGCCCCGCTCTTCGGTCAACGCGCGGTGTACCAGTTTGCGCAGCGCTGTCTCGTCGAGACTTTTCAGGACATAAACCCGGGCACGGGACAACAAGGCGTTGTTGAGTTCGAAGGACGGGTTTTCCGTGGTCGCACCGATGAAAATCAGCGTGCCATCCTCGACGAAAGGCAGGAAAGCATCCTGTTGGGACTTATTGAAACGGTGCACTTCGTCAACGAACAGAATCGTGCGCCGGCCATACTGTGCGGCCTGCTGCTTGGCGATTTCCACCGCCTGACGAATTTCCTTGACCCCCGCCAGCACGGCCGACACCGTTTCAAAGTGCGCGTCAGACACTTCCGCCAGCAGCTTCGCCAACGTGGTCTTGCCCACCCCCGGCGGCCCCCAGAAAATCATCGAATGCAGGGCACCCTGCTCCAGGGCTTCGCGCAACGGCTTGCCGCGAGCGAGCACGTGCTCCTGACCGACGTACTCATCCAGGTTGGCCGCACGCAAACGGGCGGCCAGGGGCTGAGCGATCGGGGTGCTGCGAAACAGGTCCATCACAACTTATGAAACCTCACTGGGTCCTGATGCCGATCATCGCAATCCCTGTGGGAGCGAGCCTGCTCGCGAAAGCGGTGTATCAGTCACATCAAAGCTGAATGTGCCGACGTCTTCGCGAGCAGGCTCGCTCCCACAGAGGGTCAGGCTAAAGATCTAATTTTCAATCCCTGAACTGCGTCAGTTGCTGGCTCAGCGAGCCAGCCTGGTCGCGCAGTTGCACCGACTGATCCAGCAGACTGCGGATCGCCTGATCGTTTTGTTCGGAGATGCGGCTGACGCCCTGGATCGCCACGGACAACTGCTCACCGGTCGCCGCCTGGCTCTGGGTCTGGCGCGCCACTTCGCTGATGCGTGTGAGGATGTCCTGGGCATGCTGACGGATCTGATCAACGCCCTGGGCCGAGGTGGTCAATTGCACCACCCCCAGACGCACCGCTTCGCCGACTTGCTGGACATTGGCCACGGTGTTGCGCACGTCCGAACCGATGGCCCCGATCATGTCGCCGATTTCACCGGTGGAGCGACTGGTGCGTTCGGCCAGCTGCCGCACTTCATCGGCCACCACCGCAAACCCACGGCCCTGCTCCCCTGCCCGCGCCGCTTCGATTGCCGCGTTGAGGGCCAATAGATTGGTCTGGTCGGCGATGCTGCGAATCACCGCGATGATCCCGGCGATCTGCTGCGAGCGTTTCTCCAGATCGCCCACGGCGCCGGCGACCACGTCCATGGTCTGGTCGATATGGGTAATACCGGCCAGGGTCTGGCTCATGTCGGTGGAGATATTGGTGGTCAGCACTTCGGTGTTGCGCGCCAGTTGCTCCACGTCTTCGGCCTGCTGGGACATCTCGGTCACCGAATGTGCCAGGGCGGTGACGCCGCTGGCCATTTCCTCGGTGGCGGTGTGCTGCGAAGTCGCCCGCTCAGCGACGGCCTGGGTGGTATCGCCCAAGTGATTTGAGATCTGCATCAGCGTTGTGCTGCTGTGGCGAATCGAGCCCACCAGATCGCCCAGGCGCTGGATGAACTGGTTGAACGCACCGGCCAGCTTGCCGGTTTCATCGCCGCTGCGCTGTTCGAAACGCAGGCCCAATTCGCCTTCCCAAGCCTGGATGCCGACCGTCAGGCCGGACAGCGGGCGAATCTGCCACGCCAGCAAGTGCCACAACACAATGGCCAACACCAGCAACGCCACCAGGCCGATCACCACGGCGGTGTAGAGGAAATGATTGATGCCGGCCATGGCTTCGGCCAGCGGATAAGCGACCATCAATGCCCAATAGTTCGGCGCCTTGCCAATACGCACCGGTTGCAGCACGTAGCCCCAGCCATCGCGGTCGAAACTGTAAGGCTGGCCTGCCTTGATGGCGTCCTTGGCAGCGGCCGGTAACTCGTCGGCCGGCTGGCTCAGGCGCTTGGCATCGGGATGGCTCGCGTACAGGCCATCACTGGATACCAGCGCGCCATAGCCTTTGTAGGCATCGATTTTCGCGAGCTGACGGTTGATACTTTCCAGCGGGATATCGACCCCCGCCACTCCCATCGCTTTGCCGCCCTGCAACAGCGGCACCATGATCGATACCAGCATCATCTGCTGGCCACCGCCCGCGCTGTAGGCGTAGGGTTCGGATGCCCATGGCTGGCGGGTATGCAGCGGGCGATAGTAGTACTGGTTGTCGGCGTTTTCCGGGGAGTAACCGCTCAGCGCCTCGGATTTCACCGTGCCGCCGGAACGGTTCCACCAGGTCAGGTAGCGACCCGTAGCATCGTGGTTGGGCTGGTTGACGAACTCACTGTCCTTGCCGTCGAACGCGTCCGGCTCCCAATACTGCCCAAGCCCCAAAAGCTTGGGATTGGCTTCGAACATCTGGCGGGTCAAGGCATCGGCGGTCTTGCGGTCGACCTGTTGTTGTCGCATCGCCGTGGCGACGCTGGCCAGGGATTCGGCCACGGTAAAACCGCTGCCGAGTTCGACTTCCACCTCCTTGGCATTGGCCTTGACGATGGTATCGACCAGGGCAGAGGTTTCTTTGACGGAGGAGCCATAGGCGATGTAGGCGATGGAACCCAACAGCAGCGCCATGACGACAACAGTTCCAATCAGCGCCGTCCAAAACAGCTTGAAGTGCAGTGAGCGATTAGGCATAGGCATTCTCGAATGAGCGATACGTCAGCCAGCACAGCCCGTGCGAAGATGTGAATGCAGCAGCCCTGCTGGCAAGTGATTTATAGTTGATATTATTTTGCCACTATATCGAGACGCGTGACTTCGATGCAACCGAAAATGAACGGTTGTTCAATCAAGAAAAATCATCGGGAATAACCCGCGCGAGCTGTCAGAGACACGCCTGCGCTGCACGCTCAAGGGAGGACGGCCCGAACGTCGAGGCCAGCAGTGCGCGTTCGTACAGGAACACCTTGCCACCGTCCGACGTTTTGTAGGCTTCGAGCACATCATTGGCCGCGACTTTGCTAGCTACCACAATTCGGTAACTGCGCTGGGTTTCCGAGACCGTCGCGTTCAGCGAGTTTTCCTGCAGCTTCGGCAAGACGCAGTGCGCGTAATCCGCCGGGGCCTTCTTCGTCTGCAAGGTCAGTGTGGGGTCGTTGGGGGTTGAAGCACAGCCCGACAACAGCAAGGCAGTGGCAAGCGCCAGTCGGGTATGGATATTCATCGCGCCGGTTCCTGGAAGGTGTTTTGGATGGGCGCGATTTTCCCGGTTTCCTGCAGGCAACAGAACTTGCGATTGATGATGGTCACTATTACTCGAACGAATAGTTACCTGTGGGAGCGAGCCTGCTCGCGAAGGACGCCAACGATAACGCGCCCCGCCTGAAAGCTCGCGGTGTCTCGACGCTCTTCGCGAGCAGGCTCGCTCCCACAAGGGGTAATACGCTCAGCTCTTGAACGCTTCGCGCCGTTCTATCCGTTCCTGGGCATAAGCCTCTGAAGGCTCGCTGACCAGCTCTTCACGCCGCAACACTTCTCCACAATGCCCGCAAAGCGGCCCTAGCCCGGCGTCGTGCCCGCAGGTCTTGTGGGTGTAGCGCACCGCCAACTCTTCCTCCTCCGATTTGCACCAGGTTTCACCCCAGGCACGCAACGCCAGCACCACCGAGTAAAACGCCTCGCCTTTGGCCGTCAGGTGGTACTCGTAGCGCAGCGGTCGCTGGTTGTAGGCGCGACGTTCGACCATCCCGTCAGCTTCCAGGCTTTTCAAGCGCCCCGCGACCATTTGCGGCGTGCCGCCGGTCTGCGCCTGGATCTCGTCGTATCGGTGGTTACGCATGAACAATTCGCGCAGCACCAACACCGTCCATCGATCTCCGACGATGTCTTCGGCCCGCGCAATCGGGCACAAGGTATCGGGACTACTCTTTTTTACGGCCATGCAGGCTTGCCTCTTTTCTAGTAACTATGATTATCATATCTGCACCATGCCGAGGTAAGACCACGGCACCGGTCAACCTACATCCGTGGAGAATTCGTCATGTCGAATGCCGCCTACCCGCTTGATCGCACGGCCTACCTGCTGGTCGATCCCTATAACGATTTCCTGTCCGAAGGCGGCAAGGTCTTCCCCTTGCTCAAGCCGATTGCCGAGCAAAACGGCTTGCTCGACAACCTGCGAAGCCTCGACGCTGCTGTCCGCGCCCTCGACATTCAGGTGGTCATCGTACCGCACCGTCGTTGGGAAAAAGGTGATTATGAAAACTGGGATCACCCGAGTCCTTCCCAATGCAAAATCCAGCACATGCACCACTTCGCCCGCGGCGAATGGGGCGGCGAGTGGCATCCGGATTTCGCGCCAAAGGAAGGCGACATCATTGCTTCGGAGCATTGGGGGTCGAGCGGATTTGCCAACACCGACCTTGATTTTCGCCTCAAGCAAAAAGGCATCACCCACGTGATCATCGTCGGCCTGCTGGCCAATACCTGTATCGAAGCCACCGCTCGCTATGCGCAGGAACTGGGCTATCACGTCACCTTGGTGCGCGACGCCACCGCCGCGTTCAAGCCGGAAATGATGCATGCCGCCCATGAGCTGAACGGCCCTACGTTCGCCCATTCGATTGTGACGACGGAACAACTCATCGCCACCCTGAATCTGGTAGGCCAACCATGAAGTTGACCGGAAACTTTTTGATCGGCGCCAACGAAGTCCCTGCCAGCGAAGGCACCCTGAAGGCCCTCAACCCCGCTACAAATCAGTTCATCGAGCCGGACTTCGCCCTCGGCGGCGCTGCGGAGGTCGACCTGGCAGCGAACCTCGCCGACGAGGCCTTCGACCACTACAGCCATACCTCGCTGGTCGAGCGTTCGGCATTCCTTGAGCGTATCGCCGACAACCTCGACGCCGTGAGCCAGGAACTGGCAGCTCGTACCGCACTGGAAACCGGCCTGCCCGAAGCCCAGCTCCAGGGCGAAGCGACGAAGGCGGCCACCCAGTTCCGCCAGTTCGCCGACGTCGTACGCAAAGGTCGTTTCCTGCACCTGGCCATCGACCCGGCGCAACCCGATCGCCAGCCACGCCCGCGCATGGATCACCGCCTGCAGAAAATCGCCATTGGTCCGGTGGCCGTCTTCGGCGCGAGCAACTTCCCCATCAGCTACTCGGTCGCCGGCGGTGATACCGCTTCGGCGCTGGCGGCGGGCGCGACGGTCATCGTCAAGGCTCACAACGCTCATCCGGGATCCTCGGAAATTCAGGCCCGCGCCATCCGCCAAGCCGTGCGAGACAGCGGCTTGCCGGAAGGCGTTTTCTCGATGGTACGCGGAGCCGGCAATGCCATCGGCGAGGCGCTGGTGGACCATCCGCTGATCAAGGCCGTGACCTTCACCGGTTCCGAACAGGGCGGTATGGCCCTGTATCGCCGCGCGCAATTGCGCCCGGATCCGATTCCGGTGTTTACCGAGATGACCAGCGTCAACCCCACGTTCATCTTGCCCGAGGCACTCGCCGTACGAGGAGCGCAGATCGGTGATGGCTTCGTCGAGCGCATGTTGGTCAATGTCGGCCAGGCCTGCCTCAAACCGGCGATCCTGATCGCGGTCGAAGGCGCGGGGTTCGAGGCAATGCGTGCGGCCATGATCAAGCGTGTGGCCGACGCTCCGGCACGCCCGATGCTGACACCGGGGATTCACGGGGCGTACCTCAGCGGTCTCGATCAACTGCAAAGCGCGGGGGCACAGCTTGTTGCCGAGGGTTCGGCTGCTCATGGCGACCTTGATGGTCGATCAGGGTTGCTTGAAGTCGACGGCCAGCGCTTCCTGGCCGAAAAGGCACTGGCCCATGAAGTGTTCGGTCCGGCGGCGCTACTGGTGAAGGTCAGGGATGAGGCTGAACTGTTCGTGGTCGCCCGCTCGCTTCGTGGCCAGCTCAGCGCGACCATGCATCTTGAACAGGGGGATATGGAGCTGGCCCGACGCTTGCTGCCGGTGCTGGAACGGCGCACCGGACGGATCGTGGTCAACGCCTTCGCCCATCCGCAGGAAGTGTCCTTCGCCACCATTCACGGCGGACCGTTCCCGGCCTCGTCGGACAGCCGCTTCACCTCGGTGGGCATGACCTCGATCGAGCGTTTCCTGCGCCCGGTGACCTACCAGGGCTTTCCGCAGGCATTGCTGCCCGAAGCGTTGCGCGATCTTAATCCTCTGGGATTACCGCGCAGCGTAGATGGTCAATAATCCTGGAAAAACTCTGAATGTGGGAGCGAGCCTGCTCGCGAAGAGGGAGTGTCAGTCAACGCCGATGTTGGTTGACATACTGCTTTCGCGAGCAGGCTCGCTCCCACAGGGGGGCAGATCAGGCCGGGGCTTTGTGCATGGCATGAACACGATTGCGCCCATTGCGCTTGGCCTGATACAAGCCGTCATCAGCACGGGTCAGCAAGCTTTCCATGTCATCGCCCGCCTCCACAAAGGCTACGCCGAAGGACGCGGTGATGGTGTCGAGTACGGTGTCTGTCCCCCGCGCTTTGATTCGCAGCGACTGCACCTTCAAACGCAATTGCTCGGCAAAGGCACAGGCGCTGTCGAGGTCGGCGCAGTCTTCGAGCACCACGCAAAACTCCTCACCTCCGTAACGCCCTGCAAACGCATTCGCCACCAGAGCACCGCGTAATACCTGACCAACATGCTGCAGCACCCGGTCGCCCAATAGGTGGCCATATTGATCGTTGAATTGCTTGAAGTGATCGATATCCAGCATCACCAGCGCTATGCTTCGCGTGCCCTTGGCCAATGCTTTTTCCAGCCGGCGGGTGAAGGCTGTCCGATTGAGCAGCTCGGTCAAACCATCCAGGGTCGCGGCCTGTTGCGCGCGTTCCAGTTTGTCCCGCAGGGTCTTGATCTCGTTTTGCGCCGATTGCAACTGCGCGAGGAAGTGCTCCTGCTGACTTTGCATCAGCCGGGTGCTCTGCTGCAGCTCGCTCAGGATGCCCGGCAACCGCTCGCTGACCGGTTCCTCCAGCATTTCCAGGCACCGCCCGAGACGGTTCTGGAAATTGACACTGCCCTGCACACTGCGCGAAACATCGCGCTCCATGCCATCGACCAGATTGACGACCTGCTGCTGCTCGGCGCGGGCATCTTCGAGCTCGTCACGAATGATGTACTCGCGAAAAAGCCTTGTCGCTGACTCTGGCGGGCAACCGTCGAAGTCCCTGACTACACGATCCAGATGGCGATTGAGCTCCGGGTCCTGACCCTTGCTGTAGGTGTACCACAGTGCGTAATGCACCGGATTGGGCGGGATATTGTGGCGAACCATCAGGGGTACGGCTTGCTTGAGCAGCGCCGCCGCCTCGCGGGAGTCTTCCGGATAAAGCGCTAGGACATTCGCACGCGAGTCTGATGGGCTCATGGATTCACTGTGGTTGTTAATCATTGGCATTTGTGAACGCCAAGAGCATACCGATACGCATGGCAAACGGCTATCCCAGCGGATTGCAAAACGGGGATTTCAATAGGGATTTTTGCGGGTCGTGCTGACGCAGCTCAAGGGACGCCGTGAAAATGAGTCGCATGGTCGCAAAGCCAAATGCCCGGAAACCTTCCGACGATCGTCAAGATGATGGGAAACCCGCCGATAAAGATGAAGCAAAGCCTGGTCCATGGATCCGCGCGCCGAAGCGGCTTGCGGATTCAACACTCGGCATTGTCATGAAAGGATACGATGATCAGAATTGCTGACTGCTGGAGGGATGCCGGCGCTCATGAAGAAAGTTTGCCGCGAGAGGAAACGCCATGCTCCTGAAAGTCCTGATTGGCTGGCTGCTGCTGGCAATCGCCGTCGCCGCGATCCTCTGCCGGCTGATACACAAGGCCAAGGTGGCTGATCAAGCCATGCGGATACCAGGCCGGGAGCTTCCGCCCGGCAACCGCAAGGCCGATGTTCAGCGCTCGCAAGGTGACTATTAACGGTATCGAACGATTCGAATGCATAGCGGCATTACCGTTTCATAAAAAAACCCGGCCTTTGAGCCGGGTTTTTCTATTCACTCAACAACACTTCGGCCCCGCCTTGCTGCCGTAACGGGCTTCCTGGCGTTCGCGGAAGAACGCCTCGTAGTCCATCACCGGCTTGTCCGGGTGCTTGCTCTGCATGTGCTCGACGTAGTTGTCGTAGTCGGGCATGCCGACCATCAGGCGCGCGGCCTGACCAAGGTATTTTCCGAGGCGACTGAGGTCATTGAACATGCGGCAAATCCTCGATCAGTTCTGCGGCAATGCCTGGTAAGGCGCTTCTTTATCCGTGCGTTCCTTGGTGCCCCAGGCGGCGACGCCGACCTTGAGCGCGAAGAACAGGATGCTGAACACCACGAACAGGAACAGCGCAGTCAGCGTCGCGTTGGTGTACGCGTTGAAGATCACGTGTTGCATCTGATCGATGTTCTTCGCCGGGGCCAGCACCTGACCGTTGGCCAGGGCATCGCTGTACTTTTTCGCCAGGGACAGGAAGCCGATCGCCGGGTTGGCGTCGAACAGCTTGATGAAGCCGGCGGTGGTGGTGCAGATCAGCAGCCAGACCGCCGGCAGCAAGGTCACCCACACGTAACGCTGGCGCTTCATCTTGATCAGCACCACGGTGCCGAGCATCAGGGCGATACCGGCCAGCATCTGGTTGGAGATGCCGAACAGCGGCCACAAGGTGTTGATACCGCCCAATGGATCGATCACGCCCTGGTACAGCAGGTAACCCCACATGGCCACGCAACCGGCGGTGGCGATCAGGTTGGCGGTCCAGGATTCGGTGCGTTTCAGCGCGGGCACGAAGGAACCGAGCAAGTCCTGCAGCATGAAGCGCCCGGCACGGGTACCGGCGTCGACCGCGGTCAGGATGAACAGCGCTTCGAACAGGATCGCGAAGTGGTACCAGAACGCCATGGTGTTTTCACCCGGCAATACGTGGTGCAGGATCTGCGCGATACCCACCGCAAGAGTCGGCGCACCGCCGGCACGGGCCAGGATGGTGGTTTCACCGATGTCGTGGGCCACCGCTTGCAGCGCCTCAGGCGTGATTGCAAAGCCCCAACTGCTGACGGTTTGCGCGACGGCAACGGCATCGGCACCGACTACGGCGGCCGGGCTGTTCATGGCGAAGTACACGCCCGGATCGATCACCGAGGCAGCGACCATGGCCATGATCGCCACGAAGGATTCCATCAACATGCCGCCGTAACCGATGTAACGGGCATGGCCTTCGCTGGCCAGCAACTTCGGCGTGGTGCCGGAGGCGATCAGCGCGTGGAAACCGGACACCGCGCCACAGGCGATGGTGATGAACAGGAATGGGAACAGACCGCCCTTCCATACCGGGCCGGTGCCGTCGATGAACTGGGTCAGCGCTGGCATTTTCAGCTCGGGCATGGTCACCAGAATGCCGATGGCCAGGGCGACGATGGTGCCGATCTTCAGGAAAGTCGACAGGTAGTCACGGGGTGCGAGGATCAGCCACACCGGCAGTACCGCCGCGACAAAACCATAGCCGATCAGCATCCAGGTGATCTGCACGCCGGTGAACGTGAAGGCCTTGGCCCACACCGGATCGGCGGCAATCTGCCCGCCCAGCCAGATCGAACCCAGCAGCAGCAACACACCGATCACTGAGATCTCACCGATGCGGCCCGGGCGGATGTAGCGCATGTAAATGCCCATGAACATCGCGATCGGGATGGTCGCCATCACTGTGAACATGCCCCACGGGCTATCGGCCAGGGCCTTGACCACGATCAGCGCCAGCACCGCGAGGATGATGATCATGATCAGGAAGCAGCCGAACAGCGCGATGGTGCCGGGAATGCGGCCCATTTCTTCACGGACCATATCGCCCAGGGAGCGGCCGTTGCGGCGGGTGGACATGAACAGAACCATGAAGTCCTGAACGGCACCGGCCAGCACCACGCCGGCAATCAGCCACAGCGTTCCGGGCAGGTAACCCATTTGTGCTGCCAATACCGGGCCGACCAAAGGCCCCGCGCCGGCGATGGCCGCGAAGTGGTGACCGAAGAGTACGTGTTTGTTGGTCGGGACGTAGTCCAGACCATCGTTGTTGAGCACAGCCGGGGTCGCTCGACGGGGGTCGAGCTGCATCACTTTATTGGCGATGAACAGGCTGTAGTAACGGTAGGCAACCAGGTAGATAGCGACAGCTGCGACGACGATCCAGAGGGCGTTGATCGCTTCACCGCGGCGCAGGGCCACGACACTCAGCGCAATCGCTCCCAGGACAGCCACGGCAAACCAGGCGAGGTGTTTAGCCAGACGGGGCATAGCGTGTCTCCTGCCACAGCCAATGGACTGCGGCGGTAATTTTTATAATTGTGTCCGCTGTGCGGAGCTGGCCCAATATCCGCGCATGCCGTCCACAAATAAATCCGCGTTACTACGTACGTGATGTCTACGTAGTTCTACGTAGATACGCATCTCCCCTGTAGGAGCGAGCTTGCTCGCGAAAAAGGTACAGCCGATACCACTCGGCGCCTGGAATACCATCGCGAGCAAGCTCGCTCCTACAGGGCGTATGTTTGGCATATGATGCCGGGCCTTTGCCATCCCTCGTTCCGGCCAGGAGCACTGATGCAGCTCAAACACAAGATCGTCGCTCTGGGGATTCTGCCGCTGGTGCTGGCCATTGCCGTCATCTGCGCGCTGGTGATTTCCCTGAACCGGCAACTGGGCGATCAACAGGCGCAACTGATCGAAGACAGCATTCTGGCGAGCAAGCGCGCGGAACTGAAAAACTACGTGGAAATGGCGCAAAGCCTGATCGAGCCGCTGTACGACGACGGCCACGGTGACGCACAGGCCCAGCAAAAAGTCCTGGAAGAACTGCGCAAACTCAGTTTCGGCATCAACGGTTATTTCTTTGTCTACGACCATGAAGGTCGCAGCCTGATGCACGCGCGGCAGTCGGAGCTGGTGGGCAAATACCTGTGGGACATGAAAGACCCCCACGGCCTGCCGGTGATTCAGGCGCTGCTCAAAAGTGCGCAATCGGGCGAAGGTTATCAACGCTATGCCTGGAACAAACCCTCCTCCGGCCAGGTGACGGACAAGCTCGCCTACGTAGTCATGCTGGATCGCTGGGGCTGGATGCTCGGCACCGGCATTTACCTGGAGGACGTCGAACGCGCCACCCAGCAAGCCCGGGCCGAAGTGGCCATGGGCATCCGCAAGACCATGATGGCGATTGCCGTGGTCGCACTGGTAGCGGTGCTGTTTGTCTTCGCCACCGGCATGACCTTGAATGTCAGCGAGCATCGTTTGGCGGACAAAAAACTGCAGCGCCTGACCCAGCGCATCGTCAGCCTGCAGGAAGAAGAGCGATCACGGGTGTCTCGCGAGCTGCATGACGGGATCAGCCAGGTGTTGGTGTCGATCAAGTTTCAGTTCGAACTGGCCAGCCATGTATTGGAGAATGGCCAGGACAAGGGCCAAGAGAAGGGATTGGCCATTCTGCGCGACGCCACCGAGCGCCTGGGTGAAGCGATTGGTGAAGTGCGCAGCCTGTCACACGACCTGCGGTCATCACTGCTCGACACCCTGGGACTGCCGGCGGCCATCGGACAACTGGCCGAGGAGTTCGAGCAACGCAGCGGCCTGCGGGTGACCTACAACGACAACGAATTCGACTGCCATTTGGTCGATGGCGCAGCGGTCTCCCTGTTCCGCATCGTGCAGGAAGGCCTGACCAATATTGAACGTCATGCCCATGCGAAAAACGTCTCCATTAGCCTGCGCGGTACTGAAGACAATGTGCGCCTGACAGTGGTCGATGACGGCATTGGTTTCGACGTTGCCGAGGTCGAACGTGGCCACGCAGGCATCGGTTTGCGTAACATTCGCGAGCGCGTCGAACATTTTGGCGGCCGCTTTGACCTGACATCGATGCCGGGACACAGTGAGCTGGACGTTCTGCTGCCAATGAAATTGCCCGGCGAAAAACGCTGACGCCGTCCAAAACAACAAGAGTGAATGCCTGTGATGAACCTGCCCTCCCCGATCCGTGTTGCGTTGGTCGACGATCACTCCCTGGTCCGTGACGGCATCAAGGCCCTGCTGGCCGTGATGTCGCCCCTGGAAGTGGTGGGCGAAGCCGAAAACGGCGCCGAGGCGATAGAGATGGTCGGGCGCTGCCAGCCGGATCTGTTACTGGTCGACATCAGCCTGCGGGACATGAACGGCCTGGAGCTGACCCGCGTGCTGCGCAGCCAATACCCGTCGCTCAAGGTGCTGGTGCTGAGCATGTACGATAACTACGAGTACGTGAGTGAGTCGGTACGCTCCGGCGCCAGCGGCTATGTGTTGAAGAATGCCCCGTCGCGGGAAATCATTGCGGCCATCGAAGCCATCACCAGCGGCGGCACCTTCTACAGCGCCGAAATCGCCCAGCGGCTGATTGCCGATAAAGGCACCGACAATGAGCTGACGCCTCGCGAAAGCCAGGTGCTGTACAAAATGGCCCAAGGCTTGAACAACAAGGAAATGGCCCGGGAACTGGACATCAGTGTGCGCACGGTGGAAACCCATCGCCTGAGCATCCGTCGCAAGCTCAACATCGACAAGCCGGCGGCCCTGGTCAAATACGCCATCGATCACGGGATCATCTCCCGCTAGCGCTCTAGACCTGTGGGAGCGAGCCTGCTCGCGATGAGGGCGTGTCAGTCGACATCATCGTTGGCTGAAGGATCGCCATCGCTGGCAAGCCAGCTCCCACAGGGATTTGAGATTGGCTCACAACCATTGACTGCATCAATAGTCACCATCAACTCAATGAAGTTCTCTTAAAAATCCTGCGGCGTAACATCTGCTCCATACCAACCGATAACACCCTGGAGCACACGATCATGAAACGCCAAACCCTTCTCAGCATCGCTTTCTCGGTTTTCGCAGTTAACGCTTTTGCCGCTACCTCTGCTCAACCTGTAGTCGCCGAAGGCGGCTCGGATCGTCTGATCGAAAGTCGTGTCGCTGAAGGGGGTTCGGATCGTTTGATCCAGAATCGTGTCGCTGAAGGAGGCGCTGATCGCCTGCTGGAAAAACGCGCTGTCGCAGCTGATGGTTCGGACCACCTGCAAGGCAACCGCGTCGCCGCCGATGGCTCCGACCACCTGCAAGGCAACCGTGTCGCCGCCGATGGTTCGGATCACCTGCAAGGCAACCGCGTCGCCGCCGATGGCTCTGACCACCTGCAAGGCAACCGTGTCGCCGCCGATGGCTCGGACCATCTGCAAGGCCATACCGTCGCCTGATGACATCGCTCCACCGCATCAACAAAAACCCGGCCTGATCAGCCGGGTTTTTTCATGTTTTTTGACCCCGCGATCCCTCTTCAACTGCCCGCACCACCATGCGCTTCTTCGAAAAAGTAGTCTTTCCAACTGTCTGCCTTGTTTTTCAACACGCCCAACGCCTGCAATTTTTCGGCATAGACCGCCGTGCGCTGAGGCACCACCGTGAAGTCGATTTCGGGGTCGTTTACGATGTTCTCAACCAGCGGCAGCGGCAATTTCGATTGCTCGACGCGGATGTAGGTCTGGGCCGCGGCGGATTTGTCGGCCTTGATGATTTGCTCGGCTTCGGCCAGCGCGTTGTAGAACGCCTTGTAGGTTTTCGGGTTTTCGTCGTGGAATTTTTCAGTGGTGTACAGCACGTTGAACGTAGCCTGGCCACCCAGTACGTCGTAGGAACTCAGCACTTTATGCACGTTGGGGCTTTGCAGCGCCTGGTACTGGAAAGGCGGGCTGGAGAAATGCGAGCTGATTTCCGAACCTCCAGCGATGAGCGCTGCCGTCGCATCCGGGTGCGGCAGGCTGATCGAGATGTCGTCGAACTTTTTGTACTGGTCATTCCCGAACTGTTTGGCTGTTTCGATCTGCAGTGTGCGCGACTGGAAGCCGACACCGGCGGCCGGCACCGCAATGCGGTCCTTTTCGGTGAAGTCCTTGAGGGTCTTCACGTTCGGGTTGTTGGTCAGCAAATAGTTGGGCATCGATCCCAGCGAGGCGATGGCCTTGACGTTCTGCTTGCCTTTGGTCCGGTCCCAGACGGTCAGCATCGGCGGCACGCCCGCCGAGACCACATCCAGCGCACCCGCCAACAGCGCCTCGTTCATCGCCGTGGCACCAGAGATGCTGTTCCAGTCGACCTTGATGTCGAGGCCTTGTGCCCTGCCCTGTTTCTCGATGAGCTGCTGATCGCGCACCACATCCAGGATCAGGTAACCGATCCCGAATTGCTGGGCGATGCTGATCTTGCCTTCGGCCTGAGCCCCGGGACTGAGCAATACGCCGAATGCCGCCGCGGATGCAGCCAATAGGGTCACTGCTGAATGCTTGTATCGATTTGGCATGAAAACCTCTTGATGACGGGAAGGCGGCGGTCAAGTTGCACTGCCTTTGATCACAACAAAAGGAATAAATAATTATCCATATAGATCTTTTTTGAATATTAGATCTGACGCTCGCGTTTCCAGCGACCCTCGATGCCAAATTTCAGGCAAAAAAAATCCCGGGCAGCTGATGGACGCCCGGGACTTAAAAATGCATAAACCGTGGTGGTGAACGCGGCGCGGATATTACGGGATATTTCCCACTGTAACAAGATATTTTAGTTAACCGTTTGGTTACTAAAATTCATAACCCCTTAAATATCCAGATATTTTTTAAGGTTAACCTCGAATCGACATTAATTAGAGATACCAGCGGTATTCCCGCGCACTGATGTCGTGCATGAATGCCAAATGGTCCTGGCGCTTGTTCTCGCAATACACATCGACAAACTCCGCCCCCAAACCTTCGCGCACTGTTGCATGGCTTTGCATGGAGCGCACGGCCTCCAGCATTTCCAACGGGAAATCGATACCGCTGCTGCGGTCCTCATTAAGCGGGGCAATCGGTTCGCGAGCGTTTTCCAGGCCTTGCTCCAACCCCACCAGGATGGCCGCAAGCACCAGATAAGGGTTGGCATCCGCGCCGGACAGACGATGTTCGATGCGCAGGTTTTTCGCGTCTGATTCCGGTACGCGCAGGCAGGCGTCACGGTCTTCAAAACCCCAGCTGGCGCGTGATGCCACGTTCACCGTGCCACTCAAACGGCGCATGGCGTTGTGATTCGGGGCAAAGATCGGCATGCAATGGGGCAACACATCCAGGCAACCGGCCACGGCGTGACGCAGTGCTTGTTGCCCGTTCGCCGCCAGCAGGTTGTTGCCTGCCTTGTCGTACAGGCTCACATGCACATGCATGCCGCTGCCGGGGTGCTGCAAGTAGGGCTTGGACATGAAACTGGCGCGATAGCCGTGTTTGAGCGCCACGCCACGGGTGCTGCGGCAGAACAGCGCCGCCCAGTCGGCCGCGCGCAATCCGTCATCCAGGTGCCCGAAATTGATTTCGAACTGACCGGGACCCAACTCGGCGGTGATCACCGTGGCATCGATGCCTTGCATGCGCGCAGTCTCGACCATGTCATCGAGCACAGGCGCAAATCGCGAGAGCCGTTCGATGTGCATGTTCGGCTGATCATCGGCATCGCCGGTCAGCGGATCGCGGGCGAACTGCGGCAGGCCATCGCGCAGGTGGCTGTCGAACAGGTAGAACTCCAGTTCGAACGCCACGCCAGGGAAAATCCCTTTGCGGTTTAGCCGCTCGAGTACCTGTGCCAACACTTCACGCGGCTCGAACTCAATTGGCTTTTGCGTGCCGTCGGACGTGATCAGCATCTGCCCCAGCGGTTGTTGCTCCCAGCTCACCAACTTGAGCGTGCCGGGTACCAAGCGCCGCGGTGCATCGGGATCGCCGTCGTTGAAGCAATAATCGCCGATCTTGAACAGCCCGCCCTGAGTGCCGAGCAATACGCAGTTCTGCGGCAACTTGAGCGCGCTGCCGGCCGCGACTTTTTCCAGCATCTCGATCGGGTAACGCTTGCCGTAGAAATGCCCTGGAATGTCCAGGGAAATCAGGTCGACGAAGCGCACTTCGGGGTGACGCTGACGAAAGCTTCGTACTTCGGCCAGCAGATCAGAACACACAGCATCCATCGTTCTTTACCTTGTTGTATTTATCAGGTGTAAACCCAAAGTACGCGGGTCAATTGGTCTGAGAGGTTGCCGTAGCGGCAATGGGCATGGCTGGCCAGCTGGAAACTGTCGCCGGCGTGCAAGGTGACCGGCTCGTCGTTGTCCAGCCACAGCGTCAACTCCCCTTCCAGGACATAGCCGCCCTGCTCCGAGCTGTCATTCATGTGCCGGTCACCACTGCTGGCGCCCGGTTCCAATTGGCTTTCGAGCATGGAAAAGGACGCGCGCATTTTCGGCGAGACCAGGATGTCGGTGATCCCGTCGGCGTAATACAGGGTGCGGCGTTCGTCCGGCCGGGTCACCCAGGGCAATGCCATGGGCTTGGGCAGGCTGTAAAAATAGGTGGTTGGCACGCCCAGGGTTTCGCTGATGGCGGTCAGGTCCGCCACTGTCGGCCGGGAGATCCCGCGCTCAACCTGCGATAGAAAGCCCACAGAGCGGCCGATTCTGTCCGCCAATTCCTTCAGGGTGTATTTCTTGTGTTTGCGCAGGTCCTGGATCAGGATCGCCAGCGCTGAAATCTCTTCTTGCATGTCCATCTAATGGCTTCCAGAAATGGCCGTTTCAAATGCTGTCGCGCAGCCGGTACCAGGCCTTGCCGATGGCTTCCAGTGGTGCAGCCATGCACTTGCCGCCGGGAAAGCTGCCGTTGGTCAACCCTTGATACAGCGCCAGCTCGTCCGGCTGACCGAGGATCGCATCGGACACAGCCCGCGCCCCGGCCAGTGTCGGCAGAACGCCGTGTCCGGAATAGCCCTGCAACCAGTACAGATCACCGCGCCGGCCAATGTCGGGCGTGCGTTTGAGAGTCAGGTCGATGTGCCCGCCCCAAGCGAATTCCAGCTCGACGCCCTTGAGTTGCGGGAATACCCGCTCCAGGCACGGCCGGGTGGCGCCCGCGATGTCCTTCGGCATGCCGCCCAGGTAAGTGCAACCACCGCCGAACAGCAAGCGGTTGTCCGGCGTGCGGCGGAAATAATCGAGCACGAACTGGTTGTCGGTGACGCAGGCATTGCTTGGCAACAATGCGACGGCTTGTGCTTCGGACAATGGTGCCGTGGCCACCTGATAGGTGCCGACAGGCAATACACAACTGGAGAGCTGCGGGTCGAGCCGATCGAGGTAAGCATTGCAGGCCAGTACCAGCACATCGGCGCGAATGCGACCGCGCTCAGTGTTCACAACGTACCCGTCGCCATCCTCGCGATAATCCAGCGCCTTGCTTTGCTCATGAATCACACCACCGGCCCGCTCGAACGCCGCGGCCAGTCCCAACGCCAATTTCAATGGATTCAAATGCCCGCCTTCAGGATCGAATAGACCAGCCTGGTAACGATTGCTGGCGACCCACTCGGGCAACTGCGTGCGCTCAATGAATTGCAAACCATCGTGTCCCCACTTGTGGCTGGCTTCGTGCTGCCATTCGGTCAGCAGGCTGACCCGCCGTGGCATCACCGAGGTCCAGAGGTGGCCAGCCCGGTAGTCACAATCGAAACCATGCCGCGCAGGCAGCTCACGCAACTCCCGCGCCGCCCAGCGCATGCCGTCCCACAACCGTCGCGCACGCTCGTAACCCAGCGCAGCTTCCAACGGCGGCATGTCGCAGGACCAGCCCAGAATGGCCTGCCCGCCATTGCGCCCCGAAGCCGCCCAGGCCACCCGACTGGCTTCCAGCACAGTCACGCGCTTGCCCGCCAGGGCCAGGCGCAATGCGGTGTGTAACCCACTGAAGCCAGCGCCGATGATCAGCACTTCGGTGTCTTGCTCACCCACCAAAGGCGCACGGTTTTTCACCTGATGGACGCAGGTGTGGGCGTAGTAGCTGGCGACGTGCTGGGTGGATTGCTGAAACATGACCGGTTCCGTGAAATTTTATCGTTGTAATTTCATGAAAAAATACATGAAGAATTTCACAGTGGCAATGATTTGATGATGGGGGGATAAAGGGCAGATTTAGCTCTTACGGCAGTCCAACTGTAGGAGCGAGCATGCTCGCGAAAAACGCCAGGACAACGCTTTCATTCAAATTCAAAGCGTTATCGTTGACGTCCATCGCGAGCATGCTCGCTCCTACAGGGGATTGGGTGCCGTTGCGGCGTTCATCCAAAAAAAATCCCGCCCAGTAAACACTCGGGCGGGATCCGCTGAAATGACCAGCGTTATGGGAAAAACTTAAGCAATCGGAATCAAAGGATCCGCCGCCGCCCAGGCAACATCACGATCCGCCACCGGCGGATAAATCCACACGGTATTGATCTGCGTCTTCAGCTCCTTGCCCTCCTGCTTGGTCAGCTTGACCTGGCGATCCCAGCCTTCGGTGTAAACCGCGCCCCACGCGCCCAGGTCCAGGCAAGTGACGTATTTCGGCTGGCGATACGGCGTCGGGTCGACGCCCAGAATCTGTGCGGCCACGTTGTTACCGGCATGACGACCCAACACAATGGCGTGCTGGCAGGTCATCAGGGCGTGGTTGCCGATGTCATCGGTGGCGGCGTAAGCCACGTCGCCGGTGGCGTAGATGTCATCCTGGCCAATGACTTTCAGGTGCGCGTCAACATGCAGGCGACCGAGGTGATCGCGCTCGCCGGGGATCTGCGCGGTCAGCGAACTGGCACGCACACCGGTGGTCCAGATCACGGTCTTGGCATCGATGCGTTGCCCGTCGGACAGTGTCGCGCCGTTTTCATCGACGGCAACAACCGAAGCGTTCAGGTGCCATTTCACGCCGGTTTCGAGACTGGCTTCAGCGATTTTTTCCGCTATTTCAGGGCCCATGGAACCGCCCACCTGACTGCCGCGATCGACGATGATCACATTGATGTCCGCGCGATCGCCCAGGATGGCGCGCAGACGGCTCGGCATTTCAGTCGCCGTTTCGATCCCGGTGAAGCCACCGCCGGCCACCACGACCGTGTTGCGCGCCGGGCTTTCTGGCTGGTTGACCAGGCATTCGAGGTGATTTTCCAGGCGTACTGCCTGCTCGATCTGGTCGACATCAAACGCATATTCAGCCACGCCCGGGGTGTCTGGCAGCGCGAGGCCGCTGCCGGTGGCCAGAACGAGTTTGTCGTAGATGATGGTCTGTTTGTTGCCCGAAGCATCGATGTAGCCAACGCGTTTTTGCGCGACGTCGATGGACTCGGCGGCACCTTTGACGAACTTCACACCGACCGCTTCGAACAACTCGCCAATCGGCGCGGCCAGTTGATGGGCGTTCGGTTCGTAGAAGCGTGGGCGAATGCGCAATTCGGCCTGGGGAGCCAGCACCGTCACTTCGGTGCTGTTGTGATCATGAATATTGAACAGGCGCGTCGCACTCACCGCTGCCCACATGCCACCGAAACCCGCACCAACGACCAGGATGTGTTGTTTCATTTTTAACTCCAGTGAAGAACCAGGCATTGAATGTTGTTAGAGGATCAGGCGTGTGCTGCGAGTCTCTCGCCGCTCACTGCCGACCTGACAACGGCGACTATATTGATCGTAGTTAGTAATCGCAACGGATTTTTTCAAATGATTGCCATCGATCAAATCGATACACCCATAAACCAGCATCAACCCTTTGAAAACCTGGACTCTTTCGAAAAGCGAAAAGACAGCCGCCCTCGTTGTCCGCGCCACCGTCAGCTGATATTATTTGCGACAACATTAGTCGGAGATTGAAATGGCTCTTTACAGCGCCGGCGTCGAATACGGCCTTCACTGCCTGGCCTACCTGGTAGGCAATTGCGGCGACACCCGCGAAGCCAGCGTGCGCGACCTTGCCGAGCTGCAAGGCGTACCTCTGGACTATCTGGCGAAAATTTTCACCAAACTGGCCAAGGCCAAACTGGTGGTGGCCACCGAGGGTGTGCGTGGGGGATTCAAGTTGGCCCGACCGGCCGACGAAATCACCTTGCTGGATATCGTCAACGCCATCGACGGGCGCAAGGCTATTTTCGAGTGCCGGGAAATTCGCGGTCGTTGTGCGCTGTTTGACGGCGAAGCGCCGGACTGGGCGCTGGATGGACGCTGCTCGATCCATGGCGCGATGCTGACGGCGCAAAAGCGCATGGAAGAAGCCCTGGCCCAGCAGACCATCCTGGACATCGCCCGAAGGGTCGGACGCAAGGCCCCGGCGCAGTTCAACGCCCAGGTGGACAACTGGCTGAACGATCGCCGGGAGAAGAAAGGCACCACGAGCACCCAGACAAGCGACGATCAGCTCATCCAGGTCACCGAGGTCTCCGACTGAAGACTATATGCAGTCACGCACGGCCTGGCGCATTGCCCCGGACTTGGCCCAGGGTGGCCCCTGGTACAGCGACGCCCGACTGCCCTCCTTCGACTTCACGATGTCCAGAATTTCGTCAGCCGTGATGATGCTGGGTGCGGTGATCCGATAGCCGTTGGAAATCGAGGTTTGCGTTGTGCCGGACACTTCTTTTTGCCACGCCGGCAGCACGCACGCGGCCAGTTCCTTGGGTGGTTTTTCACTGTACTTGCTGACATTCGGCTCGCCCGGTACCAGTGACGCCGGCAACGAACAGCCCGCCAGCAACGCCAAAACCACTCCCCCCATCAACACCCGACTCTGCATGAAACGCCCTTATTCCTGAAAAATAAAATGTAGCCTGTCGCCAATCATCGGTTGTCGACATTTTCAACGACCCCCGCCCCTGCCGATAAATCGGTATGTCACTACGACAGCAGATTTTTCAGATCGCGCAAATTTCCCGACCAAAGGAAGCGGCCCAAGACCGGACGAACACATCCCCTCGCCTCGAAAATGGGTCTAAAATTTTGTAGCGCAAAGTTGCAGGAGGTCATCATGTGGCTTAACGAATCGGAACAAGAACTTCGGCGCGACCTGATCGGGCTGGCGTCGGATTTGCGCTGGTCGGCGGTCGAGCTTTTGCGAATCGCGCAACAGTTGCGTGAAGCCGGCAACGATGCCGACGCGCTAGCCGCGCAAAGGCTGTGCGATTTGTTCCAGGGCGACGAAGAACGGTTGTCGGGTTATGCCGAGGAAGTGAAGGCCAGGATCATCACCCGTAACAAGGCTCAATAGCGGACACGCTGCGATGAACAAATCTCTGGTTACGCTCGCCACCCTGCTCGCGCTGTTGTCAGGCTGCAACAGCAACTCGCAAATCTATCGGGACCAGCCATTGGTCGCCAAGGTCGAGACCGGCATGAGCAAGGAGCAGGTCCAGCAAATAGGCGGCCCTCCATCCGCGATAACCGACCGCACCGTCGAACCCGGCACCTGCTTCGATTACAAGCTGACCCAGCCAGGTCATCAGCAACCGTTCAACGTCAGCTTCGACAGCCGGGGCAAGGTCGACCACACCAGCTTCATGACCTGTGCCGAATGGAGCAATACCCAGAAAAAGGCCCGTGAGGCCCGCCCCAGCGGTGGTGGTGGCGGCTATTAGCTTTTTTGTAGGAGCGAGCTTGCTCGCGATGGTCGTTAACGATGACGCATGTTTTCTGAGTGCACGCGGCGCTCTTAAGCACATCGCGAGCAAGCTCGCTCCTACAATTGGCTGGGTCACTGACTGCGCGCCTGCCTGCTCGACCGTGACTTAAAGCCTGGAAGAGACGCCGCAAACGCCAGTGCTTCTTCCCGGCTGCCAAATGATCCCAGGCGATCACCTTTGGTGCAGACCCGCCACGGGCCATTGTTCACGCTGAGTACGTCATAACCGTTCATATGCATCTTGTTCAGCATCGGAACACTCATGGTCACCTCCTTCTCGGCAATGATTTCCAAGGCTAACGCTGCCTACCTTACACCCGCCCTGCGCCAAAAGGCCGACCAGACGTCGTTTCAGGATTTCGGCATGGGATTGCACTTTCGGGCGCTGTAATCGCTCCAAACAGGCATACCCCGGAAAATCGGGTCCGGCTCGAATATTGCACTTTTGTTACAATATGATGACAAAACGCTATCAGGTCACCCATGAAAGTACGCGCAACCGTCATTTGCGAGCAGCACCGGCACATACTCCTGGTACGCAAACCGAGGTGCCGCTGGACCTTGCCCGGCGGCAAGGTCGAGCCCGGCGAAACCGCGGCGGGCGCCGCCGTGCGCGAACTGCAGGAGGAAACCGGTCTCGACGCCGATGACATGCTGTACCTGATGGAACTGGATACAACCAGCACCCGTCATCACGTCTACGAGGCCTCGGTGATCAATCTGGATCAAGCTCGGCCCCAAAATGAAATCTTCGATTGCATTTGGTTTCCGCTGGATGCGGTGCAAAACCTGAGCGTCAGCGATACCACGCTCAAGATCGTCAGGGCCTTTCAGCGTCGCCTGTAATTTCTACGCTTTCACCGATTAGCCCGGACGGGGTGACTGACCCGTCGTGTCAGCCCTGATCGCCGCCGCCCACGGGCATGACCATACCGGTGATATAGGAAGCCTCGTCGCTGGCCAGAAACAGAATAGCGCCTGCCTGCTCATCCAGCGTGCCGTAGCGTTTCATCAAACTGCTGTCGAGGGTCTGGTCGACGATCTGCTGATACCAGACTTTTTCCTGCGCACTCTGCTCGGCACTGTTGCGCGGAATCACCCGAGGCGGCGCTTCGGTGCCGCCGGGCGCCGTGGCATTGACCCGCACACCGCGTCCGGCGGTTTCGAACGCCAGGCACGCCGTCAGTGCATTTACTCCGCCCTTCGCCGCGCCATAGGGCACCCGGTTGATACTGCGGGTGGCGATGGACGAGACATTGACGATCGCCCCACTGCCTTGCTCCAGCATGAAGGGCAACGCTGCATGGCAGCACCACAGGGTCGGAAATAGCGAGCGACGGACTTCGGCTTCGATTTGCGACGCTTCGTAATGCTCGAACGGCTTGGCCCAGATCGTGCCGCCGACGTTATTGATCAGCACGTCGAGGCGCCCGAAGCGCTCGACAGCGGTTTGCATCACCCGGCTGCATTCCTCGTACTGCTCCAGATCGGCGGTCAGCGCAAGCACCTGGCTGCTCTGCCCCAGTTGCTGCTGTACCTCGAAAACCAGCTCGGAGCGATCCACCAGAATCAGCTTCGCCCCTTCAGCCGCCATGCGCTCGGCCACGCGTCGTCCGATGCCTTGGGCGGCCCCGGTGATCAGCGCGATTTTTTCGTGAAATCTGTTCATGTGTACCTCTTAATGTCAGGCGCTATATCAACTGTGAGAGCGAGCCTGCTCGCGAAAGCGGTGTATCAGTCAATAAAGATGTTGAGGCTGATGCCCTCTTCGCGAGCAGGCTCGCTCCCACATTGGATCTTTGCTTGAACAGGTCACGCCGCGCTGGCGGCAAACTTTTCGTAGTAGAAATTCGCAGGCTTGATGCCTTGCTCGCCAATGTACTTACTGACCGCCTCTACCATCGGCGGAGGGCCGCACAGGTAGACATCGACGTCGCCATCGTTCAGATGTTTGGGCTCGATGTGCTGGGTCACGTACCCCTTGAGCGGGTGCTGGCTGTCGGGGCTGGCCACGCAGGCGCTGTACGTGAAGTTGGGGATGCGAGCGGCGAAGGCCGCCAGGCGATCCATTTCCACCAGGTCAAAATCGTTGGTCACGCCGTAGATCAAATGCAGCGGATGATCACTGCCCTGCTCGGCGATTTTTTCCAGCATTGCGGTGAACGGCGCCAGTCCGGTGCCACCGGCCAGCAGCAACAGCGGACGACGGATATCACGCAGATAAAAACTGCCCAGGGGCCCCGCCAGGCTCATGCTGTCGCCCGCCTTGGCCATGCCGGTGAGGAAGCTGCTCATCAAGCCGCCCGGCACGTTGCGAATCAGGAAACTCACTTCGCCATCGCGCTGCAACGAGCTGAACGAATAGGCGCGGGTTTGCTCGCTGCCAGGAATGCCCAGGTTCACATACTGCCCCGGCAGGAACGCCAGCTTGCTCAAGGACTCGCCCTTGATCGACAGCGCGATGGTGCTGTCGGACAGCTGGCGCACGGCGCTGATGGTCGCGTCGTAGCTGGCCTGACGGGTGCGGCAGACCTCAGAGGAAGTGGGCACGCGCACCACGCAGTCGCTCTTGGCGCGCATCTGGCAGGTCAGGACAAAACCCTTTTCTGCCTCCTCGGGGCTGAGGGCATCCTCGATGTACTCCTCGCCCAAATCGTACTGACCGGCCTCGGCAAAGCACTTGCAGGTGCCGCAGGCGCCGTCGCGGCAGTCCAGCGGAATGTTGATGCCCTGGCGATACGCGGCATCGGCCACGGTTTCGCCAGCATTGGCGTCGATGAACCGGGTGACGCCGTCTTCGAAGTTGAACGCGATGGAATGGGTCATGACGGCTGCCTCACAAGTGGTATACATCGATGACCTGGCGAACGTAGTCGTTCTTCAGGATCACTTTCTTGGCCTTGATCAACGGGTTTTCACCGCGCACGTCGAGGGTGTAGAAACTGCTGCCGAAGTAGCTGTCGACGGTCTTGTAGCGAAAGCTCAGGGTGTGCCAGTTGAAGCGCACCTTGCACAGTCCGTCGGCCTGCTCCAGCAGTTCGATGTTGCTGATGTTGTGGGAGGTGCGCGTGTCCGGAACGCTGGCGCTGGAACGCTCGGTCTTGATGCGGAAGATGCGGTCTTCCAGGCCCGTGCGGTTGCCGTACCAGATCAACGAAATTTCGCGCTGCGGGTCTTCGGTCAACTCGTCGTTGTCGTCCCAGGACGGCATCCAGAATGTTGCGTCGGGAGCGTACAGCTCCAGCCACTCGTCCCACTGGCGATCATCCAGGTAACGCGCTTCGCGGTAGAGGAAGTCGCGCACGGTATCAAAGGAAACGGTCATTGCACGTCCTCCACGGCGATCAACTTCGATTGCTCTGCGTCCAGGGCCTTGAGCATGGTCTGCTGCCAGTATTTGTGTTGCAGCACGAACAGGCCTTCATCCTCGGTGCGCACGCCGCTGAGCAGCGGGTGCAGGTCGATTTCCTTCGCCGCATCGTCGGCGCCTTCGATCCAGTGCTCGGCACCACGGGACATGTCGTTCCAGGTGGTGACGCTGCCCTGGTAGCTGGTCTGGCAGGAGCGGAACTCTTCCAGGTCATCCGGGGTGGCCATGCCGCTGACGTTGAAGAAATCTTCGTACTGGCGGATACGGCTGGAACGCGCGTGGTCGCTTTCACCCTTGGGAGCGATGCAGTAGATGGTGATTTCGGTGCGATCGACCGAGATCGGCCGGGCGATACGAATCTGCGAGCTGAACTGGTCCATCAGGTACACGTTCGGGTACAGGCACAGGTTGCGCGAGTTCTCGATCATCCAGTCGGCGCGCGCCTTGCCGAAGTCCTGGGCCAGCTCATCGCGACGTTCGTACAGCGGACGGTCTTCGGGGTTGGCCCAACGGGTCCAGAGCAACATGTGGCCTTTGTCGAACGAGTAGAAACCACCGCCCTGCTTGGCCCAGCTGCCGGCGCTCATGGTCGGGTTTTCGTCGCCCGCCTCACGCTGCTTGCGTTGGTTCTGGGTGGCGGCGTAGTTCCAGTGCACGGAGCTGACGTGATAACCGTCGGCACCGTTTTCGGCGGTGAGTTTCCAGTTGCCTTCGTAGATGTAGCTGGAAGAACCGCGCAGCACTTCCAGGCCATCGGGGGATTGGTCGACGATCATGTCGATGATCTTTGCCGACTCACCCAGATGCTCCACCAGTGGCAGCACATCGGCGTTGAGGCTGCCGAACAGGAAGCCGCGATAGGACTCGAAACGCGCCACGCGGGTCAGGTCGTGGGAGCCTTCGCAGTTGAAGCTCGACGGATAGCCGGCGTTGGCCGGATCCTTCACCTTGAGCAGCTTCCCGGAGTTGTTGAAGGTCCAGCCGTGGAACGGGCAGGTGTAGGAACTCTTGTTGCCGGACTTGTGCCGGCACAGGGTCGCGCCGCGGTGGCTGCAGGCGTTGATGAAGGCGTTGAGCACACCCTCCTTGTTGCGCGCGATGAAGATCGACTGGCGCCCCATGGTGGTGGTGTAGAAATCGTTGATGTTGGGGATCTGGCTTTCGTGAGCCAGATACAGCCAGTTGCCTTCGAAGATGTGTTTCATCTCAAGGTCGAACAGGCGTGGATCGGTGAACATCTCGCGCTTGCAGCGATAGATGCCTTGGGCAGGGTCGTCTTCAAGCAGGGAGTGAAGGTATTCGGGTCGCAGGGTCATGGCCGCCGCCTCCATTGTTATTGTTCAGGCAAGGCTCATGCTAGGACGGGGCAATGGGGCGGACTATCCGCGGGGTGCAGACCTTTATCCGTTTTGTGCAGGGAGGTGGCGCTGTGTCCGGCGCCAACAATGTTGACTGCACCGACCGCTTCGCGAGCAGGCTCGCGAAGAGGTCAGAGCAGAAAATCAATGTGACGGCTTCAATGCCGGCGTTTGAGGGTGTCGGACGGCAATTCACCGAACTGCTTGCGATAGCTGTCGGAAAACCGCCCCAAATGCAGGAAGCCGTAATCCAGGGCCACTTCAGTGACGTTGCGCACGTTGCAGGTCGGATCGCTCAGGCAGGCGTTGATCCGCTCCAGGCGTTTCTGGCGAATGTAGTTTTTCGGCGTGGTGTCGGCGTTACGTTCGAACAGGCCATACAACGAACGCACGCTCATGTGCGCCTGGCGCGCCAGTTCTTCGCTGTCGATGTCCTGCTTGAGGTTCCTGGCAATGTAATCGGCGATGGCTTCGAAGGTGGCGGTCTGCGAGCCGAGTTCGAGGCGGCTGACGTTGGTCTTCATCAGGCTGAGCATCTTGCTGACGATGATCTGCGCGTAGTGCTCCTGCACCCTGGGGATCTGCTCGGTGGCCTCGGCCTCCTGGCAAATCATGGCCAGCAGGTTGACGAAACCCTCCAGCTCATTGAGCTGATAACGGTTCTCCACAAACCGCACGCCCTGCCCCGGATAGCGCCAGCGCTGTTCGTTGCAGACGGATTCCAGCAAGGTCGTGGGGACCTTGAGGATAAATTTTTCGCAATCGTCGGAATAAGTCAGGTCGACCGGATCGTCGGGGTTGATCAGCAGTAATTCGCCAGGGGCGAAGTAATGTTCCTGGCCGTGACCGCGCCACAGGCAATTGCCGCGCAGCAGCACCTGCAGGTGATAGATGGTCTCCAGCGCGCCGGAGGTGACCCGAACACTGCCGCCGTAGCTGATACGGCACAGGTCGAGACTGGCGAACTTGCGATGGTTGAGACTGGCCAAGGGATGCCCGGCCCGGGGCATCAGGATGCAATGGTTACCGACGTGCTGATTGACGTAACCCGACACTGCGTACGGATCGGCATGGTCGAATACCGTGCTGCGCTGACTCAACAGTTGCGCTTGCATCATCGGGTCACTCTCGTTGTTGTTATGGTGTGCATCGACGCATTCTAAAGCAGTAAGTACAGCGGTGTGTCGGCGGCCTGACCTGCGGAACGTTCAGGCCCCTGTGGGAGCGAGCCTGCTCGCGAAAGCGGTGTATCAGTCAACGTTGATGTTGAGGCTGATTCCCTCTTCGCGAGCAGGCTCGCTCCCACAAAGGTTCCGCAGACAGAAGAAATCAATCCTCCAGCGCACGCACCCGCTCGTGACGCTGCTGCTCTTCAGGCTGCGCCGACGACTGCAGAGTGAAGTCGAACTCGATCTCGGCAAAGCGACCGCTGACACCATAAGCCGCTGCACGGGCCTGGTCTTCGCTGAAGGTGATCTTGGCGATCAGCTCGTCGCGGGTGGCGTAGGCGAAATCGTCGTGCAGGTACTGGTCGCCATCCAGGTTGATCTGGGTGGTCAGGTGGCGATGATCCGGTGCGGAGATGAAGAAGTGCACGTGCGCCGGGCGCTGGCCGTGACGGCCCAGTTGATCGAGCAATTGCTGGGTCGGACCGTCCGGTGGGCAGCCGTAGCCCGACGGCACGATGCTGCGGAAACGGTAGCGGCCTTCGGCGTCGGTGACGATACGACGACGAAGGTTGAATTCCGATTGCGTGGTATCGAAATACGAGTAGGTGCCGCCAGTGTTGGCGTGCCACACATCCACCACGGCGCCAGCCAGGGGTTCGCCAGCGGTGTTGAATACGCGGCCCTGCATGAACAGGGTCACACCCGGGTCCTGGCCATCATCCAGACGCGCTTCGCCTTCGGACAGCGGCGCGCCGGCCACGTACAGCGGGCCTTCGATGGTGCGTGGCGTGCCGCCGGTTTTACCGGCCTGCTCGTCTTCGGCGTCCATCAGCAGGTCAAGGTAATGCTCCAGGCCCAGACCGGCCACGATCAACCCGGCTTCCTGGCGCGCACCCAGCACGTTGAGGTAGTTGACGGCTTTCCAGAACTCTTCCGGGGTCACGGCCAGGTCTTCGATGATGTTCACCGAATCACGCAGGATGCGGTAGATCAGGGCCTTGGTGCGCGGATTGCCCTGGTCATTGAGCAGGCCGCTGGCCTCTTCGAGAAATTTCTGGACTTCGGCAGTGTGGGAAATCTTGACGTTCATTTTATCGGTTCCTCATCTTGTAATTATTGGCATAGCGAACTGAACAGGCTGGGTTCAGCGGTCATCCTCGCGAATGGACGAAGGATGCCGGCACATCGCGGTGACTTCGATCGCCATGTACGGATACAGCGGCAATTGCATGAGCAAATCGTGCAGTTCCTGGACGCTGTCGACATCGAACACGCTGTAGTTGGCGTACTGGCCGGCGATACGCCACAGGTGACGCCACTTGCCCTGATCCTGCAGGCGTTGCGCCAGGGCTTTTTCGTCGGCCTTGAGCTGCGCGGCGCGCTCGGGGTTCATGTCGACCGGCAAATTCACGGTCATCTTTACGTGGAACAGCATAATGCTCTCCTCAGGCTTGATGAATGGCGGTGGATGTTTTGTCGCGACGGAAGAACGCCAGGCGCTCTTCGTCCAGGCTCAGGCCCAGACCCGGGGTTTTCGGCACATGCAGCTCGAAATCCTTGTAAACCAGCGGTTCGCTGAGAATGTCTTCGGTCAGCAGCAGCGGGCCGAACAACTCGGTGTCCCAGGCCAGTTTGTTCAGGGTGACAAAGGCATGGGCCGAAGCCATGGTGCCCAGGCCACCTTCGAGCATGGTGCCGCCGTACAGGGCTATACCGGCCGCTTCGGCAATGGAGGCGGTGCGCAGCACGGCGCGCGGGCCACCGTTCTTGGCGATCTTCAGGGCGAACACCGACGCCGCGCCATCACGGGCCAGGTTGAATGCATCTTCCACGCACTCGATGGACTCGTCAGCCATGATCGGCGCCGGACTCATGGCATTAAGGCGCACCATGCCGGCGCGGTTGTTGCGCGAAATCGGCTGTTCGATCAGGTCGATGCCATTGGTGCCGAGGATCCGGCAGGCGCGCAGCGCGACAGCTTCATCCCAGGCCTGGTTGACGTCGACCCGCACGCTGGCGCGGTCGCCCAGGGCTTTCTTGATCGCGATCACGTGGGCCAGGTCGCGGTTGACCTCACCGGCACCGATTTTCAGCTTGAAGATGCGGTGGCGACGCAGGTCGAGCATTTTTTCCGCTTCGGCGATGTCCTTTTCGGTGTCGCCGCTGGCCAGGGTCCAGGCCACGGGCAGTGCATCGCGAACCCGACCGCCCAGCAGCTCGCTGACCGGCACACCAAGGCGCTTGCCCTGGGCGTCGAGCAGCGCGGTTTCGATACCGGACTTGGCGAAGGTATTGCCGCGGATGCTGCGCTCCAGGCGCAACATCGCCGCGTTGACGTTGCTGCCGTCCTGGCCGATCAACAGCGGCGCGAAGTGCGTGTCGATATTGGTCTTGATGCTGTCGGGGCTTTCGTTGCCATACGCCAGGCCACCGATGGTGGTGGATTCGCCAATGCCTTCGATGCCATCGGCGCAACGCACGCGGATGATCACCAGGGTCTGGTTCTGCATGGTGTGCATCGCCAGCTTGTGCGGGCGGATGGTTGGCAGATCGACGATGATCGTCTCGATCGACTCAATGGCAGTTGCAAGCATTTCGATACCCATCAGGTTCTTGGAGTTCTGGGGTCGATTCTCGTACGGCTTTTTTCGTGACGCCAATATAGAATTGGTCTGACTTGATACCTTAAAGGTATGCAACTGATTGACGTTCGGAGGCTCCATGGAACTGCGTCACCTGCGGTATTTCCAGGTTTTGGCTCAAACCCTCAACTTCACCCGCGCCGCCGAATTGCTGCACATCGCCCAACCGCCCCTGAGCCGGCAGATCCAGCAACTGGAAGACGAACTGGGGGTGATGTTGCTGGAGCGCGGGCGGCCGCTGAAGCTGACCGATGCCGGGCGGTTTTTCCATGAACACTCCACTGCGCTGCTCGAACAACTGAACAAGGTCTGCGACAACACACGACGGATCGGTTTGGGCGAGAAGACCTGGCTGGGCATTGGTTTTGCGCCGTCGACGCTGTACGGCGTGCTGCCGGAACTGATCCGCCGCCTGCGCAGCGGCGAACCGCTGGAGCTGGAACTGGGGCTGTCGGAAATGACCACCCTGCAACAGGTGCAGGCGCTCAAGGCCGGACGTATCGACATCGGCTTCGGCCGTATCCGCATCGACGACCCGGCCATTATTCAAACCGTGCTGACCGAAGACCGCCTGGTCGCCGCCCTGCCCGCCGGTCACCCATTGCTGGCTGGCCCCATCAGCCTGCGCGACCTGGCCAGGGAAGCCTTTGTGCTCTACCCCGGCAACCCACGCCCCAGTTACGCCGACCACGTGATCGCCCTATTCGAATCCTACGGCGTGAGCATCCACGTGGCGCAGTGGACCAACGAGCTGCAAACGGCAATCGGTTTGGTGGGAGCCGGAATCGGCGTCACGTTGGTGCCCGCCTCGGTGCAGCTGCTGCACCGCGACGACATCGGCTTCACCCCGCTGCTGGAAGACAACGCGACGTCGCCAATCATCCTCAGTCGGCGGGTGGGCGATGTTTCGCCGGGGCTGAACCATTGTTTGCGGATGATTGACGAGTTACAGCCCAGCCCTCTGTAGGAGCGAGCTCGCTCGCGATGGTTGTGAACGATAACGCGTAAAACCAGATACCCAGCGGCGCCCTCGGATTTTTCGCGAGCGAGCTCGCTCCTACAGGGTGCGGATTTCATCAATGGGAGTTGCCACCCCAGATCCAATTCCAGAACCCCGGCAGTTTCACCGGTTGTGAACTGTCGCGCACGGTACGCGCCATCGCTGCCCGTTGCAGCGCGGCGGTGTCGTCGTAGAACGGTTGATTCGCCACGTTCACCCCGGTCGCACGGGCGCTGTCGAGGAGAATTTGCAAATACTCGCGGGTATGCCGGGCGGTGTAGCGATTGAGGTCGTGGAAAGTCACCACCACCGGAATCACACCCTCCACCACCGGCAGTTCGCCCAGGGCGATGCGCTCGCGCACTTCGGACATCGAACGCAGGAAGTGCGCCCGCCGCCTCGGACTGGCATTGAAGCCCCAGATCTTGCCGTCATTGGCGCTCAGATCCGTCAGTAGCACATGCAGGCCGTGTTGCTGATAAGCCGCGAAGGTGCGTTTGTCGTAATTCCAGAATGGCGGGCGCAACAGGGTTGGTGGCGCACCGGTGATGGCTGCGATGTCGGCGCTGCCGTTGGTCAGTGCCTCTTCGAGTTCCTGCGGGTCGAGGGAGCGATGGTTGGTGTGCGACGGGGTTGCCGTGTGGAAACCCAGAATATGCCCGGCATCCCGCTCGCGGTGCATGATGGCGCGGCCGATTTCACTGCCGCCGGCTCGCGAAGCGCGGGTCTGCACGAAGAACACGGCTTTGATGTCGGTTTGCAACGGGTTGCGCGCCAGGCTATCGAGCACGGTTTCGGTGGGGTTCCAGAAACTCGAGGCGCTGGGGCCGTCATCGAAGGTCAGCAGGAAGCGGATCGGTGGTTGTGCCTGCAGACGCTGTTCGGTCTGCGGCGTCATTTCGATGGGCGCCGCGATACAGCCCAGCAGGCTGACTGCCATGGCAAACGCCGATAGAACCTTGACCCACTGTTTCATGTTTTGCCTTGGTCCGGACCGTTAAGGTCAACACTTCAAACGGCAAAAATCCTTCGCCCGTTCATCCTTCGTCGGCCCGCGAATCGCTGCGGGCCGGGGTTGGATCAGGGTAGACAGTGTTTGGTTCCGACGCTCGCGTGCGGGCTGCGCTTACTTCGCCAGCGCCTGCTGGAACGAGCCGTCGATGATCGGCGCGGTGGCCAGTTCGGCCGGCAGTGCCTTGACCTTGAACAGAAAGTCCGCGGTGCTCTGCAAATCCTTCGCCGCCTGCGCGTCCACCGGGCCAACGGTCATGTGCGCCTGGCGCAGCCAATGACGGGAGACGTTCTGGTCGAGGTTGGCTTTCTTCGCCCACAAGTCGGCGTATTCGTCGGTGTTGTCATCGACCCAGGCCCGGGCCTTTTTCAGACGCCCGAGGAAGTCGGCGATGGCTTCGCGCTTGCTGTCGATCGACGGCGTCGAGGCGGCGATGGCGCTCAAACCGGGCATCAGGTTCTTGGCAGTGAGGATCGGCCGCGCGCCGGAAAACAGGATCTGCTGGGAAATGTAGGGTTCCCAGACCGGGAACGCGTCGATGCTGCCCTGTGGCAACGCGGCAGCGGCATCGATCGGCATCAGCTTGATGAAGTCGACGTAGTCTTCCGGCAAGTCGGCTTTTTCCAAGGCGCGCAGAGTCAGTTGCTGGCTCCAGGCACCCGGCCAGTAGGCGACTTTCTTGCCCTTGAGATCGGCGATGGTTTTCACCGGTGAGTCCTTGGGCACCAGCAAGGCGATGGTGTCCGGGTTCTGTCGCGACACGCCGATCAACTTGACCGGCGCCTGTTTGGCAGCGAGGAACAGGAATCCGGAATCGCCGAGAAAACCCAGGTCCAGTGCGCCAGTATTCAACGCTTCCGCCAAAGGCGCGGCGGCCTGGAAGTGCTTCCAGTCGACGGTGTACGGCGCGTCCTTGAGTACACCCGAGGCTTCCACCGACGCGCGAATGTTGTAGTAATTCTGGTCGCCGACGTGCAGGACGACAGGCTCCGCGGCGTAGGCCAGTGGCGCGGCAAACAGGGCGCTGGTCAACAGACCGCGCACGAATCGGGACAGGTTCATCGGGGGCTCCTTGAGAGGTGATTGCGATAGACCATAACGCTCTTACAAATCGATATTTAAATTCGATTTTTGCATAAGCTAATCACTCGCCACCTGCACTGTTGGCCCAGCAACAGCGACCCAACAGACTGCCTACTCCCATACACCCCACTGCCCGCTAAACGCAGTAAAGTCCTGAAAAACCGGACATGGCACAGAGCCTGCAATATTCCGTTTATGCAGGATGCAGCCATCTAGATAAATTTTTTGGACATAAGAATCTCGCCGCCTTGCCCGGAGCTATCCCATGAAACCCACCGCGCGTTTTCCCTTTTTCAGGTCACTGCTGGGCGCCTGCGCGCTGGCGCTGAGCCTGCAACCCATGGCCCAGGCTGCCGAAGCGCCGCCAGCCGAAGTCCATCTGGATTACGCCTATTACTCGCCGGTCAGCCTGGTACTCAAGCATTTCGGTTTTCTGGAAAAGGCCCTGCCACAGACCAAGGTCGGCTGGGTGCTGAGTCAGGGCAGCAACCGTTCACTGGAATACCTCAACAGCGGCGGTGTCGATTTCGCCTCGTCCGCTAGCCTCGCGGCGGTACTCAGCCGCGCCAACGGCAGCCCGATCAAATCGGTTTACGTCTACAGCCGCGCCGAATGGACCGCGCTGGTGGTGCGCAAGGATTCACCGCTCAAAACCGTAGCCGACCTCAAGGGCAAGAAAATCGCCGCTACCAAGGGCACCGACCCGTACCTCTTCACCCTGCGCAGCCTGCAACAGGCGGGCCTGAGCAAGGATGATGTGGAACTGGTGCACTTGCAGCACCCGGACGGCCGCACTGCATTGGAAAAAGGTGACGTCGACGCCTGGGCCGGTCTCGATCCACACATGGCCGCCAGCCAGGTCCAGGCCGGCTCGCGCTTGCTGTATCGCAACACCGGTTTCAACAGTTATGGCGTGGTCAGCGTCACCGACACCTTTGCCAAGGAACATCCGCAGACCATCGACACCGTCCTCAAAGCCTACGAACAGGCCCGGGAATGGGCGGTAAAAAACCCGGAAGAACTGGCGAAGCTGCTGGCCACCGAATCCGGTCTGCCGCTTGACGTTGCCAGGCTGCAACTGTCGCGCACCGACCTGAGCAATCCGCAATTGACCAGTCAGGATGTGATTGCCTCCAAGGCCGCCGCGCCGATTCTGGTTTCCGAGGAGCTGGTTAAGCGCGGCGTGAACGTTGACCAAGTAGTCGATCAATTGATCGACACCGGTTTCAAGGAAGCCGTGGCGCGTCAATAAAGCCAAAGATCGCAGCCTGCGGCAGCACCTACAGGGAA
The DNA here is from genome assembly GCF_051216495.1 of Pseudomonas baetica. GTDB lineage: Bacteria > Pseudomonadota > Gammaproteobacteria > Pseudomonadales > Pseudomonadaceae > Aquipseudomonas > Aquipseudomonas baetica_B. The sequence goes on along the minus strand of NZ_JBPKAM010000020.1, from coordinate 10,840 downwards.
ACGCAAAACCTGTGTAGGCGCTGCCGCAGGCTGCGATCTTTTGATCTTCGCTTGCATCGTGACTGGAAAAAATCCATGACCAGCAAAAGCAAACCCCTCCCCGCGCACCTGGCATTACCCGCACCGCGTCAGCTGAACAAAGCCTGGCGCTTGCGCCTCAAGGGCCTGGCCCTGCCGGTGCTGATTCTCCTGGTGCTGGAATTCGTCGTGCGCATCGGCTGGCTGCCGCCCTACCAAATGCCGGCCCCCAGCGAAATCGCCCTGACCCTGCGCGACCTCGCCGATGGCGCGCTGTGGAAACACATCAGCGCCAGCCTGTTGCGGGTGCTGCTGGGTTTTGCCATCGGCGCCAGCCTGGCCCTGCTGTTTGCCGCGTGGGTCGGTTTGAGTCGTGAAGCCGAAGCCTGGCTGGAACCCACCTTCGCCGGCCTGCGTTCGATTCCGAGCCTGGCCTGGGTGCCGCTGTTGTTGCTATGGCTGGGCATCGACGAAACCTCGAAAATCGTCCTGATCGCCATTGGCGCATTCTTCCCGGTGTACCTCAACGGCGTCGCGGCGATCCGCAACATCGACCGCAAACTGGTGGAGGTCGGGCAGATGTATGGGTTCAGCCGCCCTCGCCTGGTGCGAAGAATTTTGCTGCCCGCCGCCCTGCCCGGCCTGTTCACCGGCTTGCGCAGCGGCATGAGCCTGGCCTGGATGTTTCTGGTAGCCGCCGAATTGATCGCCGCGACCAAGGGCCTGGGTTATCTGCTCAGTGACGGACGCGAAACCTCGCGCCCGGACATCGTGCTGGCCGCCATCATCGTCTTGGCATTGCTGGGCAAACTCAGCGATGGCTTGCTCGCCTACCTGGAAAAACGTTTCCTGGCCTGGCGCGACACCTTCAACGGCCACCACGTAGGGGATTGAGCCATGACCGAACACCTGCTGGACATCCACGTCGAGCGCAAAACCTTCGACGCCGCCACGGTCCTCAACAACATCCACTTGCAGTTGCAGCCCCGGGAAACCGTCAGCCTGCTTGGCCCTAGCGGCTGCGGCAAAAGCACCTTGCTGCGGATCGTCGCCGGGCTGGAAAAGGACTATCAGGGCACGTTGCACAGCCGCGTTGGTGAAGTCGCCTTCGTGTTCCAGGAGCCGCGCCTGATGCCGTGGCTGACGGTGGAACAAAACATCGGCTTCAGCGCCGACAGCCACTACGACAAAGCCTGGGTCACGCAGTTGATCGAGGAAGTCGGTCTCGGCGGTTTCGCCCAGGCCTTGCCCAAGGCCCTGTCCGGCGGCATGGCACAACGGGTGGCCATCGCTCGTGGGCTCTACTCGCGGCCGCAGGTGCTGTTGCTCGATGAGCCGTTCAGCGCGGTGGACGCCTTCACCCGCATGAAGCTTCAGGATTTGCTGCTGCAACTGGCCGAGCGTCATGCCATCGCACTGCTGCTGGTGACCCACGATGTCGATGAAGCGCTGTACCTCAGCGATCGGGTGCTGGTGATGGACAATCGACCCAGCCGTATTCGCCAGGAACTGGCGGTGCCACTGGCGCATCCGCGGGATCGCCGCGACCCGCTGCTGGCGCAACTCAAGGCCTTGTCGTTGACCGAGTTGCAGCGGGCGCATGTGATCTGAGGCAACCCTGGCCTTGAAACGACTATGCTGAAAACACCCACCGGAGGATTCGGTCATGTGCGGACGCCTGTCGCAATACCGGGGCATCCACGATTTCGTGGCGGTGCTGAGTATTCCCGACGCGTTGATCAATCACGTCGGCGATCAGCCCTTGGCCCACTACAACGCCGCGCCCACCACGCAACTGGCGCTGTTGCATCTGGAGGACGACGGCCTGCACGCCGATTGGCAGCGCTGGAGCTGGCGACCGCACTGGGCGACGGACCGCGCAGCGCCGATCAATGCGCGGGTCGAGAAAGTCGCCCACGGTCCGTTCTTCCGAGCGATCTGGCCGCACCGCGCGATTTGCCCGATCGACAACTGGTTCGAATGGACCGATGCCGGTGATGGCACACGGCAACCCTGGCTCATCCGCCGACGCGACCGGGGACCGGTTTACGTTGCGGCGATCGGACAATTTGCCATCGGCAGCGCCATGCCCCGGGACGATGACGGTTTCGTCATCCTCACTGCCGACAGTGCGGGCGGCATGGTGGACATCCACGACCGTCGACCCGTGGTGTTGCCCGTAGAACTGGCGCGGGAATGGCTGGACCCGGCCACCCCCAAGGAGCGGGCTGAGCAAATGGTACTTTTGCAGGGCGAAGACAGTGATGCGTTTGAGTGGTTCAAGGTCGACAAAGCGCTTAACAACGCCAGAAACCAAGGCGCGGAATTGATTAGAAAAATCAGATGAACTGTCAATATCGACAGGAGAACAGGCATATATAACAAGACGATGCCTGTCACTGTTACAACGTCTGTTTCAATCAATTAACACTTATGTAACTTCATATATTTTGTGAATGAACCGCTGGTCCGACAATCCTTGGGCCGTACATACATTTGCAATGAGTACGGCTAGCATTCGCGCCGAATTTCCAGTGGTACAACCAGTTGACCAAAGAGTCAGCAACTAAGGAAATCCCGAAAACTACAAGCCTTGCAGAGAATCAAATTGCGCGACGATTTTACAAATAATCAAGTCGTGAGTCTGGCGCGTGTCTATCTCACAAAGACTGAACACTACCTACTGGACTCATTTATCGGGCAATACATACAGACCCGCAACCTGGGATCCGTCCCCAATATCGACAACCTTCTGAGTTCGACACTTGAAGGCTATCCAGGCAAGCCGCCGGTGATGGTCAACGAGTTGAATGCCTGGATCGACAGGACGCTCGGCTACAGGGCCACCCACCCCGATCTCCTGTCGCTGGACGACGTTTGAACACCTTCTAAGCAATTGTGGGAGCGAGCCTGCTCGCGAAAGCGTCGGCACTCCCGACTCAAATCTTCTAGGCTAAAGCGGATCACTTCAGTCACTGGAGATCCCCCATGCACCTCGAAGGCTCCTGCCATTGCGGCGCGGTGTCATTCAGCCTGACCAGCGCCCATCCCTACCCTTATCAACGCTGCTATTGCTCTATTTGCCGCAAGACCCAGGGCGGCGGCGGTTATGCGATCAATATTGCCGGTGACGCCGACAGCCTGAAAGTGCGCGGGCGCAGGAACATCGCGATCTACCATGCGCTACTCAAGGGCGAAGGCGAGAGACGTGCACACCGCAGCAGCGCCGAACGGCATTTCTGTTCGGTGTGCGGTTCGGGTCTGTGGCTGTTCAGCCCCGAATGGCCGGAACTGATCCATCCGTTTGCGTCGGCTATCGATACGCCACTTCCGGTACCTCCCCAGCACACGCATTTGCTGCTTGGGTCAAAAGCTCCGTGGGTAGAAGCCGAAGTACAGCCTGGCGACAAACAGTTCGACGACTATCCCGAAGAGTCCATCGCCGAATGGCATGATCGTCTGGGGTTGAGTCGCTAGCCTTTTGTTGCGCGAACTTTCATGCCTTTAATCGCTCTGTGCCACTGCATCGTGTCCTTCCCTCAGCGCACGTTACTTTAAATACATTGAAACTCTTAAAACTGGCAACAGCCAGCTGACAACTTGCTCGCACCGGATAAAACTTTTACCGTCAAACTTAATAATACAAAGCACCTATTCAACTCGCGACATTACTCAAACGAAACCAAGGAATGGTTATGCGCAAAAAACAAGTAATAGCATCTTGCTTGCTGACAGGAACTTTACTTTTATCAGCAAATATCTTTGCAACAGATCTCGGCGAGGGATTAACCAACGAAGCCGACTCGGTACTATTAAAAAACCGCAACAACCACTATGCCCACTGGAATGGCATCGGGAAAATTTTCTGGGATAACACACCTGCCTGTACCGCAAGCTTGCTGGATACACGCGACAAAAATAACAAGGCCACAGGTCCTGCTTACTTGCTGACAGCCGCACATTGCATACGCGGCACGGCCGGACCACTGAGTGAAACTCCTGTTAAGGAAACTATAAAATTCAATTACTACAACGATACTTCAGACACTTACAAAAGCTACACCATCAAGAAAATAGCCTGGAAAGACTACAACCATACTGACCTGGCGATCATGGAGCTGGATGTTGCACTTTCCACACTGCTCGAAGAGGGTATTACCCCTCTGCGGCTGGCCTCCGAGTGGGCGGAAAATGCCACCGATGTACTGGTCATTGGTGCTCCCGAAAGGTTGCCGGAATCAGGCCTGCGCATGGCGGCCTGCACTCAGGAACCGACAGCAGCCACCTTGGTTGAAGGCTTCAACGTTTTTCACGGAACCTTGAAAAATCGTTGTAAGGAAATCCGGCCTGGATCTTCCGGCAGCCCCGTCATCGACCGTAAAAGCGGGCATATTTTGGGCATTTTAACGACAAGCACTTATGGCGCGACCATCGAAGAAAAATGCTTCTTGAACGCGCCATGTGAAGTGAGGAATGGTCAAGCCGCATGGTCAGTCGACACTCACTACTCTCACCCCATCGACAAGTTGTCAAATTGCTTCAGCGAAGGACTGTTCTCCGATATCTCAAATACCTGCACTGCCCAAAACGCCTTCCAGGTGACCGATGTAAAATATTGGCCAACCCAATACGTGGCCATGCCTAAAGATGCAAGTAGCCCTGACCCCGTTGTGAATGCACAGTTTTCAATCAGTACCCCCTACTACAGGTACAAGAGCGTACGGGACGCCATCGAATGCCACTCTCCCCGTCACTACAGCGGTACTGTCGATGCAACGGATGCAATCATTGACACCCCGATAAGCAGAAATCCCGGCATGCATTACCTTTGCGTCGTAGGTGTCGACTCCTCCGAACAGCGACCTGACGCCGCGATGATGAACGATGCATGGATCACACCTGTACAACTTATCGAAAGAAACCCTGTCGCCATGCCGGAGCCAACTATCACCCTGAACGCAGACTGGAATTACAAGGTCAAATGGCGATATCTGGTTCCTACACATTTCGGAACTTTGTATTACGCAAGCCCTGAAAAAGATACAGATTGCAGCAATGTCAATATCAATGACTACATCAAAACGTTTGAAGCGGTATTCTTTAAAGCCGAACAACTTCCGTTGACGTTATGCAGCAGAAACAAGGACTTAAGCAACCGCTACTCGAAAGTTCGAACAGACTTGCTCGCGCTGCCTTGAAGACATTCCGAGCTAGTTGACCCCATCAGCCCGATGAAGGCTGATGGTTTTCAATTCGTGGGTTCAGCTAATAGACACTTTCACCGGCACGCCACTGTGAAAGCGAAACTCCACATCCGGCGACTCAATAAGCGCCTGCTCGGCAGCACGCACCTTGTCGATCACCTGGGCAATGTCCTTGGCGTCCCCATACTGGTAGGCCAGCTTCAGATAACCCTGAAAGTGCCGGGCCTCGCTTTTGAGCAGGCCAAAGTAGAATTTACCCAACTCTTCGTCAAGATGCGGTACCAGCGCTTCGAATCGCTCGCAACTGCGGGCTTCGATGAAGGCGCCGACCACCAGGGTATCCACCAGTTTCACCGGTTCGTGACTGCGCACCACTTTGCGTAGCCCCGAGGCGTAACGCCCGGCGGACAACTGGCGCAGCTCGACCTTGCGCTTTTTCATCAAGCGCATGACCTGTTCGTGGTGCACCAACTCTTCCCGGGCCAGCCGAGACATCATGTTGATCAGGTCGACATGGGAATGATATTTAGCAATCAGGCTCAGCGCGGTGCTGGCGGCCTTGAATTCGCAGTTCTTGTGGTCGATCAGCAGGGTTTCCTGATCGGCCAGCGCGGCCTGGACCCACGCATCGGGGGTGCGACAGCCAAGGAATTCGTGAATTTCGGGAAGGATCATGGGGCCCACGGGATAAGGGGTTCAAATCGAAAGGCGGCGATTATACCGGCCTGCCGGCAGACCACCAGCCGCCGACCGTTGATATGTATCAGTACCTGGCCCGACGGGCAGCAACTATAGTTGTGCAACGCCACGCTTTTTCATTTTCAGGAGATCCCGATCATGCAAGCCATACGCAGCATTCTGGTGGTCATTGAACCCGAACACTCGGAAAGCCTGGCGCTCAAACGGGCCAAACTGATAGCCGGCGTGACCCAGGCGCATTTGCATCTGCTGGTGTGCGACCCCAAGCATGATCACAGCGCGATGCTGAGCGTGCTCAAGGCCGCATTAACGGAAGATGGCTATAGCGTCACCACCGAGCAGGCGTGGAACAAGAGCCAGCACGAAACCATCGTCGATGTGCAGCAGGCCGAGGGCTGTGGCCTGGTGGTCAAGCAGCATTTCCCCGACAGCGCGCTGAAAAAGGCCCTGTTGACCCCGGCCGACTGGAAGTTATTGCGCCATTGCCCGACACCGGTGCTGCTGGTGAAAACCGCAGGCTCGTGGAAGGACAAGGTGATTCTGGCAGCCATCGATGTCGGGAATACGGACCCGGAACACCGCCACCTGCACAACACCATCATCGATCACGGCTATGACATCGCCAGCCTGGCCAAAGCCCATCTGCACGTCATCAGCGCCCATCCGTCGCCGATGCTGTCATCGGCCGACCCGACCTTCCAGCTTACGGAAACCATCGAGGCGCGCTATCGCGACCAGTGCAAGGCGTTCCAGGCCGAATACGATATCGACGATGAACACCTGCATATCGCCGAAGGGCCGGCGGATGTCTTGATTCCATTCATGGTGCACAAGTTGCAGGCGGCAGTGACGGTGATCGGCACCGTGGCGCGCAGCGGGTTGTCAGGGACGCTGATCGGCAATACGGCGGAAGTGGTGCTGGATGCGGTGGAGAGCGATGTGTTGGTGCTCAAGCCGCAGGAGGTTGAGGACCATTTGGTGGAGCTGGCGGTCAAGCATTGAGATTGGCGGCGCCATTGAGATCGTCTTCGCGAGCAGGCTCGCTCCCACAGGGTATCGATTAGACCTGCAAAATAGTGGACACAAAAAAAGTCCGGGCAAGCGCGACCACGCTTCCCGGACCAAGGTTGCTACATGCTCTTTGAAATCCTGCAATCAAAACCGCGGCTTGACCGCCTTCCAATCCGCCTTGTACCGCTGCATCTGCTTCACATCATCACGCTGGCGAATCCCGCAGGTCAGGTACTGGTCATGCAGCTTGCCCAACTGATCATGATCCAGTTCCAGGCCCAATCCCGGTGCCCGGGTGATTTTCACGCAACCGTCGACGATCGGCAGCTTGCCGCCCTTGATCACTTCCTCGTCTGGCTCCTGCCACGGGTAATGGGTGTCGCAGGCGTAATCCAGATTCGGCACCGAAGCGGCAACGTGCGCCATGGCCATCAGGCTGATGCCCAGGTGCGAGTTCGAATGCATGGACACCCCCAGGCCGAAGGTTTCGCACATCTTCGCCAGCACCTGGGTGTCGCGCAGGCCGCCCCAGTAATGATGGTCAGCGAGGACAATCTGCACGCTGTTCTGCGCCACGCTGCGGCGCAATTCGTCGAAATCGGTAACTACCATGTTCGTCGCCAGCGGCAACCCGGTGCGCTTGTGCAGCTCGGCCATGCCTTCCAGGCCCGGTGTCGGGTCTTCGTAGTATTGCAGGTCATCGCCCAGCAGTTCGGCCATGCGGATCGAGGTTTCCAGCGACCAGTTGCCGTTCGGATCGATGCGCAGCGGATAACCCGGGAACGCCTTTTTCAATGCCTTGATGCACGACACTTCATGCTCCGGCGGCAAGGTGCCGGCCTTGAGCTTGATGCTCTTGAAGCCATAGGCCTCGATCATGCGTCGTGCCTGGGCGACGATCTGTTCCTCGCTCAGTGCCTCGCCCCAATTGTCGGGCTTGTAGGGTGAATCGACGTGCTGCGCATACTTGAAGAACAGATAGGCGCTGAACGGAATCTCGTCGCGGATCGCCCCGCCCAACAGGTCCACCAAGGGCACGTTCAGGTAGTGCGCCTGCAAATCGAGAAACGCCACTTCGAACGCCGAATAGGCATTGCTTACCGCTTTGCTCGCGTGGGAGCCGGGTGCCAGTTCCGCACCGGCCAGGCTCGCCGGTTTGTTCGCCGCCACCGTGGCCTTAACGATGGCCCGCAGTTGGTTGAGGTTGAACGGATCAAGGCCGATCAGCTGACTTTGCAGTTGCTGCTGGATCGCCAGCGCCGGGGCATCGCCATAACTTTCACCCAGGCCGATGTAACCGTTGTCGCTCTCGATCTCGATGATCGACCGCAGCGCGAAGGGCTCGTGAATGCCGCTGGCGTTGAGCAAGGGCGGGTCACGGAAGGCAATGGGCGTGACGGTGACTCGTGTGATTTTCAAGAGGCTGCTCCCGTTGGATCAGATTTCAGGGCGTGATGACTGAGGGGCTTTTTTCCTGCCGCACCTTCAACGGATGGGCCGGCTAGCGAACCCCGAGGCGAGGTGCGGGCGAAGAAGATCACGATGGCCGCCAGCAGCGAAGTGGCCGCCAGGCCATACAGGCCGCCCTCGATGGAGCCGGTGGTTTGCTCCAGGAAACCGAAGGTGGTCGGGGCGACGAAGCCGCCGAGGTTGCCGATGGAGTTGATCAGGGCGATCACCGCCGCCGCGATCCGTGCATCCAGATAGCTTTGCGGGATTGGCCAGAACAATGCCGAAGCCGCTTTGAAGCCGATGGCCGCGAAACAGATGGCCACGAAGGCGAAGACCGGGCCGCCGGTGGTGGACATGAACATGCCGAACGAGGCGATCACCAGGGTCACCGCGACCCAGGCCTGCTGGTATTTCCACTTGCTGGCCATGGCCGCGAAGCCGTACATCGCGACGATGGAGATGATCCATGGAATCGAATTGAACAGGCCGACCTGGAAATCACCGAGGTTGCCCATTTTCTTGATCATGCTCGGCAGCCAGAACGTGGCACCGTAGATGGTCAAGGCGATGGAGAAGTAGATGAAACAGAACAGCGCGATCTGCTTGTCGGCCAGCAACTTGAACATCGACGGCTTGACCGTCCGGGTGGCGTCACGGGCTTGCTGCTCGAGATCGATCGCTGCGGTCAGCGCGGCCTTTTCTTCCTCGCTCAGCCACTTCGCTTCCCGTGGGTGTGATTGCAACCAGAACCAGACGAAACCGCAGAGCACAATCGAGGCGAAACCTTCGATCAGGAACATCCACTGCCAGCCGTGCAGGCTCAAGCCGCTGATGTGCAATAGCGCGCCGGACACGGGACCGGAAATCACCGAGGCAATGGCCGAACCGCTGAGGAAAATCGCCATCGCCTTGCCGCGCTCGGACGAAGGCAGCCATTGGGTGAAGTAGTAAATGATGCCGGGGAAGAAGCCCGCTTCGGCGGCGCCGAGGATGAAGCGCAGCACATAGAAACTGGTTTCACCGCGTACGAAGGCCATCGCCATCGCGGCAGCGCCCCAGGTGAACATGATGCGGGTCAGCCAGGCGCGGGCGCCGTAGCGTTGCAGCAGCATGTTGGACGGCACTTCGAAGATCGCGTAACCGACGAAGAACAGCCCGGCGCCCAGGCCATAGGCGGCGGCGCCAATGCCCAGGTCGGTTTCCATGTGGCTGCGCACGAAGCCGATGTTGACCCGGTCGATATAGTTGACGATGAACATGATCACGAACAGCGGCAGGACGTGGCGCTTGACCTTGGCGGCAGCGCGGGCGAGCACATTCGGGTCGGGTGGACTCTGCAGGGTTTTCAAGGGGCGACTCCCGATCATTGTTTTTTTGGGGATAGCGTTGGGGATTGCTTTGGCCTGGGTCGATGATGGACGCCTGCATTGATCCCGTCTAATCTAACTTGGCATTCGATTGATACCCGGATTAGATTAATGTTCGAACTGACTCAACTGCGCTGCTTCACCACCGTGGCCACGGAGCTGAATTTCCGCCGAGCCGCCGAACGCCTGAACATGACCCAGCCGCCGCTCAGCCGGCAGATTCAGTTGCTGGAGCACCATCTGGGCGTCGAATTGTTCACCCGCAGCACCCGCAGCGTCGCCCTCACCGCCGCCGGCCGTGCGTTCTTCATCGAAGCGCAGAACCTGCTGGAACGTGCGCAGCAAGCCGCGGTGACCGCCCGGCGTTTTGCCGAGGGCGATATCGGTTCGGTCAATATCAGCTTCGTCGGCAGCGCGGTCTACGAGTTCCTGCCCAAAGTGATTGCCGAGGCGCGACTGACACAGCCCCACGTCAAAATCGACCTGACGGAAATGAACACCTACCAGCAACACGAAGCCCTGCGCGCCCGTCGCATTGACCTGGGCATCGTTCGCGCGCCGTTGCTGGAACCGGGCTATTCCACCGAATGCCTGGTACGCGAACCCTTCGTGCTCGCAGTGCCCAGTACCCACCCCCTGGCGAGCAGCGAAACCGTATCGGTCAAGGACCTCGATGGCCAGCCGTTCCTGATGTACTCACACGCCGCCTACCCGCCGTTCAACGAACTGCTGACCGGCATGCTGCGCTCGGCCCGCGTCGCCCCGGACTACGTGCAATGGCTGGGCTCGTCCCTGACCATCCTCGCCTTGGTCAACGCCGCCATGGGTCTGGCCCTGGTGCCCCGCTGCGCCACCAGCGTGGTGTTCAAGAACGTGGTGTTCCGCGATATCGACCTGGGCGAAGGGGTGCAAAGCGAGTTGCACTTGATCTGGCGCGAAAACAACGACAACCCGGCGTTCGCGATGCTGCTGGAGGGGATTCGGCGAGCGGTGCGCGAGGGGTGGGGCTCATAGATCGCTTGTGCCCCTTCCCGTAGGAGCGAGCATGCTCGCGATGGACGCAAGGGCAACGCGGGGCATCAGGTACCC
>NZ_JBPKAM010000209.1:0-4305 GCF_051216495.1 Pseudomonas baetica | reverse complement strand
CGGTGCCTAGTGTTGGCTAATGCGGCGCGACCTCACCACCCCCCTTCCCCCCCCCCCCTCCCCCCCCTCCCCCCCCTCCCCCCCCCCCCCCCCCCCCCCCCCCCCCCCCCCCCCCCCCCCCCCCCCCCCCCCCCCACAGGGGATTGGTGTGAACCAGACCTTCAGATCACACGGTATCCACCTTCAACGAATGGTCATTGAGCATGCCGTTGATGATGGTGGCCGTGTCCGCACCGGAGACCACTCCGCCCGCCCCTGGCGTTACACCGTAGTGGCTGGCCAAGTTGACGCCGGCCAGGTCGATGGTCTGGTTCGGCGCCGCGCCGGCCATGGCGCTGACGTCGATGCTGGTCACCAGTGACGCGCCGCTGCCGCTGACGGTGAAGTGCAGGTAGTCATCCAGCGAGGCCGCTGTGCCGTTCTCCCCTTGCAGCAGTTGCGACAGGTCGAGCTTGTCGGTGCCGGGCGTGAAGTCGGTGATCACGTCGTGACCACTGTTGCCCTTGAGCCACTGGAAGGTGTCGGCACCGCTGCCGCCGGTCAGGGTGTTGTTGCCCAGGCCGCCGATCAGGAAGTCATCGCCCCCCTCGCCCTTGAGTACGTCGTTGCCCAGGCCTCCGGTGATGATGTTGCTGTTGTTGTCGCCCGTCAGGTTGTCGTTGAAGCTGGAGCCGACGAGGTTTTCGATGCCCGTGAGGGTATCGGCGCCGGCGCCCAGGGTGTTTTGCGCACCGCTGACGCCCAGGTTGACCGTGACGCCAGCGGTGGCATGGGCATAGCTGGCGGTGTCGTTACCGGTGCCGCCGTCCAGCAGATCCGCACCCAAACCACTGAACAGCAAGTCATTGCCGGCCCCGCCATGCAACTCGTTGGTGCCATTGCCCGCCATCAGGATGTCGTTACCGTCACCGGCGTTGAGGATGTTGTTGCCGTCGCCTGCCACCAGCGTGTCATTGCCGGCCGTACCGGTGAGGGTGTGACCTTCCTGGTAGCTGATGCTCACGTTGGCGCTGTCGCTGCCGCCATGGCTGTCGCTGGCGGTGTAGGTGCCGTGGTAATCCGGCGTGGTGTCATGGGCTCCGGAATAGTCGAGCTTCATCGTCAGCTCGTAGTTTTCTTTATTGCCCGCGCCACCGCCACCGCCGGTGTCGGTGATGTTGGTGACATGAATCTGGTACACACCGTCCGACGCCGCGGTGATGGTCTGGCCATCAGCCAGGGCAATCCAGGCGCCACCGTTGATGGAGTACTCCATGGTGATATGGCCGGCGGCCAGGTTGTGGTCAAGGTTGAGGGTTTCGCCTTGCTTGAGGTTGACGGTAATGCGGTCCTCATCGTTGGTGTTGGCGGCGGTGACCGGGCCCAGATAGCCGCTGATCACCAGCAAGGCCGTCATCGTCGCGGTATTGGCCACGAACGAGCCGCGCACGTTGTCCAGGTTCTGGTTGCTCGGTTTGATGCCGCTGCCGGAGAAGTCGATGGCACCCGTGCCCTTGAAGTCCGCGTCTTTGGCGACCCATCCGGTGTTGTAAGTACTTGGCGATGCGTGCAGCGGATCGCCATCGGGATCGGAGTCATTGGCTAGCAGCAACTCAGCCGGCACCGATATATTGCCCGACATCACGTTGGTGATGATGTGATCATCGGTCGCCACCGGTGCCGCGTTCGGAATGACCTTGACCACCAGGGTCGAACTGGCCAGGTCGCCGTCGTTGTCGCTGACGGTGAACCCGATGTTTTCGGTGAGCACTACCGAGGTGGTCTTTTGCGACACGTAGCTGTATTCGCCGGTATCGAGGTTCACCACCAGGGTGCCTTTGTTGTCGGTGGCGATGCTCAGGGTGTTGTTGACGGTATTGAAGGTGCCATGGTTGGCGCCGCCACTGAAGCTCAGCGAACCCTGGTTGCTGTTGCCCTTCGGATCGTAGGTGTAGGTGGTGCCATCGACGGTGATGGTTTTGATGAAACCACCATCGGCACCGAAGGTCCCGCCCGCGCCCAGCAGCGAACCGGTCACTGGCGCACCGATCACCGTACCCGAGAGCACCGAGTTGAGCTGGCCAAGGTCGGTAACAACCACCGCATTGGTATCGGTACCCGTACCGGTGCCGTCATATGCCAGTGGATTGAGATCGCTGTTGTCGACGTTTTTACCCAGTCCGATCGCGTAGCTCTTGATTTGGTTTTCGGTGAGGAACTCTTTCCAGTCCGACTCATCCCCTCCACCAATGGAGCCTTCGTTGGGCTTGCCGTCCGAGAAGAAGTAGCCAACGTTCTGCGCACCGGTCAGTTTGCCGTTGGTGCTGAACGCTTCCTGCGCCACCGCCACCGCCGCGTCGTAGTTGGTGCCACCGCCCGCTGTCAGCCCGGCGATGATCGACTTGGCCGTCGCCACGTCTACCCACACTGACGTCTTGTCGGTGGCATTGCTGCTGAACGTCACGATCTGCACTTTGACGTCGCCCAGATCGTCGTACTTGTCGAGCAAGGCACTGATCGCCTGTTTGGCCAGATCCAGACGCGAGAGACCGGTGACGCCGGATGGGTCGGCCATGCTGCCGGACACGTCGATGATCAGCAGCAGGTTGGAATCGATCTCCACGGCCGCCACCGACCGCTCCGAAGCCACGGCTTTGGGCACGTCATCGACGATGTTGATCACGATGGTGCTGGTGGTGCTGTTGCCCCCGGCATCGGTGGCCTTGTAGGTGAAGGTTTCGCTCAGGGTATTGGCGCCATCGTTGGCACCCGGCGAGGTTTTCGGTGCCGAGGTCAGGGTGTAGGTGTAAGTGCCGTTGGGATTGAGCAGGATCTGCCCGTAAGTCCCGGTGGTGCTGCCGACCAATGTGTAAGTGATCGCACCCGAAGCACCGCTGACCGAGCCGACCAACGTACCGCTGGCGGTTTCCCCGGCATTGCCCGGCTCACTGCCGGTGACGGTGCCAGCCGCCAGGTCCTGGCCGTCCTTGCTCAAGTCCAGGGCTTTTTCGTAGACCGTCACATCGGTGTCGGTCACGGCCGTGATGTTGCTGTTGCAGACATCGATGGTGATGGTGGTGGTGCTTTGATCGCCATCGGCATCGCGCACGGTGTAGGTGAACGTATCGGTAGCCCCCGCCACACCGACCGAGTTCGGGTTGCTGTGGTAGACCGCGTTGCCCGCCGCGTCCAGGGTCAGGTAGCCGTAATTACCGTTGATTTGCGTGTTGAGCCCGCCCACCGCCGCAGTCGAGGTATTGCTGCCGGCGCGCACGCCGATCACCGCCGCCAGACCGTCGGCACCGCCGATGTCGTTGTCCAGCACATTGCCGCTGACCGTGCCGCCTTCGATCACCGATTGGGTGTCCGCCTTGGCGGTTGGCAAATCGTCGACGATGTTGACGTTGATTTGCCCCGATGCCGTGCTGCCGTCGGTATCGGTCGCCATCACGTCCAGGTTTTCGCTGATGCTGTTGGCACCGTTGGCGTTCGGATGGGTTTCGTTGTCGGCCAGGGTGTAGCTGTAGCTGACCACGCCGGTGATCGGGTTATAGCCGGTGATGGTCAGGGTGCTGCCCATTGGCGTGACGATCGACTGTGGAATGCTCGCCGCGACCCCGCCGCTGATCAGCGCAATACCGCCCACGGTCAGGGTTTGCAGGCCATCCAGTGCGGTGACGGTGAAAGTGCCGCTCTGGGTCAGCGCAGGTGTATCGGGATGAGTACCGTCGCTGAGGTTCTTTTCGTAGACAGTCAGCTCGCCACAATCGATGTCCAGGCCCTTGATGATGACCAGGTCATTGTTGTTATGGACGTTCAGCACCAGGTTGGCGGTGCTGGTATCGCCATCGGCATCGGTGAGGGTATAGGTGAAGGTTTCCGTTCCGTTGCCGCCGCCGTGCAGACCTTTGAAGTCCGCATCATTGGCGTTCAGGGTGTAGGTGTAAGTGCCATTGGCATTGAGTACCAATGTCCCATAGGTGCCGACAAAGGTACCGGGGGTGATCGGGCCACTGTCGGGGCCGATCGCCACGGCATCGGCGCCTTGCACGTCGTTGGTCAGCACATTGCCGCTCAGGGTCAGCGACGACTCCGATGCCGTGTTGGCATTGCTGTCATACATTGCCTTGGGCACGTCATCGACGATGTCGACCACGATGGTACTGGTGACAACGTTGCCCAGGGAGTCGGTGGCCTTGTAGGTGAAGGTTTCGTGGGTGACGTTCGGGCCGTCATTGGCGTGCGGCGTGGTGCTCGGCGGCGACGTCAGGGTGTAGGTGTAGGTGCCGTTCGGGTTGAGGTGGATTTGCCCATAGGCCCCGTTGG
>NZ_JBPKAM010000208.1:0-4543 GCF_051216495.1 Pseudomonas baetica | reverse complement strand
CCATTTTCCTTGGGGAGATCGCCCTTCCTAACAAAGCCCTCACCCCCCCCCCCCCCCCCTCTCCCCTCCCCCCCCCCCCCCCCCCCCCCCTCGCTCCCACAATGGACCGAACAAGTCAGTAAGATCCCGATCCGCCTCATACCCCCAAGCCCATGCCAGCCACTTCCAAACTCTCCCGCCTGCTCTTCGGCCTGCTGGCCTACGTCAGCCTCGGCATCGGCCTGATTGCCATTGTCATCCCCGGCCTGCCGACCACCGAATTCATCCTGCTCGCTGCCTGGGCCGCCACCCGCAGTTCGCCACGCTTGAGTGCCTGGCTGGAAAACCATCGGCTGTTCGGCCCCATTCTCAAAAACTGGCGCAACGGCAAAATCATCGCGCGCCGGGCCAAGGTCAGCGCCACCGTCAGCATGCTGCTGTGTGCGACCTTGATGCTGGTGATGCTTGATCATGGCTGGCCGATTTACCTGGCGATTTCCGGCATGACGCTGGGCAATCTATGGATCTGGTCTCGACCGGAATCACTGCCAAAACCCACCTGAAACTTCCCACAACTTTCCCTGTTTTTCTGCTAATTTTCGGCACATTTTTCCGCGCAAACGGTCAACCACTACCGTTCGTCGGATTCAGGTTAATGCCTATTCACCTCCACGCCGATGAGAATGATTGGCGCTGAAAGGATTTGGCGTAACGAGTCGGCCCGACTCGCCAACACTCATCCCATTCGCGAGTTCGCCCTATGTTCGACTCACTGTCCATCCGCCTGAAAACCGTTCTGCTCTCCGGCCTGTGTCTGCTTGGCGTCGTTACGCTGATCGTTGGCATGAACATCTACCAGACCAATCAGAACGATGAACTGGTCAACGACTCCAGCAGCAGAATGCTCACCTCCAGCGTGCAGAACCTGCTCCAGGCCAAGGCTGCCGAACAAGCGGTGCGGGTGCAAAAGACCTTCGGTGAAACCCTGACAGTGGTGACCGCCCTGGCGGATCAGATCAAGGACATGCGCATCATGGTCGCCAAGCGTTCGCTCGAACCCGGCGCCCTGCGTGAAGAGTTGAACCAGAGCCTGAAAACCGCCTTCGAGCGCAACGGCAAAGTGCTGGGCATCTGGCTGGCCTTCGAACCCAACGGCCTGGATGGCAAGGACAGCGAGTTCGTCGGTGACGCGGCCCGCCAGTCCAACGAGATTGGTCGCTTCGCCACTTACTGGAGCCGTGCCGGGGGTGAAGCGCTGAACACGATCATG
The DNA here is from genome assembly GCF_051216495.1 of Pseudomonas baetica. Classification (GTDB taxonomy): domain Bacteria; phylum Pseudomonadota; class Gammaproteobacteria; order Pseudomonadales; family Pseudomonadaceae; genus Aquipseudomonas; species Aquipseudomonas baetica_B. Next base: position 3,294 of record NZ_JBPKAM010000208.1, on the reverse strand, counting down.
GTCGAAGAGGACATGACCAAGACAACCCTGAACCTAAGCGGCACCCCCTACAACGTCTGGTACACCTGCCCCAGGGACAGCAAGCGCACCTGCCTGCTCGACCCTTATGCCGATACGGTCGGCGGCAAGGAAGTGCTGATGACCACCATTTCCGTGCCGCTGCTGGTGGATGGCAAATCCATCGGCGTGGTCGGTATCGACATCGCCCTGGACGCCCTGCAAGCGGCAGCGGTCGATGCCCAGCGTGAACTGTTCAACAATGCCGGGCACATGTTGATCGTCTCCGGTACTGGTGTGATGGCCGCCTACAGTGTCGACGCGACAAAGGTCGGCAAAAGCATCGGTGACACGCTCGGCGCTGTCGGCAAGGACATCCTGCAACTGCTGGGTGTCGGTACTCCGAAGATTCTCGAACAAGGTGACCTGATCCGTGCGGTCTACCCTGTCAGCCCGATCGCCGACGCCAAACCTTGGGCCGTGGTGATCGACCTGCCCAAGCAAGTGCTGCTGGCCGATGCGGTGAAATTGCAGTCGGTACTCGACGATGCCCAACAGAGCGGTACGATCCAGGCCGTGGGCGTCGCGATCATTGCCGGCCTGATCGGCCTGCTGCTGATCTGGCTCACCGCGTCGGGTGTCACCCGCCCCATCAACAGCGTGGCCGAGATGCTCAAGGCCATTGCCAGCGGCGACGGCGACCTGACCCAACGCCTGCACTACGGCAAAAAGGATGAACTGGGCGAACTGGTCAGCTGGTTCAACCGCTTCCTCGACAAGCTGCAACCGACCATCGCGCAGATCAAGCAAAGCATCTCCGACGCCCGTGGCACCGCCGACCAGTCTTCGGAAATCGCCCGCCAAACCAGCGAAGGCATGCAGGTGCAGTTCCGCGAAATCGACCAGGTCGCCACTGCCTCCAATGAAATGAGCGCCACCGCCCACGACGTCGCCAACAGTGCGTCGAACGCGGCCAGTGCCGCCAAAGGCGCCGACCAGTCGGCCCGCGACGGCATGCAGATCATCGAGCGCAGCACCCGCGACATCAATCAACTGGCGGACGAAGTCAGCAAGGCCGTGACTGAAGTCGAAGCGCTGGCGGTGAACAGCGAGCAAATCGGTTCGGTACTGGAGGTGATTCGCAGCATCGCCGAACAAACCAACCTGCTGGCACTGAACGCGGCCATTGAAGCCGCCCGCGCCGGTGAAAGCGGTCGCGGCTTTGCGGTGGTGGCCGATGAAGTGCGCAACCTGGCCAAGCGCACCCAGGACTCGGTGGAGGAAATCCGCCTGGTGATCGAACGCATTCAGTCCGGCACCCGTGGCGTGGTCGCCACCATGCATTCGAGCCAGACCCAGGCCCACAGCAACGCCGGCCAGATCCAGCAAGCAGTTCAGGCGTTGAGCAAGATCAGCGACGCGGTCACCGTGATCAGCGACATGAACCTGCAAATCGCCAGCGCCGCCGAACAGCAAAGCGCCGTGGCCGAAGAGGTCAACCGCAACGTCTCGGCGATCCGCACCGTCACCGAAACCCTGACCGGACAGGCCACCGAATCGGCGCAGATCAGCAGCCAGCTCAACAACCTGACCACCCACCAGATGAAATTGATGGACCAGTTCCGCGTGTAATCAACCCGCTGCAAATCCCTTTGTGGGAGCGAGCCTGCTCGCGAAGACGGTGTGTCAGGCAATACACATGTCGACTGACACGCCGCTTTCGCGAGCAGGCTCGCTCCCACAAGGTTTTCATCAAGCCTGACAGGATTTTGATCTATGCTCGCCCTCTCGCTCCGGAGGGCCTTCGATGACTGATTTACTCACGTCCATTCAAGCCGCACTCGGCTTACCGCACGCATCCGTTCCGTTCTCCGCCACGGGCGCCCTGCCCTCGGCATTTGCCGTCACGGACCTGGCCTGCGCCAGCATCGCGGCCGCCGGCCAGGCCACCGCCGAACTGCTGCACCAGCAAACCGGGCGCTTGCCTGGCCTCGAAGTCGACCGGCGCCTGGCGTCCTTCTGGTTCTCCAGCTCGCTGCGCCCAATCGGTTGGAGCGTACCGCCGCTGTGGGACCCCATCGCCGGTGACTACGCCGCCAAGGATGGCTGGATTCGCCTGCACACCAATGCGCCCCATCACCGCGCCGCCGCCGAATCGGTACTTGGCGCCTGTGCCGATCGCGCTGCGATGGCAAGCAAAGTGAAGCAATGGGCCACCCGCGATCTGGAGCAGGCGGTGGTCGATGCCGGAGGTTGCGCCGCCGAGATGCGCACCTGGGAACAGTGGCAGGCCCATCCGCAAGGTCGGGCCGTGAACGCCGAGCCGCTGATTCATTTCACTCCTCACAACAGCCAGAGCGGCGAATCATGGCAAGGCTCGGTGGCGCAACCGCTGGCCGGCATCAAGGTGCTGGACTTGACCCGGGTACTGGCCGGTCCGGTCGCCAGTCGTTTTCTCGCCGGTCTTGGGGCGGATGTCTTGCGAATCGACCCACCGACCTGGAGCGAACCGGGCGTAATACCGGAGATGACATTGGGCAAGCGCTGCGCGCGCCTGGACCTGCGGGAAAAGACCGATCGATCCGTGTTCGAAAGCCTGCTCAAGGGCGCCGACATCGTGCTCCACGGCTACCGCGCCGATGCCCTCGAACGCTTGGGATACGGAGTCAATGAACGACAAAAGTTGGCCCCAGGCCTGATCGACGTGAGCCTCAATGCCTATGGCTGGAGCGGCCCCTGGCAAAACCGTCGCGGCTTCGACAGCCTGGTGCAAATGAGCAGCGGCATTGCGGACGCCGGCATGCACTGGCAGCAGGCTGGCAAACCGACGCCCCTGCCCGTGCAAGCCCTCGATCACGCCACCGGATATCTGATGGCGGCCAGTGCGATCAGGTTGCTGGCAGAACGTTTGAACAGCGGACGCGGTGGATCGGCGCGGCTGTCGTTGGCGCGTACGGCAAAGTTGTTGATCGAAAATGGACGCGGCACCGACGAATCGTTAAGAGCAGAAGATGAAGCGGATCAGGGATTGCTGGTCGAACAAACCCCTTGGGGACCGGCGCATCGGCTGCATGTGCCCTTGAAGATCACCGGCACGCCGTTGCAGTGGACTATCGCCGCCTCTGAATTGGGCTCCCACCGCGCGCAGTGGTGGTGACCTTTAGATAGCTTTCGCGAGCAGGCTCGCTCCCACAGGAAGCACACAATTCCCTGTGGGAGCGAGCCTTCTCGCGAATGTGCCGGAACAGTCGAAAAAAAACCCGGATCAGTCCGAACCGATCCACGGCGTCCAAAGCC
>NZ_JBPKAM010000207.1:0-4557 GCF_051216495.1 Pseudomonas baetica | reverse complement strand
GGCTCGCTCCCACAAGTTCGGCGATCCCCTGTGGGAGCGAGCCTGCTCGCGAAGGCGTCCTCTGGGACGACTACAAACTCAAGGTCCGGTTCGAAGCCTTGATGAACTCCTGCTTCAAGTCCTCAAAACTGTGCACCGCCGGGAACTGCGGGAACTCGCGGATCACGTTGTCCGGCGCATGGAACAGAATCCCGGCGTCCGCCTCGCCCAGCATCGTGGTGTCATTGTAGGAATCCCCGGCGGCAATCACCCGGTAATACAGGCTCTTGAAGGCCAGGACCGACTGGCGCTTGGGATCTTTCTGACGCAACTGGTAGCCCGTCACCCGCCCGGTGTCGTCGGTAATCAGGCGATGGCAGAGCAAGGTCGGGAAACCGAGCTGACGCATCAGCGGCTGGGAAAATTCGTAGAAGGTGTCCGACAGGATCACCACCTGGAAGCGCTCGCGCAGCCAGTTGACGAACTCGATGGCGCCGTCCAGCGGCTTGAGCGTGGCGATCACCTCCTGGATATCGGCGAGTTTCAGCTCATGTTCGTCGAGAATTCGCAGACGTTGCTTCATCAGCACGTCGTAGTCGGGAATGTCCCGGGTGGTGGCCCTGAGGGATTCGATCCCGGTTTTTTCGGCAAACGCGATCCAGATTTCCGGGACCAGCACACCTTCAAGATCCAGACAGGCAATTTCCACAAGACACTCCCATTTGTATTGTTTATTGAGTCGAGCGAGCCCGAACTCTAGCGACTCCACCCCCACCGCGCAACGCAGAGGAGGCCCCGGCCGGTGCAGCTTTTTGTTACCATCGACCCCATATAGAGCGCCCAGCGCCACCGACCTGTAGGAAGCCGCCCTGATGAGCCCAACGTTCGACGTCGTGGAACTCGCCACGACCTATGCCAACAAATCCGCCCAGGACATCCTGAAACTCGCGTTTGCCGAGTTCGGCGATGACTTGTGGATATCTTTCAGCGGCGCCGAGGATGTGGTGCTGGTGGACATGGCCTGGAAGCTAAACAAGAACGTCAAGGTGTTCAGCCTCGACACCGGCCGCTTGCATCCCGAGACCTATCGCTTTATCGATCAGGTGCGCGAGCACTACAAGATCGACATCGAACTGGTGTCGCCGGACTACACCAAACTCGAACCGTTCGTGAAGGAAAAAGGCCTGTTCAGTTTCTACAAGGACGGCCATGGCGAATGCTGCGGCATCCGCAAGATCGAACCGCTGCGCCGCAAGCTATCCGGCGTCAAAGCCTGGGCCACCGGCCAACGTCGTGACCAGAGCCCCGGCACCCGCAGCGCCGTAGCGGTGATGGAAATCGACACCGCGTTCTCCACCCCGGAACGCACCCTGTACAAGTTCAACCCGCTGGCGCAGATGACCAGCGAAGAGATCTGGGGCTACATCCGCATGCTGGAGCTGCCGTACAACAGCCTGCATGAGCGCGGCTTCATCAGCATCGGCTGCGAACCCTGCACCCGACCGGTGCTGCCGAACCAGCACGAACGCGAAGGCCGTTGGTGGTGGGAAGAGGCGACGCAGAAAGAATGCGGGTTGCATGCGGGGAATATCATCAGTAAGTCCAAAGCGTAATTTCCCTCCTGACGAAATCCCCTGTGGGAGCGGGCTTGCCCGCGATGACGGCCTGTCAGTCACACAGTTGTTGACTGTGCCGACGCTATCGCGGGCAAGCCCGCTCCCACAGGTTTCTGCACCCGACATAAAATGTGTACACACGAATGTCACCATCGGTGCCATTTATGTGTGCACTTTTTGTTTGTACGCCCCTAAAAGTTACATTTCCCTCCCCGCCACGCCCTTCTGCAACCTGTCCCCAAAAATAAATACCTGCTCGATCGGTCAGCTTATATCCCCCGATTTTCAGTGGTTTAGCGCCCGTTGATAACCAAACGAAATCAGCAGCAAATTCCATAGATTCCGGACTGGCATAGATCTCGCTTAAGTGCATACATGTTTTGTATACAATTACCTCAAAACATAAAAACACCTTAGATCCGCAAGCCTGAAGCGCCCTATCCCGTACAGGCTGCAGATGCCCCGTAACCAATGATATTCGCCACCCGCGACGAAGATTGCCGAGCCAAGGCTCATGCACAGTCATCGCGGCGTCGAGCATCAGGAGCCTGCCGGAATGCGTACAAGTCTCTCCAACAACAATATTGCGCTGGATCTGCCCTCCTCCCCCACCACCCCGACCGATTTCGATTCATCGTTTCACCCGCCTGTGGTACTCAGCCCACGCCTGCATAACCAAGACCTGGCGCCCACCAAGGCCGAAGGCCGGCGTTGGGGCAAATACAGCATCTTCGCCCTGTGGACCAACGACGTTCACAACATCGCCAACTACTCGTTCGCCATCGGCCTGTATGCCTTGGGCCTGGGCGGTTGGCAGATCCTGTTGTCACTGGGGATCGGCGCAGCATTGGTGTATTGCTTCATGAACCTGTCCGGCTACATGGGGCAAAAAACCGGCGTGCCGTTTCCGGTGATCAGCCGGATCAGTTTCGGCATCCATGGCGCACAAATTCCTGCCTTGATCCGCGCCGTGATCGCCATTGCCTGGTTCGGGATTCAGACGTACCTGGCCTCGGTGGTCTTCCGCGTACTGCTGACCGCCATCCACCCCGGATTCGCCGACTATGACCACGACTCGATCCTCGGCCTGTCGACCCTGGGCTGGGTGTGCTTCGTGGCGATCTGGTTCGTGCAACTGGCGATCCTCGCCTATGGCATGGAAATGGTACGGCGCTACGAGGCGTTCGCCGGCCCGGTGATTCTGCTGACCGTCGCCGCCCTCGCCGCGTGGATGTATTTCCAGGCCAACGCGACCATCGCCTGGTCGATCCGCGACCCGCTGAGCGGCGGCGAGATGTGGCGCAACATTTTTGCCGGTGGCGCTCTATGGCTGGCGATCTACGGCACGCTGATCCTGAATTTCTGCGACTTCGCCCGCTCCTCGCCGTGCCGCAAGACCATCAAGATCGGCAATTTCTGGGGCTTGCCGGTGAACATTCTGGTGTTTGCCGCCATCACCGTCCTGCTGTGCGGGGCGCAATTCCAGATCAATGGCCGCATCATTGAAAGCCCAACCGAGATCATCGCCTCGATCCCCAACACCTTCTTCCTGGTCCTCGGCTGCCTGGCCTTCCTGATCGTCACTGTGGCGGTCAACATCATGGCCAATTTCGTCGCCCCGGCCTTCGTACTCAGCAACCTGGCGCCCAAATACCTGACATTCCGTCGCGCCGGCCTGATCAGCGCCACCATCGCCGTGCTGATCCTGCCGTGGAACCTCTACAACAGCCCGCTGGTGATCGTGTACTTCCTCTCCGGCCTCGGCGCCCTGCTCGGCCCGTTGTATGGCGTGATCATGGTCGACTACTGGCTGGTACGAAAAGGCCGGATCAACGTGCCGCAGTTGTACAGCGAAGACCCTAACGGCGCTTATTACTACAGCCGCGGGGTCAATCTGCGCGCCGTGGCGGCGTTCATTCCCGCCGCCCTGATCGCCATCGTCCTGGCGCTGGTACCGGGCTTCCATCTGGTCTCGCCGTTCTCCTGGCTGATCGGCGCCGGCATCGCCGGGATGCTCTACCTGATCATCGCCAAACGCCAACCCCACTACGCAGACGTCAGCGGTGAAGCCATCGCCGTCGATAACGTCAGCCACTGACTCCATGGCGGCCCGGCAATGTCGGGCCGCAGACCCACTTTTTTAAAAGCATCCCGCTATAAGGACTTCCCATGCGAATTCTCGTGGTCAACGTCAACACCACCGAATCCATCACCCAGGCCATCGCCCGCTCGGCGCAGGCCGTTGCCTCCCCCGGTACGGAAATTGTCGGCCTGACGCCGTACTTCGGCGCCGACTCCGTAGAAGGCAATTTTGAAAGCTACCTGGCCGCCATTGCCGTCATGGACCGGGTAATGTCCTACGACCAGCCCTTCGATGCCGTGATCCAGGCCGGTTACGGCGAACACGGCCGCGAGGGCCTGCAAGAGCTGCTCAACGTGCCCGTGGTGGACATCACCGATGCAGCGGCAAGCACTGCGATGTTCCTTGGCCACGCCTACTCGGTGGTCACCACCCTCGACCGTACCGTGCCGCTGATCGAAGACCGCCTGAAACTGTCCGGACTCTGGGATCGCTGCGCTTCGGTGCGAGCCAGTGGTTTGGCGGTGCTGGAACTGGAACACGAGCCGCAACGCGCACTCGAGGCCATCGTGCACCAGGCCGAATTGGCGGTGACCCAGGACAAGGCTGAAGTGATTTGCCTCGGTTGCGGCGGCATGGCCGGGCTGGATGAACAGATTCGCCGGCGTACCGGCGTGCCGGTGGTCGATGGCGTGACGGCGGCAGTGACCATTGCCGAGTCGCTGGTGCGATTGGGGTTGTCGACATCCAAGGTGCGGACTTATGCGACGCCGCGACCGAAGAAAATCATTGGCTGGGCGGAGCGGTTTGCCAGATAAACCGAGTCGCCCCATTCGCGAGCAGGCTCGCTCCCACAGTTGGAAAGCATTCCCCCTGTGGGAG
>NZ_JBPKAM010000206.1:0-4601 GCF_051216495.1 Pseudomonas baetica | reverse complement strand
CGCGAAAGCAGTGGGTCAGTCAACACTGGCATTGAAAGTACCGCCGCTTTCGCGAGCAGGCTCGCTCCCACAGGTTCTGTACATTATTTGATCACCGGTGCATGCAGCCAATCCAGATGCTCGGCCGGCACCGGTCGCCCGAACCAGTAGCCCTGCCCCAGATGGCAACCGTGTTCGAGCAAGAACGCTGCCTGTTCGCCCTGTTCGATCCCTTCGGCATGCACCTGCATGCCCATGCTTTGCGCCAGGGCGATGATGACTCGCGCAATCGCCGCATCATCTTCGTCCCACGGCAACCCGGCGACAAAGCCTTGGTCGATCTTGAGTTTTTGCACCGGCAAGCGCTTGAGCCGCAGCAGTGATGAATAGCCCGTACCGAAGTCGTCGATGGCCAGCCGCACGCCCAACTCACGCAGGCGATGCATCTGCTCCAGCGCAACTTCCGGGTCCTCCATCACCGCGCTTTCGGTCACTTCCAGCTCCAGATACGCCGGGTCCAGACCTGTTTCGTGTAGCACTTGCGCCACTTGCCGGTACAGCTCACGGCGGGCAAACAACCGCGAAGACACATTCACCGCGACGAATGACAATTCCACGCCCGCCTGCTGCCACTGGCACATTTGCCGGCAGGCCTGCTGCATCACCCAAGCGTCGATTTCGGCGATCAACCCGGTGCGCTCGGCGACCGGGATGAATTCTGCCGGCGACACCAAGCCTCGTTGCGGATGCTCCCACCGCACCAGCGCTTCGACGCCGATCAATCGACAGGTATGAAGGTCGTGGACCGGCTGGTAATAAACACGCAATTGCTGTTGCTCTAGCGCATGACGCAACTCGAACGCAATTTCGACTCGCTGCTGGGCATGGGCTGTCAATTCTTCGGTATAGAACGCGTAGTCGTTGCGCCCCGCACTCTTGGCCTTGAACAGCGCCGAATCGGCGTTGCGCAGCAATTGCTCGGCGCTCAGGGCGTCGTTGGGGAACTGGCTGATACCGATGCTGGTATTGATAAACAATTGGTGCCCGTCAATCGGGAATGGCTCCTTGAGGCCTTCGATGACTCGCCGGGCCAAGGCTGCCGCCTGCGCCAACTGCGGACAGCTTTCAGCCAACACGGCAAATTCGTCCCCTCCGAGCCTCGCCAGCGTAATACCTGGCCCGAACATGGCCTCCAGGCGCTCCGCAACGGCCTTGAGCAGCTGATCGCCGATGGTATGGCCGAGGCTGTCATTGATCATCTTGAAGTGATCCAGATCGATCAACAGCAGTGCACAGCCTCGCTTGTGGATCTGCGCCGAAGCGAGGGCCCGCTCGGCACGGTCGGTGAACAGCAGGCGGTTGGGCAGGTCGGTCAGCGGGTCATGATGGGCCAGGTGCATCAATTCGTGTTCGGAGTTCTTGATCGCGCTGATGTCGGAAAACACCGCCACGTAATGGCTGGGTTGCCCCAAGTCGTCGTGAATGACACGGATGGTCTGCCATTGCGGGTAGATTTCACCGTTTTTGCGGCGATTCCAGATTTCCCCGCTCCACTCACCGGCACGCTCGAGCGCCAGGAACATCGCCTGATAGAAATCCGCCGGGTGACGGCCTGACTTGAACAGGTTGGGCCGCTGCCCCATGACTTCTTCGGTTCGATAACCGGTAATGTCCATGAAGGCGCGATTGACATGCACGATCAATCCTTCACGGTTGGTGACCAGCACCCCCTCCCGAGTGCAGTCGAATACCGCAGCCGCTTGCCGCAAACGCTCGCGATCTTCACTGCGTGCGCGCAGATGGGCGCCGATGCCCAGGCAGCGCAGCAGCCGCGCCCGGGCGATGAAGATCAATCCGGCACTGAGAACGACCCAGGTATAACCGTTGATCAGTTGCCATCGTGATAACTCGGCCGAGCTATCGAAGAAACTGTTCAATAAATAGCCACTGAGCTGTAGCCACACCACCGAAAGCAACAGGTAAAGCAGCGCTGCACGCAAGGCATCGCGATAGCTGGCAGACATAAGACTGTCCATGTCCCTACAAAAATGCCGGGATTATAGGTTAAAGACACCGCCCGGCACTCTTATCTGAAAGGGCGACTGGTTTTCTCTGTGGGCTTGGTGATAATGCACCGGCTGTTTTTTCTTTATCGAGGGCCCTACAGGCTATGTGGTACGAAGGTTTTCTCGGCTTGTCGCCCTGGGCACTGGTGGCAGTCACCCTGCTGATGACCCATGTGACGATCGTTGCCGTCACGGTCTATCTGCACCGCTATTCAGCCCATCGCTCCCTGGAGCTGAATGCCGGCCTGAAACATTTCTTCCGCTTCTGGCTGTGGCTGACCACGGCGCAGAACACCCGCGAGTGGACCGCTATCCACCGCAAACACCACGCCAAATGCGAAACCGTCGATGACCCGCACAGCCCGGTCATCAAGGGCCTGTCCACGGTGCTGCGCAAAGGCGCCGAGCTGTACCGCGCCGAGGCGGAAAACCCCGAGACCCTGCGTATCTACGGCAAGAACTGCCCCGAAGACTGGATCGAGCGTAATCTTTACACCCCGTACCCGTTGCTGGGCGTGGCGATCATGGCCGTCATCGATTTGCTGCTGTTCGGCACCATCGGCATCACCATCTGGGCCATCCAGATGATGTGGATCCCGGTCTGGGCCGCCGGTGTGGTCAATGGCCTGGGCCATGCCATCGGCTACCGCAACTTCGAATGCCGCGATGCGGCGACCAATCTGGTGCCTTGGGGCATCCTGATCGGCGGCGAAGAACTGCATAACAATCATCACACCTACCCTAACTCGGCCAAACTGTCGGTGAAGAAGTGGGAATTCGATCTGGGCTGGGCCTGGATTCAAGTGTTCAGCTTCCTGCGCCTGGCCAAGGTTCAGCGCATCGCGCCGATTGCCCACCGTGTCGAAGGCAAGGGCAATCTGGACATGGACACCGCTATGGCGATCCTCAACAACCGCTTCCAGATCATGGCCCAGTACCGCAAATTGGTGATCGGGCCGCTGGTCAAGCAGGAGCTGGCCAAAGTCGATCACTCGGTCCGCCACCAGTTCCGCCGCGCCAAGCGTCTGCTCTCGCGGGAAACCAGCCTGCTGGACGACAAACACCACGTACGCATCCAGAACATGCTCGAGCACAGCCAGGCACTGAAGGTAATTTACGAGAAACGCCTGGCCTTGCAGCAGATCTGGGTCAAGACCAGCTCAAATGGCCACGATATGCTGGCCGCCATCAAGGATTGGGTGCACGAAGCCGAAGCCAGCGGGATTCAATCCCTGCGCGACTTCGCCGATCAGTTGAAAACCTACTCCTTGCGCCCTGCTACCTGACAATAAAACGGTGGGAGCGAGCCCGCTCGCTCCCACAGTGGTTTGTGGGCTGTGTCGTCAGTACCGCCCGGCGGGAGCAAGCTTTCTCGCCACGGAAAGCGGGAACTTCGCCTCAAATCCTCCCTCTCAAAGACACTTCGCCACCCGGCGAGCACCCGCTTTCGAACCTCGAGCGGCGCACGCCCTTTGAGAGTTGTGCCGATGGTCAATGAGAACCTGAAAGACCCATCTCCATCACCGTGGCCGGAGGCCGCACAAACCCTGCTGGCATTGATGCACGCCCAAGGCGAAGTCGCGCGCCTGAGCGAGCGCGAACAGCTGTTCAGCACCTTGCTGGTGAGCGTCAACGCAGTGCTCTGGGCCTTCAACTGGGAAACCCGTCAGGTGTTGTATGTCAGCCCCGCCTATGAGCGGATCTTCGGTCGCTCCGCCGACCTGCTACTGGCCGACTACAACCAGTGGCGCGACAGCATCTACCCCGACGACCTGGAGTACGCCGAGCGCAGCCTGGCGGACGTACTGGTCAAAGGCGCCGTCGAAGACCGCGAATACCGGATCATCGACGCCAACGGCCAGGTGCGCTGGCTGAGCGACAAATGCTTCATCAGCCGCCAGGTCGAGCCGGGCCAGCCGGTGATCATTGTCGGCTTCGCCGAAGACATCACCTACAAGAAGCAGATGGAAACCGAGCTGCAGCGATTGGCTACCACCGACGCCCTGACACAAAGCAGCAACCGCCGACACTTCTTCGAGGGTGCGCAACAGGCGTTTGAACTCGCGCGGCAAAAGGGCACGCCGCTGTCGTTCCTGATGCTGGACATCGATGACTTCAAAGTGATCAACGACACCTACGGCCATCAGGAAGGCGACAATGTGCTGCAACGCATCGCCGACAGCGGCCGCGCGGTATTGCGCCGTGGCGATCTGTTCGGGCGTATCGGTGGCGAGGAGTTCGCCGCGGTGTTTCCTGGCTGCACACAGGACATGGCCCGGCAAGTAGCCGAGCGTCTGCAACGGGAGATTCAGTGCTTGAGCTTCGACCATAACGGACAGGCATTCGGCATCACCGTCAGCCAGGGGCTGAGCACCCTCACAACCGGTGATGAGAATATCGAAAGCCTGTTCGCCCGGGCGGATGCGGCGATGTATCGGGCCAAGCGGGATGGCAAAGACAGGATTGTCACCGGTTGACCCGGCCCACGCTTAACCAATGTGGGAGCGGGCTTGCTCGCGAAAGCGGTGTGTCATTCAACATTGATGTCGATTGATA
>NZ_JBPKAM010000205.1:0-4651 GCF_051216495.1 Pseudomonas baetica | reverse complement strand
GGTTTTTTTTGCTTTTGGGGGGGTGGTGGGGAGGGTCGGTTGTTTGTGGTTGTGGGGGAAAAAAAAAAGCAAAAACTATCCCTTCCTCCCCCAGCTCCTACAGGTTCAGTTTTCTGACTGATCCTTCTCACCTCAAGAACCCGACTGATGAAGGTAAGAGGTAAGTTTTCTCACAGGAAAATCAGCCTTTCCGAAGGCTTGATCCCTTTCCTTTGCAGGACATTTCCTAGATTATTTCGCTCGCTTGCGCCTGCCAAAACCGGTGGCTAGTCTCCGCCCGTCACTGCTCATCAGTGATCGGGTTTAGTCGCCCGGATACCACACTGGGCGCATAGCACCACCTTATGTCAGGCGTTTTTTTGCCTGAAATCTATGGTGGCTGTGCGCAGGGCACCCTCGGGTGCGCCGGTATTGCCTAGTGGCCGGTCGACTAACCTGTGTGCAGCCGCCACCCCTCTTCGTTTAGTCGCGAACTTGGTTGGCTCCAATCAATTACTAGGAGTTTTACCAATGGATAAATCAGTTCCCGATCCACCCTCAGAGAACCCCACCAACGAAGCCGTCGCTGACGACCTGCTCCGGGACCGCTCTGCCCTCTACCGCGCCATCGATTTCTACCTCACCGGCGATCAACCGGCCCCACCCGATGAACTGCGCTTTTACAACGTCAGCAAAGACGTGAGTTTCGAAGACACCCAGCTCTACATCGCCGACCTGTTGCGCTGTGCCTCGGTCACGGCCTATCAGTGCGGTGATCACCTCAAGGGCGCCGACCGGGCGATGGTGTTTTCGGTTTGGCATTTGCTGGAAATTGCCAAGGCGATGGTTGATCGGTCCATTGATTGTTTGGGGATGAAGCACGGCTGAAATCGCCATCGCGAGCAGGCTCGCTCCCACAATGGATCGCGTCGTACACAAATTTTTGTGTTCAGCAAAGATCAACAGTGGGAGCGAGCCTGCTCGCGATGGGCTGCGCAGCAGCCCTATCAGTTCTGATAGTGGGCAACCCCAGCCACTTGGGCCACAGTGAAACCCTGAACAGTTTAGGGAGCCACTCCATGCCAATCCCGAATGCAACTCTGCTCTGCCGCTACCACTACGACCCACTGGACCGCTTGGTCGACTGTTCCCCCTTGGCGCAATCCGCCACCCAACGCTTCTACCTGAAAAACCTACTGGCCACCGAGATTCAGGGCTCGGAGCAGCGTTCGATCATGCAGCACGACGATCAATTGCTGGCCCAGCTACAGCGCCAAGGCAGCGCGGCGGTGGAAACGACTTTGCTCGCCACCGATCAACAGCGCTCGGTGCTGACTCTGCTCGACGCCAAGCGACCGCAGGCCTTTGCCTACATGCCATACGGGCATTGTCATGCCGGCGGCGGGTTGCTCAGCCTGCTCGGCTTCAACGGCGAACGGCCGGATCCGGTGACGGGGTGGTATTTGTTGGGGAATGGGTATCGGCCGTTTAATCCGGTGTTGATGCGTTTTACCAGTCCGGACAGTTGGAGTCCGTTTGGGGCGGGAGGGGTGAATGCGTATGCGTACTGCGGAGGGGATCCGGTAAATCGAAGTGACCCGACAGGGCATACACCTGCCTGGCTCAAAGTTGCTCTCCGTTCCATAGGCCTGATGAGGAGCCGAACCAGAATTTCTCCCAATGTCATTTCCAGTTCGGAAGGACCGTTTCGAAATCCAATGGCACGGTCACTCCACCCCCATCCAAACTCGAAAACTCCCGCGTGGACGACGCAAGACAGATTGGCTTTCGCCGGTACGGAAGCACGTGCCGTTGATGAGCCCGATCTTCCCTCGTCATTAACTGCACTTCCGAGCAGTAGCCCTAACACTTCGCCGCAGATTTATAGGCGTGCAAGAAGTAACGCAAACGTATATGACGCAAGAACATCACGAGGCATTCGCGATTTAACACCGCGATTTGGTAGCAATAGCTCAATCAGCTCCACGAGTAGCGTTGAACCGGCTAGCGGTCGTGGTTTAACTCCCGCCCCCTCCCCTACCGACTCTAGTCCTTTACCTCCTCCAAACTATGGAGGCGAAGATTTACCTAGTTATCCGCAAGCTATGGCGAACCGAACTTGGTTGGAAGATCTCTCCAAACGACAGAACCACGTTAGGCAAGATTAATAATTTGCCCTATTAAAAACGGCGACCCAAGAGTCGCCGTTTCTCTGTCCTCTGAACCCCTTACGCCGCACTAAACAACTTATGCGGATCAATCACAAACTTCTTCGGCACACCCGCATCAAACTCGCCATACCCCTCAGGCGCCTGATCCAGGCTGATCACCTGCACGCCCACCACTTCAGCAATATTGATGCGATCCCACATGATCGCCTGCATCAGTTGGCGGTTGTACTTCATCACCGGGGTCTGGCCGGTGTGGAAGCTGTGGGATTTGGCCCAGCCGAGGCCGAAGCGGATGCTCAGGCTGCCCATCTTCGCGGCGGCGTCGACGGCGCCCGGGTCTTCGGTGACATAGAGACCAGGGATACCGATCTTGCCAGCGACCCGTACCACGCCCATCAGCGAGTTGAGTACGGTGGCCGGGGCTTCGTGTTTGACGCCGTCGTGGCCGTGGCCGCGGGCTTCGAAGCCTACGGCGTCGATGGCGCAATCCACTTCAGGTTCGCCCAGCAGTGCGGCGATTTGCTCGTGCAGCGGGGTGTCGAGGGACAAGTCGACGATTTCGAAACCCTGGGCCTTGGCGTGAGCCAGGCGCACGGTGTTGACGTCACCGACGATCACCGCCGCAGCGCCCAGCAGGCGAGCGGAAGCGGCGGCAGCCAGGCCGACCGGGCCGGCACCGGCGATATACACGGTGCTGCCTGGGCCGACGCCGGCAGTCACTGCTCCATGGTAGCCGGTTGGCAGGATGTCGGAGAGGCAGGTCAGGTCGCGGATTTTTTCCATAGCGCGATCGCGATCCGGCAGTTTCAGCAGGTTGAAGTCGGCGTACGGCACCATCGCGTACTCCGCCTGGCCACCGGTCCAGTCGCCCATGTCAACATAACCGTAGGCACCACCCGGGCGCGCCGGGTTGACGCTCAGGCACACGCCGGTGTGCATTTCCTTGCAGGAACGGCAGCGCCCGCAAGCTACGTTGAACGGTACGGACACCAGGTCGCCGATTTGCAGGTTTTCGACGTCGCGGCCCTTTTCGATCACTTCGCCGGTGATCTCGTGGCCCAGGACCAGACCGGTCTGGGCGGTGGTACGGCCGCGCACCATGTGCTGGTCGGAACCACAGATGTTGGTGGAGACCACGCGCAGGATGACGGCGTGCTCGATCTTGCGACCACGCGGGTCCTGCATTTTCGGATAGTCGATTTTCTGTACTTCGACCTTGCCAGCGCCGAGATACACCACACCACGATTGCCAGACATGCTTTCACCTCGCTGTTGTTTTTATGGAACCGCGTTGCCCAGGCAGGCAGCGCGTTAAGTGCTCGGGTACAGATGCTGTTTCTTGTCTTGTGTTGCCTGTGAGGGCCTCATCGCTGGCAAGCCAGCTCCCACAGTGATTCGGGTTGATCTCAAGATTTGTGAACAACACAAAACCCTGTGGGAGCTGGCTTGCCAGCGATAGCGATCTAAAGGACGACCGTACGATTGGCGTTCAAAAACACCCTCCGCTCAATGTGATACCCAACCGCCCGCGCTAGGGTCAGGCCTTCGATATCCCGCCCCTTGGCGATAAGGTCTTCGGGGTAATGACTGTGATCCACCACCTCGACGCCCTGGGCAATGATCGGCCCTTCGTCCAGGTCGTTGTTGATGTAATGCGCCGTGGCGCCGACCAGTTTCACGCCCTTGTTGTAGGCCTGGTGGTAAGGCTTGGCGCCTTTGAAACCCGGCAGCAGGGAGTGGTGGATGTTGATCGCCTTGCCGTCCAGCTTGCGGCACAGCTCCGGCGACAGAACTTGCATGTAGCGGGCAAGGATCACCAGTTCGGCACCGGCCTCTTCGATCACCTGCAACACCTGACGCTCCTGTGAAGGCTTGTCGTTGGGATCCAGGGGGAAGTGGTAGTAGGGAATCTGGTGCCAGTCGGCCAGGGGCTTGAGGTCGGGGTGATTGGAGATCACGGCGACCACGTCCATCGACAACTGGCCGATGCGCTGGCGGTAGAGCAAGTCGTTGAGGCAGTGATCGGCCTTGGAGACCATGATCACCACTTTCGGCCGATGGTGCGGTGGCGTCAGCTCGAAAATCATGCCGAAGGCTTCGCCGCGCTCGGCGAGACCGGCGCGGAATGATTGCTCATCGAAGCCGTCGGGCTGACGGAATTCCACACGAATGAAGAAACGCCCCGAGAGGCGGTCATCGAAGGAGTGGTGTTCGGTGACGTAGCAGCCCTGCTCGAACAGAAAGCGGGTCACCGCGTCCACCGTGCCGAGCACGCTGGGGCAGTCGGCGGTCAAGATCCATGTATCCGGGGCGCGGCTCATAGTACGGTGACTCCTGAAAAAGCTGTAAACGAAGCTGCTCCCCTGTAGGAGCGGGCTTGCTCGCGATGGGCGCACAGACAACAAGGGGGGGCAGGGAGCACACAGTATCGTTAAAGAACAGCACGAGAAAAACCGCTCCCACAAAAGGAGGGGGAGGAAGCCCATCAGACGACAGTGAGT
>NZ_JBPKAM010000204.1:0-4738 GCF_051216495.1 Pseudomonas baetica | reverse complement strand
ACATTGGATATGTGTTTGGCGCAGCCCCTGTGGGAGCGAGCCTGCTCGCGAAGGGGCCAGAACATTCAATGCAAATTAGCGGCTGGAAACCCGATACACCCGCTCCTCGAGCCGGGTGACGCCCGCCTCCAGAAACTTCCCGCTCTCGCTCAAGACATCCTGGTCCTCCAGGATCTTCAATGCCCATGCCGTCCCGAACAACCGCTGCACTTCATCGTCGACCACCGCGAATGGCGGGCCGGGCATTTGTGCCTGATCGTAATCCAGGGTGATCAGCAATCCCAGGGACTCCCTGGGCAGTATCCGCTTCAAGTGGTCTGCATAGCGCTCACGCATTGCCAGTGGCAATGCAATCAGTGCCGCGCGATCATAGAGAGCGGAGCAATCAGCCACATCTCCGGCTGTCAACGAGAAGAAATCACCGCACCACAGTTCAATCGATCCTGCCCGATAGACCTTGAACGGCCCCTGCTCGCTGATGGCCGGATCAAATCCATGCTCACTGAAGAAATCCTCCACGGCTTTCTCCGACAGTTCGACCCCCAGGACTTCATGCCCCTGATGGGCCAGCCACAACAAATCCAGGCTTTTGCCGCACAATGGCACCAGCACTCGCGCACTCTCCTCCAGGCCCAGTTGTGGCCAGAACCGTCGTAGATAGGGGTTCACCTGCGGCAGATGAAAGCCGATCTGATTCGATGCCCACTTCTTGTGCCAAAACTCCGGCTGCATAAATAACCCCGAAAATTCGATCAAAACACCCTAAAACTTATATTAGATTTAGATCAATGATCTGACTGAAGATGGTGCCATCTTAACTCTCAGGAGCACATTCATGTTCCCCAGCCTGTACATATCCCATGGCTCACCCATGCTCGCCCTGGAACCCGGCGCCAGCGGTCCGGCCCTCGCTCGTCTGGCGGCAGAAATTCCGACACCCAAGGCCATCGTGATTGTTTCCGCACACTGGGAAAGTCATGAACTGTTGGTCAGCGCCAACCCCCACCCCGAAACCTGGCATGACTTCGGTGGTTTTCCAAGGGCGCTTTTCGAAGTGCAATACCCGGCGCCTGGCGATCCGCGATTGGCGACAGAGGTTGTCGAGTTGTTGAACGCCGCCGACCTCCCTGCACGCGTCGACACCCAGCGGCCGTTCGACCACGGTGTTTGGGTGCCCCTTTCATTGATGTATCCGCAGGCTGACATCCCGATTGTCCAGGTGTCCCTGCCCACCCGCGGCGGTCCTGCCCTGCAAACCCGCGTCGGTCATGCCCTGAGCACCCTGCGCCAACACGGCGTACTGCTGATCGGCTCCGGCAGCATTACCCACAACCTGCGGGAACTGGACTGGCATGCCGGCCCGGAAAGCGTCGAACCTTGGGCTCAGGTGTTCCGCGACTGGATGATCGAGAAGCTGGCGGCCAACGATGATGCGGCCCTGCACGATTATCGTCAGCAAGCACCGAACGCCGTGCGCAACCACCCCAGCGATGAGCATTTGCTGCCGCTGTACTTTGCCCGCGCCGCTGGCGGAGATTTCAGCGTCGCCCACCAGGGGTTCACCCTGGGTGCGCTGGGCATGGACATCTATCGTTTCGGTTGACCGGAAACCGAGTCGTCCCCTTCGCGAGCAGGCTCGCTCCCACATTTGATCTCGGTCATCTGTGGGGCGAGCCTGCTCGCGAAGGACGCACCACCGATTGAAAGGCATAAAAAATCCCCGAATCAATCGGGGATTTTTTATGTTCGATCAATCAGCCCGAAAGCGGATCAATCTTCGCGATAGCGACGCAGCTTCAACTGCTTACCGGCAACGCGAGTGTCCTTCAGCTTGGACAGCAGCTTCTCCAGACCATCTTCCGGCAGCTCGACGAGGCTGAAGCTGTCACGCACCTGGATGCGACCGATGGCTTCACGGGCCAGACCACCTTCATTGAGGATGGCGCCGAGCAGGTTCTTGGCAGCGATACCGTCACGCGCACCCAGCGCGGTACGGCAACGGGCACGTCCCTCAGCCAGTGGCATCGGAGCACGACGCTCGCGGTCACCACGCTCAGGACGATCACCGGAACGCTCCGGACGATCGCCACGCGGTGTGCTGTTCGGAACCAGCGGACGTTCTTTCTCGATCGCGGCCAGGTTCAGCGCTTGACCGTTGGTAGCCTTGCGCAGCAGCGCTGCGGCCAGGGCACGCGGGCTGCAACCGATATCGGCGGTCAGGCGATCAAGCAGATCACCGTGAGTCGATTCGGCGTCGGCCACCAGCGGCGACAGGCTGTTGGTCAGCTTCTTGATGCGTGCATCCAAGACGGCTTGAGCGTCTGGCAGGCGAACTTCAGCAACCTTTTGACCGGTTACACGCTCGATCACTTGCAGCATGCGGCGCTCACGCGGAGTCACCAGCAGCAACGCACGACCTTCGCGACCGGCACGGCCGGTACGGCCGATACGGTGAACGTAGGATTCCGGATCGTACGGCATGTCAACGTTGAACACGTGAGTGATGCGCGGAACGTCCAGGCCACGAGCAGCAACGTCGGTCGCCACAACGATGTCCAGACGGCCATCCTTGAGGGAGTCGATCACGCGCTCACGCTGGTTCTGGGCAATGTCACCGTTCAGCGCAGCGGCTTTGTAGCCTTTGGCTTCCAGGGCGCTGGCCAGGTCCAGGGTCGCTTGCTTGGTACGCACGAACATGATCAGCGCGTCGAAATCTTCCACTTCCAGCAAGCTGAGAACGGCAGACGTCTTCTGGTCAGCGTGAACCAGCAGGTGAGCCTGCTCGATCGCGGTAACGGTCTGGGTCTTGCTCTGGATCTTCACGTGCTTCGGATCGCGCAGGTGGCGTTCGGCGATGGCACGGATCGATTGCGGCAGGGTAGCCGAGAACAATACGGTCTGACGGGTTTCCGGCATGGCCTTGAAGATGACTTCCAGGTCGTCCATGAAGCCCAGTTTGAGCATTTCGTCTGCTTCGTCGAGAACCAGGTGGTTCACGGTCTGCAGCACTTTTTCGTCGCGACGCAGGTGGTCGCACAGACGGCCCGGAGTGGCGACAACGATCTGTGCGCCATTACGGATTGCTTTCAGTTGTGGGCCCATTGGCGCGCCGCCGTAGACAGCCACAACAGTTACGCCCGGCATTTGCTTGGCGTAGGTTTCGAAAGCGGTTGCAACTTGCAGCGCCAACTCACGAGTTGGGGCCAGGATCAGAGCTTGCGGCTCGCGCTTGGACGGATCAATGCGGTGCAGGATCGGCAGGGCAAAGGCAGCGGTTTTACCGGTACCGGTTTGCGCCTGACCAATCATATCGTGACCGGCGAGAATGATCGGGATCGACTGCTGCTGAATGGCCGAAGGCTCTTCATAGCCGGTAGCGACTACTGCAGCGACAATATTGGGATGAAGTTCAAGAGCGGCGAAGCCGCCGATTTCCTGGGTCATGGGTCTGCCTCTAAGTGCATCCGCAAAGACCCATGCTCCAAAGCTGCGCATGCCGTGTTGAGACTCAAGAGTCGCCCTGGCAGCTTTGTCGGCGGGGATTTGCGAAAACGAATGAATGAAAAGAATCGTCAAGGAAGCGTCCGCAGTACGGACGTGCAGCCGAAGCTGACTTCGGGGAAGTGCTCTACCTAAACGCGGCCCGGCTAAAGGCCGGCGCGCACTATACCGGAATTTGCCAAAAAAGGGAGTCTTTTTTTAACGCAAACCTCCCGCGCGCGGCGTTCTGTCACAGGCTTTGCGGATATTCATGCAAGCGTCTATTTTTCAAAGGCCCGGCCCTGAGGGACATGGCGCTAAAACGGTTCACCCCGCCCCTCGCCAACCGTCGGTCCGACTCCCCTTCCCGCCCGAGGAAATACCCCATGAAAGCGCTCGACAGCAGCCGTGTGAGCCGTGAAAAACGTGGTCATGTCCTGTTGATCGGCCTGGACCGGGTCGCCAAACGCAACGCTTTCGACCTCGAATTGCTCAATCAATTGAGCCTGGCCTACGGCGAGTTCGAAGCCGACAGCGATGCCCGGGTGGCAGTGGTGTTTGGCCATGGCGATCACTTCACCGCCGGGCTGGATCTGGTGAACGCCAGCGCAGCGTTGACCGAAGGTTGGCAGACCCCGCCCGGTGGCTGCGACCCTTGGGGGGTGTTCGCCGGCCCAAGAGTCAACAAGCCCGTGATAATCGCAGCGCAGGGCTACTGTCTGACCATTGGTATCGAATTGATGCTCGCTGCCGATATCAACCTGTGCGCCAGCAACACCCGCTTCGCGCAAATGGAAGTGCAGCGCGGCATTTTTCCCTTCGGCGGCGCCACCTTGCGCCTGCATCAAGTGGCCGGTTGGGGCAATGCCATGCGCTGGATGCTGACGGGGGACGAATTCGATGCCCATGACGCCCTGCACCTGGGTTTGGTGCAGGAAGTCATGGCCAGCGAAGATTTGCTGCCACGGGCAATCGAACTGGCCGAGCGAATTGCCCGTCAGGCGCCGCTGGGGGTTCAGGCAACGCTGATGTCTGCCCGCCAGGCGCGTTATGAAGGGGAAACTGCCGCAGCCCGAGGATTGCCGGCGCTGGTAAAGAAGCTGCTGAGCAGTGAAGACGCCCGGGAGGGTGTGCGGTCATTGGTGGAGCGGCGGCCTGGGGTGTTCAAAGGTATCTAGATTTTTTGCCGGTTTGGCGGGCCTCTTCGCGAGCAGGCTCGCTCCCACAAGGAATCGCAGTTCAACTGTGGGAGCGAGCC
>NZ_JBPKAM010000203.1:0-4776 GCF_051216495.1 Pseudomonas baetica | reverse complement strand
GTGTTGACGGACAGGACGCTATCGCTGGCAAGCCAGCTCCCACTGGGATTTATAGTGGGATGAAGATTTCACCAACACCATAAAACCTGTGGGAGCTGGCTTGCCAGCGATGAGACCAGCACAGGCAATAAAAAAAGCCATCCGGCGACACCGGACGCCTGTTTCAAACACCCCTCGTTTCCCACCACGCCCTGATCGTGGCGGAGACGAACATCCTATAAATGATTCGAGGGGATTCATCATGCTACTGCGTGCAGCCTTCGCCGGTCTGGTACTGGCTTCGTTCACCCTGTCGGCGCAAGCCGAAACCATCCGCATCGCCATCGGCACCCAGGACACCACCATCAACTGCGCCGCCGGCGGGCTGTTGATTCGCGAGCTGGGTCTGTTGGACAAATACCTGCCCCACGACGGCCAGTACAAGGACGCCACATACGAGGTGCAGTGGAAGAACTTCACCAGCGGCGCACCGCTGACCAACGAGATGGTCGCCGGCAAGCTCGACTTCGGCGCCATGGCCGATTTCCCCGGATCCTTCAACGGCGTGGCGTTCGAAACGGCGGGCAAGCACAGCCTGTTCATCAGCGTGTTATCGGGCAGTACCAAGGGCAGCGGCAACGGCATTGTGGTACCGAGCGCCTCGGGTGTGCAGTCGCTGGCGGAGTTGAAGGGCAAGACCATTTCCGTGCCGTTCGCCTCCACCGCCCATGGCATGTTGCTTCGGGCCGTGGCGGCTCAGGGCTGGGATCCGTTGAAAGATGTGAACATCATCGCCCAGCCGCCGGAGGTCGCAGGCTCCGCGCTGCAGGCCGGCAAGATCGACGCCCACGCCGACTTCGTGCCGTTCGCCGAGCTGTTCCCGAGCCGTGGCTTCGCGCGCAAGATCTACGACGGCTCCCAGGCCGGCGCGCCGACTTTCCACGGGGCGCTGGTCGATCAAAGCTACGCGAAAAAGTACCCGGAGATTGTCGTCGCCTACCTGCGGGCCAGTATCGAAGCCAACCAGTTGCTCGCCGCCGAGCCTGAGAAGTACAGCGAACTGATCGCCAAAGTCACCGGGGTCGATGCCGAGGTCAACTACCTGTTCCACGGCCCGCTGGGCGTGCAGACCCGCGACCTGACCTGGAAACCGGAATACCGCCAGGCCGTCGGTACTGCCATCGACACCCTCAAGTTGTTGAAGAAAGCCGATCGCGGTCTCGACCTGAACACCTTCATCGACGACCAGTACATCCGCACCGCATTCAAGGCGTCGAACCTGGACTACACGGCGCAGTTGGCTAACTACGCGCAGACGCCGCTCAAGGCGGTGGATGCCTCGACGGGCAAAGCCATCAGCGATTTCAGCCACGTGGCGGAAATCTGGGTGCGCGGCGAGCCCAAGGTCCGTCAATACGCCACGGCGGAAGCGGCGTTCACGGCGCTGGCCAGCCTCAAGCAGGAAGGCAAGAACATCCGCGCGGTGTATGCCCAGGCGAGCGATAGCGGGATCAAGTTGCTGGCGGATCAGGCGTGGTTTGCCAGCGATGCGAAAGGGCGGCTCAGCGCTTTCCTGTTGAAAGGCCAGGCCCAGCAATTTGCGTCCGCCCAGGGTGGCAAGGTGTTCGACTTCAACGATGCCACCACTCAGGCCGTAGCCGTCCGCTAACCCCAGAACACCGCAACCCACCCTGTAGGAGCGAGCATGCTCGCGATGAACCCGAGAGCGACTCGGGGCATCAGGTTGCCAGCGTTATCGTTGACGACCATCGCGACGGTTCGACGCTTCGACATGCTCGCTCCTACAGGGGGCTCGGTTGAGAGGAAGAATTGTGTACGGATCATTTTTACGCTGGCTCCCCCGAGCCACCTCACTACTGTTCTGCCTGTTGTTCTGGCAACTCGCCGCCAGCCACCACTGGAACCTGGGCCTGGTGACCTTCGCCAACGTGCCCACCCCACTGGCCGTCATCGAAGCGGCGCTGGGCCTGGGCGACTCCGGCAAGTTGGCTCAGCACCTGAGCAGCAGCCTCGGCCGGGTGTTCGCCGGTTACCTCGCGGCGCTGGTCATCGGCATCGCATTGGGCCTGGCCATCGGTCGCTCGAAATGGGCCGAAGACCTGTTGCTGCCACCGCTGGAAGTGCTGCGCCCGATCCCGGCCGTGGCCTGGATTCCGCTGGCGATCCTGATGTTTCCGTCGTCGGAGTTGTCGATGGTGTTCATCACCTTCACCGGTGCTTTGTTCCCGATCCTGCTCAACACCGTGCACGGTGTCGAAGCTGTCGATCCGCGACTGATCGCTTCGGCAAAAAGCCTTGGAGCAGGGCGCCGGGCGATGCTGCTGGAAGTGATTCTGCCCGGCGCCGCGCCGAGCATCATCACCGGCCTGGCCATCGGCATGGGTACCTCGTGGTTCTGCCTGGTCACGGCGGAAATGATCTCCGGCCAGTTCGGCATCGGCTATTACACCTGGGAGTCCTACACCATCCAGAACTACCCCGACATCGTGGTCGGCATGTTGCTGATCGGCGTACTCGGAATGGGCAGCAGTCTGTTGATCAAGCGCCTCGGCGGGTTGTTCACGCCCTGGCACCGACCGCGGGGAAAAGCCTGATGAGCATGTTTCAACAGCCTGAAGGGCGTATCGATATTCGCGGTGTGTCGATCAGCCTGGGCGAGGGCCGCGCGGCCTTTGAAGCCGTGCAGGGCCTCGATTGCCAGATCGAACCGGGCCAGTTCGTGTGCATGCTCGGGCCGTCCGGTTGCGGCAAATCCACCTTGCTCGGCGCGCTAGCCGGTCATCTGCAACCGCGTATCGGCAGCCTCAAGGTCGATGGCGCAGCGGTCGCAGGGCCGTCACCGCAACGGGGCATGGTGTTCCAGCAGCACACGCTGTTTCCCTGGCGCACGGTGCGCGACAACGTCGCCTTCGGCCTGAAAATGCGCGGCATCGGCAAGGCTGAGCGGCTCAAGGCCGCCGATGAAATCCTCGCGCTGGTGGGCCTGGAGGGCTTTGCCGAACGCTGGCCGGATCAACTGTCCGGTGGCATGCAGCAGCGGGTGGAAATCGCCCGGGTGCTGGTCAATCGCCCACGGTTGTTGCTGATGGACGAGCCTTTTGGCGCCCTGGATGCCTTGACCCGGTTGAACATGCAGGAGCTGTTGCTGGATATCTGGACGCGCATCCGCACCACCGTGGTGTTTGTCACCCATGACATCGACGAAGCCTTGTTCCTTGCCGATCGCTTGCTGGTCATGAGCCCGCGTCCCGGGCGGATCATTGAAGACCTGCACCTGGATTTCCCCCGGCCCCGCACCACCGAGCTGGTGACGAGCCACGAATTTGCCCGCTTGAAGCGTCACTGCCTCGAGCTACTGCGTCACGAAGAGGGTCGGCAGCTGCCACGCCTGAACCCTCTCGGACTTCCCACAGAAAACAAACTGCCGCGGTTTGCCCTATGACCTCACTCTTCGATGTAACCGATAACGACGACATTCTTACCCTGCAACCACGCCTGACCGATGAGGATGCCGGCGTGCGCCGTATTGCCCTGATCGAACTGGCCGACCTGGAAGAGCCCGACGGCCTGCTGTGGCTGGTCAATCGGCTGGCTGAAGACCCGAATGAAGAGGTCCGCGCCGAAGCCGCGCGGTTGCTGGAAGCCTGGGAGGACACGCCGGTGGTCGAGGCGCTGTGCCAGGCCCTGACCGATCCTGCTGAAGCGGTGCGGGCCGCCGCTGCGCAAAGTCTCAGCCTGCTCAAAAGTGAAGCGGCGGGGAGGGTGATTCTGCCGTGGACCGGGCATGTCGACACCGGCGTTCGCATCGCGGCATTCCGGGCCTTGCGCGAAGTGCGTTTTGCCGAGGCGGCGCCGACGGCATTGCGGGCATTGAACGACACGGATGCCAATGTCCGCCGTGAGGCGGTCGGTGTGCTGGGCTGGCTCAAGCAACTCGATGCCTTGCCGGCCTTGGCCCGATTGGCCAGCGCTGACCCGGACACCGAAGTCCGTCGTGCCGCGACCGGGGCGCTGGGCCTGGCCTCCGATGCGCAGGTGTTGCCGGCGTTGCGCCAGGCCTTGCGGGATCAGGCCTGGCAAGTGCGCGAAGAAGCCGCCACGACCTTGGGCAAAGTCGGCCACGCTGACGCCGGCTCCGCCTTGATCGAAGCCCTGAGCGACGACTACTGGCAAGTGCGCCTGCGCGCCACCCGCAGCCTTGGCCGTCTACGCTTCACTCCGGCCCTCGATCCGCTGATCGAAACCCTCGGCCATCGCATCAGCAACCTGCGCAAGGAAGCCGCCCTGGCACTCGGTGAGTTGAACGATAAAGAAGCCATCGCGCCGTTGCTGGTCGCGCAGGATGACGGCGATCCGGAAGTGCGCAAGGCCGTGCGCATTGCCCTGAGCCAACTGCAATGAACCCGGTGGCAGTGGGTAATTCACGCAGCCAACGGCAGCTGCGCCTGAAGTGGCCAGACGGGCGCGAACAGGTGTTGGGTCATGCCGAGTTGCGTCGGCAGTGCCCGTGCTCGCAGTGTCGGGCGTTTCGATTGCGGTGGATGGCGCCGATGGTTGATGAGCGGGTTCAAGTCATCGAATTGACCTCGCAGGGTTATGGCGTGCAGTTGGTGTTTAGCGACGGGCATGAACGCGGGATTTACCCGTGGACTTACCTCTCTGGCCTGACATGAACCCTTTGTAGGAGCGGGGGGGGGGGGGGGGGGGGGAAAACACAAAAATAGGGACCCGACAACCAAAAGGGGATTTCAAGCCATCGTAAAAATGCTCATTCCT
>NZ_JBPKAM010000202.1:0-4958 GCF_051216495.1 Pseudomonas baetica | reverse complement strand
GAGACTGATCCTTCTCTCGAACTCGTTTTGCCACACAGTCCTCCTCCCCCTCCCCCCCCCCCCCCCCCCACCCCCCCCGCTCCCACATTGCTTAGGGTTACGGCAGCAGAATCACTTTGTCGCCACTGCCTTGATTCACCTCGGCATAGCGATCCAGCCCTTCAGCCAACGGCGACTCGAACAGCCCCTGAGGCAACGGCAACAGGTCTTGATCGAAAAACCGGCCAAACTGATCAAGCATCGCCGCACAGGCCTGCACGCCATACAACAACGAGTTGATGCCCACCACCGACCCGCCCTTGCGATACAGCGCCAGGGCCGGCAACTGCACCATGCCATCCACTGGAGCGGCAATAATGGCGATGCGCCCGAACGTGGCCAGTGCCGCGACAGAGGCCGGCAGCCAGAAACCGGTGGTGTCGAAAATCACATCGGCGCCACCACTGAACACTGCATTTACCTGGACGCCGAGGTCCTCGGGCTTGTCCAATTGCAGGGTCTGATAACCCTGGGCCTGCAAATCCTTGACCTGCTCCGGCCGCCGCGCCGCCGCCAGCACCTGGGCGCCTCGCACTTTCGCCAAGGCCAGCGCGGCACTGCCCACCGCCCCGCCACCAATCACCAGCAAACGGGTTTGCGCCGTCACCAGGCTGCGCTCCAGCGCATCCCAGGCCGTGGTGTAAGGCACGCCAAGGCTGGCCGCCTGGGCGAAACTCAGGTGAGTGGGTTTGAGGGCAACGCCATTGGCCGGCAGTTTGACGAACTGCGCATGGGAGCCATCGGCGAAGAAGCCCAGTTCACGGCCAGTGCCCCAGACCTGCTGGCCAATCAACGCTGGCGGGCCTTCTACCACGATGCCGGCGAAATCACGGCCAGGAATGCGCGGCAAGGTGGTGTAGGGAAAGCGTCCCAGCACGTTCTTCACATCACTGGGGTTGAGGCCGGCGGCCTTGATTTCCACCAGGACTTCATCGGCGCCGGGGACGGGGGTTGGCACTTCAACGTAGCGCAGGGCCGAGAGATCGCCGGTTTTGTCGAATTGTAGTGCTTTCATGGGGGGGTTCCATCGAGTAGACAAGCGGGATTCAGGAGAGCCAGCCAGCGACCAACTGCCGGCCCATCGGCCAGAGTTTTTCACCGGCCAGCATGCCGAGCAGGCCGATCAGTGCGATGGCCGGTGGTGCGGGGGAACGAAAATCCAGGGCGCCGTAAAGCAGGCCGACACCCAGACCGATCACCAGGGAAATGAAGTAGCTCATGGCAGACTCCGTGGGCAATTGAGAGATGCCGCCAGTCTAGGGAGCGGTGAAAGCGGACACCGGCCAAGTGCTTCTGAATTTCGGCCAAAACACCCCGAACACATGAAACCTGTAGGAGCGAGCATGCTCGCGATGGGCGTAAACGATAACGCGTGTTTCCTGAATTAACGCGGCGCGCTTGAGTCCATCGCGAGCATGCTCGCTCCTACAGGTTCTGGTTCGCGGAAAACTGCGAGGGCGAGACACCCAGTTCCCGACGGAACATGTCGCTGAAACTGCTGGGCGAATAGCCCAATTCCCGGGCAATCGCGCTGACCGGCATCCCCTGGATCAACTCGGCCGCCGCCGTCGCCAGTTGCACCTGGCGCCGCCACTCGGCGAAGCCCATGCCCAGGCCATCCTTGAACAACCGCGCCAGGGTGCGCACGCTGGCGCCGGCGTTTTCGGCGTGTTGTTCGAAGGGAATGTCCAGCGATGGCTGGGCCATGACCGCCTGGCACAGGCTCATCAAACGCCGATCGGAATCGTCCGGCAGCGGGATTTTCAACATCGAGCGCCGGGCACGCCTGAGCTCCAGCAGCGCCAACCCCACCAATGCCTCGTAATACTCCGGGGCACCGTCGTCGCCCTGCTCCACCAGGCTGACGATCAACTCGCGCAACAGCCCGCCGACCTCGATTACCTGCACGTTGTCATCAAGCGTCGCCGCCAGGGACGGTCGCAGGTAGATGTTGCGCATTTGCAGGTCGGACACCACGCGAATCCCGTGGGGCACCCCCGGCGGCAGCCAAACGGCGCGTTGCGGCGGAACCACCAGCGCCTCGTGGGGTGTCTCGACCCACATCACCCCGCTCATCGCGTACAGCAACTGCCCCCAGTCATGCTGGTGCGGCTCGATGAATAACCCGCGCGGATAGGTGCGCGCCAGTGGTTGCACGGGCACATCGGTATCACTCAGATCCGGCGGAGCAGCAAGGGCCATGGGCAATGATCATTGGGCTTGGAGGGAAGGCTTTATGTTAACCAGACGCTGAACCGGTCGCCAGCACGTGCACCCACCGGACAATCCGAGTGAATTTTCCGTCCGGCCCGCGATCCGTTTAAGTACAACAGGGAGGAATACGGGCCATATGAACAACGCAAAACTCTTCGTCATCGAATACACCCTTCATGGCGTCCCGAAGTCGTTCATCATTCGTCTGGATAAAATGGACAACGCCGAAGCCTGGCATTGGGCGAGTTGCGATGCGGGGGTGGGCCGCATTCCGCGCTTTGGCCGGGAAAAGGTGCAAAAGACCAGCAAGCCGATGGCGGAGAAATTCGGCGTGGAAAACGTCAAATGGCGACCGGCGAATTGATGCCTGGCGCTAACTTGTAGGCGCTGCCGGAGGCTGCGATCTTTTGATCCTGCTATTGAAGATCAAAAGATCGCAGCCTCGTTGCACTCGACAGCTCCTACAGGGTTAGCGCCGGGTCAGTGGGCGCACTTGCAGCCTTGATGGGCACACTCTTCACCGTGCTCATGGTGCTTGGCGCAAGCTTCGCAGCAATAGTGCTTGCCGTGACGCACGATCGGATGTTCGCCAAGCTTGCAGTCACACTTCGGACAGTCGCATTTACGGTCATCGGTCATGGCGCTGACTCCTTTTGCAGTGGTCGTCGGGGGCGGGACAAACAACCCGTTTAACCAGTGTAGGAGCTGTCGCAGGGAGCCGACGCGGACGGTGACTGATTTCTTTGAACACCACTTTCCTCTGTGGGAGCGAGCCTGCTCGCGAAAGTGCCGGCACATCCAACATCAATGTGACTGACAGGACGCCTTCGCGAGCAGGCTCGCTCCCACAGGTTTTTGCAGTGTCAGATCCGGAACTGTCCTACCAGACCGCCCAGGCGTTGACCCAGATCCGCAAGGCTTCTGGAGGTCTGCGCACCGAGCTGGGTCTCATCGGCAACGTTATCCACCGCCACCGCAATCTGATGCACGCTGCGGTTGATCTCTTCGGCCACGGCGGTCTGTTCTTCGGCGGCGCTGGCGATCTGCGCGTTCATCGAGTTGATGGTGGCGATCAGTTGCGCCATGGCGTCCAGCGAAGCACCCGCCTCGTTGGCCTGGGCCGAGGTGCCGTCACCGGCCTCGCTGGAACGGCGCATGGCTTCCACCGCCGACTGGGTGCCAGCCTGCAAGCGGTCGATCATGCCCTGGATTTCCTGGGTGCTGATTTGCGTGCGGCTGGCCAGTGCCCGCACTTCATCGGCCACCACCGCAAACCCGCGTCCGGCTTCCCCGGCGCGAGCCGCTTCGATGGCCGCGTTGAGCGCCAGCAGGTTGGTCTGTTCGGCAATCGAGCGGATCACCCCGAGCACGCTGACAATCGACGACACATCCTTTTGCAAGCTGTCCAGAGACACGCCGCTGTTGCGAATGTCATCCACCAGCGTATGTATCTTCACGATACTGCCGGCCACCACACGCTTGGCGGCCTGGCCTTCTTCGTCAGTTTGCTGGGCGGCCACTGCGGCGTTTTGCGCGCTCTTGGCCACTTCCTGGGCAGCGGCGGACATTTCATTGATCGCCGTGGCGACCTGATCGGTTTCGTGACGCTGACGCTCCATGGCCTGGTCCGAACGCTGGGCCTGGTCGGAAACCTGATTCACCAGCCCGGTCAGTTGCGAGGTCATTTCGGTAATCTGACGCACCAGACCGTGGATCTTGTCGACGAACCGGTTGAACGAACCGGCCAGCTCGCCCAGTTCATCCTGGCTGGTGATGGCCAGGCGACGGGTCAGGTCACCCTCGCCCGCCGCGATATCGTCGAGGTTGGCTTTCATCAGGTTCAGCGGACGCAGAATGGTGTTGGCCAGCAGCATCCCGGCCGCTGCGATCACCAGCAACACCACCACGGCCACGCCGACGATGCTCAGCACCACGCCTTGCATGCGCTCCTGGACCTTGGCCTCGACCACGGCCACTTGCGCTTCGATGCCATCGAGGTTGACCGAGGTACCGACCGCCATGTCCCACTTGGGCAGGTATTCGGTGTACCCGAGCTTGGGCACCAAGACTTGCGCATTGCCCGGCAACGGCGAGCTGTATTGCAGGTAGTGCGTACCGTCCTTGGCGACTTTCACCAGGTCGCGGTTGACGTAGACGCCGTTCGGGTCGCGATTGTCCTTGAAGCTCTTGCCCACACCCTCTGGGTCATTGGCCTTGAACAGGCGCACGGTCTCGGAGTCGTAGCCGAAGAAATAGCCTTCCTTGCCGTACTTGATGTTCGACAGCAACTTGATCGCCTGGGCCCGCGCCGCGTTGTCGCCTTGAGCGGCAGCGTCGTACAACGGCTTGATGGTGGTCATGGCTACGGCCACGTAGCTTTGCAGGGTGGCCTTGGCATCGCTGAGCAGGCGCTCGCGGGTTTGCTCGACTTCATGCCGGGCTTGCCCCTGCAGAATGAACAACGTGGTCAAACTGATGACCAGCGCAAAGAGCAGCACCGGGAGGACGGCAAGGGACAGGACTTTAGCCTTCAGACTCATGCGCATGACGTTCACTCTTTTGATTTTATTGGCGTGGTTAAAGGCTTTAACGGCACGCGAAACCAAAAGTTGAATCAAGGGACGGCGCAATACCCTGTGGGAGCGGGCTTGCCCGCGATGAGGGAGTGTCAGCCAACACTTCTGCTATCTGACACACCGCCAGCG
>NZ_JBPKAM010000201.1:0-5234 GCF_051216495.1 Pseudomonas baetica | reverse complement strand
CCCCCCCCCCCCCCCCCCCCCCCCCCCCCCCCCCCCCCCCCCCCCCCCCCCCCCCCCCCCCCCCCCCCCCCCCCCCCCCCCCCCCCCCCCCCCCCACAGGGGATTGGGCAGTAGGCTTAAGTTGTTACATTTTGCATTAATTGCTTACATTTATAGGGTAAGCGGATCAATCCGACCCCTACCTGAGTACGCACCATGGCCATCAATTTCGACCTCAACGACCTGCAAGCTTTTCGCGCTGTGGTCGAGCAGGGCAGCTTTCGCAAGGCCGCCGATGCCGTGCGGATTTCGCAACCCGCCTTGAGCCGACGGATCGAAAAACTGGAAGACGCCCTGGGCGTGAGGTTGTTCGACCGCACCACGCGCAAGGTCAGCCTGACTCAGGCCGGTCGCGGTTTCATGCCCAGCGTCGAACGTCTGCTGGACGATCTGGACGTCGCTTTGCTGGGTATCAGCGAAGTGGCCTCGACCCGCCTCGGTCACGTCACCGTCGCCTGCGTGCCGTCGGCGGCGTACTACTTCATGCCCCGGGTCATCGCGCACTATCACCGGCAATTTCCACGGATCAAGGTCAAGGTGCTGGACTCCAGCGCCCACGAAGTGTTGAGCGCGGTGGTCAATGGCGAGGCGGATTTCGGCCTGAGCTTCATGGGCACCCTTGAAGCCGAAGTGGATTTCGAACCGCTGGTGCAAGAGAGCTATGTGGTGGCTTGCCGGCGCGATCATCCCTTGGCCGGGCGCACCAGCGTGACCTGGGAAGAGTTCTACCAGCAGGACTACATCTCGCTGGGCAAGACCTCGGGCAACCGTTTTCTGCTGGATCAGGCGCTGGCGAGCGTGGTGCCGCAGCGGCAGAGCATCTGCGAAACCCTGCATGTGACGACCATGATTGGCCTGGTGGAGGCGGGGTTGGGGGTGGCGGCGGTGCCGTTGATGGCGATGCCGGCAGCGGATCACCCGATCCTGACACGGGTGCCGCTCACCGACCCGCAGGTGATGCGCAATGTCGGGCTGATCAAGCGCCGGGGTCGCACGTTGACCCCGGCTGCACTGGAACTGGAACGTCTGGTGGTGGAAATGAAAGTCCTGCCGCCGACTCTCAGCGACTGATCGAGTCCAGTCCCGTGGCTTTCACATCCGCCTGAGCCTGTGCCGACGCCATGTATTCAAGCAGCGCCTTGGCCTCGGCCGGGTGTTGTGCACCGACCGGAATGCCCGCGGCAAACCGGGTGACCGATTGCACGGACTCCGGGATCTTCGCCACAAAACTCACTCCCGGCACCGGCAGCAATTCACTGACCTGCTGGAACCCCAGTTGATAGTCGCCTGTAGCCACCACCGAACCCACAGGGATTTTCGGTACCATGGTCGACTTGGCTTTGAGCGAGTCTTCGATGCCCAGGCGTTTGAACAGCTGTTGCTCGATATAGACGCCGCTGGCGCTGTCGGAATACGCGACGGATTTGGCGTCGAGCAGGGTCTTCTTCAGGTTGTCGACGGTGCTGATGTCCGGCTTCGGCGCACCTTCGCGGACCACCAGGCCGATGCGTGAGTCCGCCAGTTCGACCCGTGATGCCGGGTCGACTTTGCCTTGTTTGATCAGATCATCCAGCGCGTAGCCGACCATGATTACCACGTCGGCCTGTTCGCCTCGGGCCAGGCGGTTGGGAATGGCTTCCGGCGCCTTACCCATCGACGGACCGAGGGTCGTGTCGAGGGTGTTGCCGGTATCTGCCGCGAACTTCGGGCCGAGGAGTTTATAGGCGGCCGTGAAGCCGCCGGAGGTCATCACGCGAATCTCTTCGGACTGGGCGACAGCGCTCAGGCCCAGGCTGATCACCAGCGCCGCGACATTGAATAGCTTGTTCATGGACATGTTCTCCAATGGGCGGGTTCAGGACAGGGCCGGTTGCAGGCGGCCACTGGCCCGACGATAGAGGTACAGCGTCGCGCACAACGCGCAGAGTGCCGCGAAACTCATCCAGTAGCCGGGCGCAGCCTTGTCACCGGTGTACTGGATCAAAAAGGTCGACATGGCCGGGGTGAAGCCGCCGAACACCGCGGTTGCCAGGCTGTAGGCCAGGGAGAAGCCCGCGACCCGTACTTCCACCGGCATGATTTCGGTCAGTGCCGGGATCATCGCGCCGTTGTACAAGCCATAAATGAACGACAGCCACAGCAGTACCAGCAGCATGTTGAGGAAACTCGGTGCCTGCACCAGATAGGACAGCGCCGGCCAGGTCGAGACGAGCGCCAGCAGGGCCATGGCAATCAACACCGGGCGGCGGCCGATACGGTCCGACAACGCGCCGCCGATGGGCAGCCAGATGAAGTTCGAAACACCCACCAGCAAGGTCACCAGCAACGCGTCGGAGGTGCTCAGGTGCAGCACGGTCTTGCCGAAGGTCGGCGCGTACACCGTGATCAGGTAGAACGCCGTGGTGGTCAGGGCGACCATCAGCATGCTGGCGATCACGATCACCCAATTCTGCGCCAGGGTGCGGAACACGTCGGCCATGCTCGGGCGGTGCTTGCGTGCGGCGAACTCTTCGGACTCTTCCAGGTTGCGACGCAGGAAGAAGATGAACGGCACGATCATGCAGCCGACGAAAAACGGAATCCGCCACCCCCAGTCGGCAATTGTCGTCGGCGCCATCCATTGGTTCAGGCCATAACCCAGGGCTGCCGCGACGATGATCGCCACTTGCTGGCTGCCCGACTGCCAACTGGTGAAAAAGCCCTTGTTACCGGGCGTCGCGATCTCCGAGAGATACACCGATACACCGCCCAGCTCTGCACCCGCCGAGAAGCCTTGCAGCAGTCGACCAATGAGTACCAGCGCCGGGGCGAACAGGCCGATGGTTTCGTACCCGGGCACCAGCACAATCAGGATCGTGCCGCTGGCCATGATCGACAAGGTGACGATCAAGCCTTTGCGCCGGCCCACATCATCGATGTACGCACCCAGCACCACGGCGCCCAGCGGACGCATCAAGAAGCCCGCGCCGAACACGGCGAAGGTCATCATCAACGAGGCGAATTCGCTGCTGGCCGGGAAGAACACGGCGGCGATCTGCGTGGCGTAAAAGCCGAAGAGGAAGAAGTCGAACTGCTCGAGAAAGTTACCCGAGGTGACCCGGAAAATCGCACTGGCCCGGGAGCGTCCGCGTGGGATTGAGGCTGTCATAGATAAGTACTCCACCGCTTTTATGACGTGCGTCGCCTGGTCGCGGCGCACGGTTCTTATTGGGGCGGATAGTGGAGCAGGGGCAGCGATATGTTAATTGCATAGTTGGCATGCATTGATGCGTAGGGTGGATCAATGGATGTGTGGCGTATGGGCCACCGTCATCGCCGGCAAGCCAGCTCCCACAGGACTTGTGTCGTTCACGAATATTGCAGTCGACTCAAACCCTGTGGGAGCGTGGCTTGCCCGCGATAGGGCCATGTCAGCCAGCATCCAAGCTAAAACTGTTCACTCCACCCGACTCACCACCTGCTCACCCAACCGATACTGATTGTTCCCGCTGCGCTTGGCTTCATACATGGCCAAATCGGCAATGTGGATCAGCCGGTCCATGCTCGGCGCATGGTCGGGGAATACTGCGACGCCCAGGCTGGTGCCGATGTGGCGCTGTTCGTTGCCGATGGTCATGGGCGGGGAGAGTTCGACGAAGATTTTCTGGCAGATGCTGCGGGCTTCGTCCTGCAGGCTGATGCCCTGGGACAACCCCTGGAGGATGACCACGAATTCGTCGCCACCGATCCGGGCGACGGTGTCGGTTGAGCGCAGGATTTTCTTCAAGCGCGTGGCCGTGGTGATCAGTACGCGGTCGCCGGCAGCATGCCCGTAGTGGTCGTTGATGGCCTTGAATCCATTCAGGTCGATAAACACCAGCGCCACCCTTGTCGTGCTGACACGCGCCTGTTCCAGTGCCTCGGACAGACGCTCCTCCAGCACCAGACGGTTGGGCAAGCCGGTCAACGGATCGAAGTGGGCCAAGTGTTGCAGGTAACTGGCGGAGGCTTTTTCCTCGGTGATATCGCGCACCACGCCCATCATCTTGAGGGTTTGATCTCGGTCGTTCTTGACCACATTGCCGGTCTCTCGCAGCCAGCGGATGGTGCCGTCGGGCCAGACCACGCGGTATTCCTCGTCATGGTTTTCGCCGGTGGCCAGGCAACGCAACTCTCCGGCGCGGACCCTGGCCCGGTCGTCCGGGTGCACGCAGGCGCAAAACAATGCGTAGGAAGGCGTCACTTCGCCGATCCTGAAGCCGAACATGCCGTAGATCGCTTCGGACCAGTAAAGCCTGTCGGTATCGACATCCCAATCCCAGGTGCCGATGCGGGCGAAGTACTGGCTGCGCTTGAAGCGCTCGGCGTCACCGTCCTGGCGGATGTTCTGGCCTTCGGCCAACTCGTTGATGATCGAGCGATATTCGGCCAATTGCCTGCGCAACCCGCGCTCGCGAGCGACCAGCACGATGATCGCAATGAGCATCACCGAGCCGATGGCGGTGCTGATCCAGAGCAAAGTCATTCAGGGATTGCCATCATGGCCGGAGAACACCGTTGAGGTGAGTATGGGTCAGTTTAGTTCAGGGTTATTTCGGCAAACAGCTTCAAACCGTGCTCAATCAGGCGCAATGGTTGCCAATTGTCGGCAAATCTGGGAAAACGGCGCCCACCCAGCCTATCGGGCAATCAGCATACGAGTGAAAACAATGAATGACGACCTTCAGGTAATCGATCTTCACGTGGGTGACGGAAAAGCCGCCGTCAAAGGCGCACTGATCACCACCCAATACCGCGGCTGGCTGGAAGACGGCAGCGAGTTCGACTCTTCTTACAGCCGAGGCAAGCCTTTCCAGTGCGTGATCGGCACTGGACGCGTGATCAAGGGGTGGGACCAAGGCATCATCGGCATGCAGGTCGGTGGCAAGCGCAAATTGCTGGTGCCCGCGCACCTGGGCTACGGCGAGCGCACGATGGGCAAGATCCCGCCGAATTCGAACCTGGTCTTCGAGATTGAATTGCTGGAAGTGCTGACGCGGGATGATTGATGGGGCTGTGTTCGCAATCTCCTGAACACCGCACCCCTGTAGGAGTGGGGGGGGGGGGGGGGGTTTTGTTTTTTTTTTTTCCCACAAAAAAAAACAAACACCCGACACCCCCCCACCTAACACACTAAAAGGAGACGTCCCTCTCTTTTTCTTTCTCTCTCCCCCCCC
>NZ_JBPKAM010000200.1:0-5315 GCF_051216495.1 Pseudomonas baetica | reverse complement strand
AATTCCTGTCGGACGATCCGCAGCTAAAGCAACCTTTGCCGACCGTTGAAGCCTACTACCCCCAGTTCGGCGGGCAACCGAAATCCCTTTTTTGAGGGCTTTTGTGGGGAGGGAGCAAGCTCCCTCGCCACAATTGACGATACCCACAGGGGCAGCGGTCAAAAAAAGACCCCGCTCAGCCAGGCTGAGCGGGGTCTTTTCGTATGCACTATCGCTTAGTGACGCTTGCGATTGCTGATCAAGGTGCCCACGCCAGTATCGGTGAAGATCTCCAGCAGGATCGCATTCGGCACGCGACCGTCGATGATCAGCGAGCTGCCCACACCACCCTGGACCGCTTCCAGTGCGCAGCGGATCTTCGGCAGCATGCCGCCATAGATAGTGCCGTCGGCGATCAGATCGTCGACCTGCTGAGTGCTCAGGCCGGTCAGGACCTTGCCCGACTTGTCCATCAGGCCGGCGATGTTGGTCAGCAGCATCAGCTTCTCGGCTTTCAGCGCTTCGGCCACCTTGCCGGCCACCAGGTCAGCGTTGATGTTGTACGACTCGCCGTTGGCGCCAACGCCGATTGGCGCAATCACCGGGATGAAGTCGCCTTTGACCAGCAGGTTCAGCAGGTCGGTGTTGATGCCGACCACTTCGCCAACGTGACCGATGTCGATGATTTCCGGCTGCGTCATTTCTGGCGTTTGGCGGGTAACGGTCAGCTTCTTCGCACGAATCAGCTCGGCGTCTTTGCCGGTCAGACCGATGGCGCTGCCGCCGTGACGGTTGATCAGATTGACGATGTCCTTGTTGACCTGGCCGCCGAGGACCATTTCCACCACATCCATGGTGGCGGCGTCAGTGACGCGCATGCCGTCGACAAAGTGGCTCTCGATCGACAGGCGCTTGAGCAGATCTCCGATTTGCGGGCCACCGCCGTGAACCACCACCGGGTTGATGCCCACGGCTTTCATCAGCACGATGTCGCGGGCGAAGCCGGTTTTCAGCTCCTCGCTTTCCATCGCGTTGCCGCCGTATTTAATCACCAGTGTCTTGCCGACATAGCGGCGAATGTAAGGCAGCGCTTCGGACAGGACCTTGGCGGTGTTGGCGGCGGCTTCGCGTTCGAGGGTCATTCAGGGCTCCGGGTGAATCAGAACGGTAGTTGGAGATCAGGTGCAACACGCTTCAACTGGACATGGAAAACGTCTTTGATGCGCTGCAATTCAGCCTCGTCATCGGCCTCGAAGCGCAGCACCAGCACCGGTGTGGTGTTGGAGGCGCGAACCAGGCCCCAGCCTTTGGCATAGTCGACTCGCACGCCGTCAATGGTGGTCAGGTCGGCGCCTGCGCCCCACTGCGCGTCGTGCAATGCATCAATGATGCTGAATTTGCTCTCTTCGGTCACATGGATATTGATTTCCGGCGTAGAAATATCGTTCGGGAAGGTCGCGAACAGCTCTTCGGCCGACGATTTCTCCTTGCTGAGGATTTCCAGCAACCTTGCGGCGCTATAAATGCCGTCGTCGAAACCGAACCAGCGCTCCTTGAAGAAGATGTGCCCGCTCATTTCGCCGGCCAACAGGGCGCCGGATTGTTTCATTTTCTTTTTGATCAACGAATGACCGGTCTTCCACATTAGCGGACGACCACCGTATTCCTTGATCAGCGGGATCAGGCGGCGGGTGCATTTGACGTCGAAGATGATTTCCGCGTCCGGGTTGCGTGCTACCACATCCTTGGCGAACAGCATCAGCAGGCGGTCCGGGAACACGACGCTGCCGGTGTTGGTGACTACGCCGACGCGGTCGCCGTCGCCGTCGAAGGCCAGGCCGATGTCGGCGTTGGTTTCCTTGACCTTGGCGATCAGGTCGACCAGGTTTTCCAGCTTGCCCGGGTCCGGGTGGTGGTTCGGGAAATTGCCGTCGACTTCGCAGAACAGCGGGATGACTTCGCAGTTCAGGGCTTCGATCAGTTGTGGGGCAATCACACCGGCGGCTCCGTTGCCGCAATCCACCACGACCTTCAGGCGTCGAGCCAGTTTGATGTCCTGGACGATTTCGGTGGTGTAGCGGTCGAGGATCTCGACCTTGGTGATGCTGCCTTTGCCGCTGCTCAGGTCGTTGTTCTTGAGGCGGTCGTGCAGGGCCTGGATCTGCTCGTTTGCCAGGGTGTCGCCGGCGATGACGATCTTGAAGCCGTTGTAGTTCGACGGGTTGTGGCTGCCGGTCAGCATCACACCGGATTTACCGGCCAGTACGTTGGCGGCGTAGTACAGCGCGGGGGTTGGCACCAGGCCGACGTCGCTGACATGGCAGCCGCTGTCGGCCAGGCCCTGGATCAATTGCTCCACCAGTTCCGGGCCGGAAAGGCGGCCGTCACGGCCGACGGAAACATTGGGTTCATTCTGGGCCAGGCTCTGGGCACCGATGGCGCGGCCGAGCCAGTAAGCCGTTTCAGCATTCAGGAATTCCGGGACGGTGCCACGAATGTCGTAGGCGCGGAAAATGCTGTCAGGGAACTTGGGGGCGATGCGGGTTGGGGTGCTCATCTGTGGAAATGCTCCATCTCGAAAGTGGCTGGACCTGCCGGCGAATCATTCGCCGGCAGGCTCAAACTGGAAGGTATGACGGCGTTTTTCACAGAGAGTTCGTGGTGCGAAAAGGCCATGCCAGCAATGTCGACAGCTTTTTGGCCGGCCAATGAGGCTCCTACAGGGATATTGCGTTTCAGATCAGTGGCTGCCGGAGTGACCGAAGCCGCCAGTGCCGCGCTGGGTCTCGACGAACTCTTCGACCATCTCGAAATGCGCCTGCACTACCGGCACCAGCACCAGTTGCGCCAGGCGTTCGCCAACGACCATGGTGAAATCGGTCTGGCCGCGGTTCCAGCACGAGACCATCAATGGGCCCTGGTAGTCGGAATCGATCAGGCCGACCAGGTTGCCCAGCACGATGCCGTGCTTATGGCCCAGGCCAGAGCGCGGGAGGATCAGCGCCGCGAGGTTCGGGTCACCGATATAAACCGACAGCCCGGTGGGGATCAGCACGGTCTCGCCCGGTTTGATTACGATGTCTTTTTCCAGCATGGCGCGCAGGTCGAGGCCGGCGGAGCCTGGGGTGGCGTATTGCGGCAACGGGAATTCGGTACCGATGCGAGGGTCGAGGATCTTGGCTTGCAAAGCGTGCATGTAAATTAAACCTGGTTCAGTCGTTCAGCGATGAAAGTGATCAGCTGGCGAGCAATCTTGCTCTTGCTGGTCTGGGCGAAAAGTGTGGCGTGAAGGTCGCGATCGATCACGCTGCAGGCGTTTTCTTCGCTGTTGAAGCCGATGCTCGGGTTGGCAACGTCGTTGGCGACGATCAAATCGAGGTTCTTGTCTTTCAGCTTGCGGGCAGCGTAGTCGAGCAGGTGTTCGGTTTCAGCCGCGAAGCCGACACTGAATGGGCGGTCTGGGCGCGTGGCGATGCTGGCCAGGATGTCCGGGTTGCGCACCATTTGCAGCAACAAGCCGTCGCCGTTCGTAGGATCTTTCTTGAGTTTCTGTGGTGCTACGACTTCCGGGCGGTAATCCGCGACCGCTGCCGAGGCAATGAACAGGTCGCAGGGGATCGCGGCTTCACAGGCCGCGAGCATGTCGCGGGCGCTGACCACGTCGATGCGGGTAACGCGATCCGGGGTCGGCAGGTGCACCGGGCCAGTGATCAGGGTCACGCGGGCACCGGCTTCCACCGCCGCTTCGGCCAGGGCGAAGCCCATTTTCCCGGAGCTGTGGTTGGTGATGTAGCGTACCGGATCGATGTTTTCCTGAGTCGGACCCGCGGTAATCAGCACGTGTTTGCCGGTCAGTGCCTGACGCTGGAAACAGTCTGCGGCAAGCTGGGCCAGGTCAGTGGCTTCGAGCATGCGTCCCAGGCCGACATCGCCACAGGCCTGGCTGCCGGAGGCCGGGCCGAAGACTTTCAGGTCGCGGCTTTCAAGGGTTTGCAGGTTGGCTTGGGTGGCCGGGTCGCGCCACATGGCCTGGTTCATCGCCGGGGCAACGGCGACCACGGCGTCGGTGGCCAGCACCAGCGTGGTCAGCAGGTCATCGGCAATGCCTTGGGCCAGCCGGGCAATCAGGTCGGCGGTGGCGGGGGCGATCAGCACCAGATCGGCCCATTTGGCCAGTTCGATGTGGCCCATGGCTGCTTCGGCCGCCGGGTCCAGCAGGTCCAGGTGCACAGGGTGCCCGGACAGGGCCTGCATGGTCAGGGGGGTGATGAACTCGGCACCGCCACGGGTCATGACCACGCGCACTTCGGCGCCCTGGTCCATCAGGCGGCGAACCAGATCGGCGCTCTTGTAGGCGGCAATGCCGCCGCCGACGCCCAGAACAATGCGTTTCCGATACAGCCGCTGCATAGATCTGCCTTTCAATTCGTTGGTGACATACGTAGCGAAACCCCCTCCCCAGGGTGAATTCGCCCGCAAAAAAGATGGGCTACGATATCACAGCGACCGCAACGGAACAGCGGCGCCCACAGACAGGGAGGTGCTATGAGTATTCGCGATTGGCCAGCGGCGGAGCGGCCGCGGGAAAGGTTGTTACAGCTGGGGGCCTCGAGTCTTTCAGACGCCGAGTTGCTGGCGATTTTCTTACGAATTGGTGTGGCCGGTAAAAGTGCGGTGGACCTGGCGCGGCACCTGTTGGCTCAGTTCGGTAGCCTGCGTTCGCTACTCGAGGCCGATCAAGCCACGTTCAGCAGCCATTTAGGGCTTGGCCCGGCAAAATTCGCCCAGCTGCAGGCGGCGCAGGAAATGAGCCGGCGACATTTGGCTGAACGGGCGCGGCAAAAACCGACGCTGGAGAACCCAGGCGCGGTTCGTGATTACTTGAAAGCAATGTTGCGCCATGAGCCTCACGAGGTGTTCGGCTGCCTGTTTCTGGACTCAAAGCACAAGGTCCTGACCTTTGAAGCGCTGTTTCGCGGCTCCATCGACAACACCAGCGTTCATCCGCGAGAAGTGGTCAAGCGCGCGTTGGCGAACAACGCGGCGGCCTTGATCCTGTGCCACAACCATCCGTCGGGTAATACCACGCCCAGCCAGGCCGATCGGTTGCTGACCAAGCGCTTGCAAAAGGCACTGGAGCTGATTGATGTAAGGGTGCTTGACCACTTCATCATCGGTGAAGGTGATCCGCTTTCGATGGCGGAGTACGGGTGGATGTAAGGGTAAGCAAATCCCCTGTGGGGGGGGGGGGGGGGGGGGGGGGGGGGGGGGGGGGGGGGGGGGGGGGGGGGGGGGGGGGGGGTTGGGGGAGGGGGGGGGGGGGGGGGGGGAGGGGG